>NZ_JBHSNG010000038.1:0-20598 GCF_042657005.1 Rhodanobacter terrae
CTGGATCAGGCCATCCTGGATCAACGCGTCGCGCTCTACGAAGCCGCACGTCAATCTCAGCCGCTACGTTGGAAAGGCGCTACGCGCAACTGGACGCGCATCCATACCGTCCATCTGAATCCCGACCGGGACGCCATCACGACAGCTCGTAACCAGGAACGAAAAGCCGCCTGAAAATTAATCATTGAGGCGACAACTAGCTTGAAATTTTCCGTGAATGTGTCAGTAGCGCGGGTGTGACGTAGTGACCGCGTAAGTGGAAATCGCTATACATCAGAACCTTAGAACCAACCGACACCATCATGACGACGGCGATACTTGATCAGTGTTGCCTTAAGGGATCTCGACATCAGCGGCGACACCGCGGCGGCCCCAGCACAACCTTGACAGGCCGCCATACGCGGATCCATTCTGCGCGGACATTCCGAGGGGTGCCCCGCAAGGGGCTGAGATAGCGCGAGCTGACCCTTGAACCTGATCCGGGTCATGCCGGCGGAGGAACGGGAATAACGGCGAGCGACTCATTCGGGTCGGTCGCCCACCCTTACATCGTCAATCCCGGATCTCCTGTTTTGTCCCAGGAGGAGATCCATGAACACATCTGCACCCTTGCCCGGCTCAGCACCCGATACGGTCACGACCGGGCCGATCGGCGGATCGAAGAAGGTCTACGTCGAACCGACTTTGCATCCTTCGATCCGCGTGCCGTTTCGCGAGATCGCCGTCACCGATGCGCAGACGCCGGCCATCCGGGTCTACGACCCGTCGGGCCCGTATACCGACAGCGAGGCCCGCATCGATCTGGCGGCCGGCCTGCCGCTGGTGCGCGAACCGTGGGTCCAGGCACGCGGTTTCCAGGCCATCGAGGGCCGCACGGTGCGGCCCGAGGACAACGGCGGTGTCGGGCCGGACCGCCTGGTCGCCCCGTGCCCGGCACGACGGAGGTTGCGGATGGGCCGGCCGGAGGCGCCGGTCACCCAGTTGGAGTTCGCGCGTGCCGGGATCATCACCGAGGAAATGATCTACGTCGCCCACCGCGAGAACCTGGGACGGGCCGAGGCGTTGAAAGATGCGAGTGCGACGATCGCCGGGGCCGAGTCCTTCGGCGCCGCCATTCCCGCGTTCGTGACCCCCGAATTCGTGCGTCAGGAGATCGCACTGGGGCGGGCGATCATCCCCGCCAACATCAACCACGGCGAACTCGAGCCGATGGCGATCGGCCGCAATTTCCTGGTCAAGGTCAACGCCAACATCGGCAACTCGGCGATCTCGTCCGGCGTGGCCGAAGAAGTGGAGAAGCTGGTGTGGGCGATCCGCTGGGGCGCCGACACGATCATGGACCTGTCCACCGGCCGCAACATCCACAACATCCGTTCCTGGATCATCCGCAACTCCCCGGTGCCGATCGGCACGGTGCCGATCTACCAGGCACTGGAGAAAGTGGGCGGCGACCCGGTCAAGCTCACCTGGGAGGTGTTCAAGGACACCTTGATCGAGCAGGCCGAGCAAGGCGTGGACTATTTCACGATCCATGCCGGAGTCCGCCTGCGCCACGTTCCGCTCACCGCCAAACGGGTGACCGGCATCGTGTCGCGCGGTGGTTCGATCATGGCGCGCTGGTGCCTTGCCCACCACAAGGAGAGTTTTCTCTACCAACGCTTCGACGAGATCTGCGACATCATGCGCCGCTACGACGTCGCGTTCTCGCTTGGCGACGGCTTGCGTCCCGGTTCCATCGCCGACGCCAACGACGAAGCCCAGTTCGCGGAACTTGAGACCCTCGGCGAGCTGACGAAGATCGCCTGGGCCAAGGGCTGCCAGGTGATGATCGAAGGGCCGGGCCACGTCCCGATGCACAAGATCAAGCTCAACATGGACAAGCAGCTGGCATGCTGCGCCGAGGCGCCGTTCTACACGCTGGGCCCGTTGACCACCGACATCGCGCCGGGCTACGACCACATCACCTCCGGCATCGGCGCCGCGATGATCGGCTGGTTCGGCACCGCCATGCTCTGCTACGTCACGCCGAAGGAACACCTGGGCCTGCCCGACCGCAACGACGTCAAGACCGGCGTCATCACCTACAAGATCGCAGCCCATGCGGCCGATCTGGCCAAGGGCCATCCGGCCGCGCAGGTACGCGACGATGCCTTGTCGCGGGCACGCTTCGAGTTCCGTTGGGACGACCAGTTCAACCTCTCGCTCGATCCGGACACCGCGCGCGCCTACCACGACGCCACACTGCCGAAGGACGCGCACAAGGTGGCGCACTTCTGTTCGATGTGCGGCCCCAAGTTCTGCTCGATGCAGATCACCCAGGACCTGCGCAGGGACGTCCTGGCGATGGAAGCGGAAACACGTGCAGGCATGGCGACCAAGTCGCGCGAGTTCATGGAGCAAGGTGCCCAACTCTACGTGCCGTCGGTGGAGTGAGTCCATGCGCGTCACCGTGATCGGAGCCGGCGTGACCGGCCTCGTGGCGGCACTCGAGTTGGCCGCCCGGGGCGCCCGTGTCGACATCGTCGAACGGGGCACGCGGCTGGGAGCGCAGGCGTGCGGCTGGTTTGCCGGCGGCATGCTGGCACCGTGGTGCGAGCAGGAAAGCGCGGAGCCCCCGGTGGGCCGGCTGGGGCAGCGGGCACTCGACTGGTGGCCGCGGCATTTCAGCGAAACCGTCTGCAACGGCACCCTGGTGGTGGCGTCCGCGCGGGACCATGCCGAACTCGACCACTTCGGCCGGCGCACCGAACGCTTCGAGCGGATCGGTGCCGAGCGCATCGCCGAGCTGGAACCCGATCTTGCCGGGCGCTTCCGCCAGGCGCTGTTCTTCGCCGACGAGGCGCACCTGGACCCCCGCCGGGCCGTGGCGGCGCTGGCCGCCAGGCTCGGCGACATGGGCGTCTGTATTCACTTCGGCGTGGACGCCACCACCGTCCCGATCGACGCCGACCAGGTGCTGGACTGCCGCGGCTTCGCCGCTCGCGACACGCTGGACGACCTGCGCGGCGTTCGCGGTGAAATGCTGCTGGTGCGCACGAGGGACATCAAGCTTTCGCGTCCGGTGCGACTGCTGCATCCGCGCATGCAGCTGTACGTGATACCGCGCGCCGATGGCTTGTTCATGATCGGCGGCACGATGATCGAAAGCGATCATGGCGGCCCGGTCACGGCGCGTTCGGCGATGGAGCTGCTCAACGGCGCGTACGCGCTGCACCCGGCGTTCGGCGAGGCGGAGATCGTCGAGATGGGCGTCGGCATCCGCCCGGCCTTTGCCGACAACCTGCCGCGGCTGGTGCGACGCGGCCGCACATGGCATGTCAACGGCCTGTACCGCCACGGCTTCCTGCTGGCGCCGGCCATGGCCCATCAGGCCGCGCAGGCCCTATTCGGCACATCATTCGGAGAGTCTTCATGCAGATCATCGTGAACGGTGTCGAGCGGAGGCTGCGCGCGACCACACTGGCGCAGGCGCTGGACGAGCTCGACTACGGCGACACCATCATCGCCACCGCGCTCAACGGGCGCTTCGTCGCTGCCGCCGCCCGTGCCTCGACCGTGCTGGCGAACGGCGACGCCCTCGAAATCGTCGCGCCGATGCAAGGCGGCTGAGCGATGAACCTCTACGGCATCGAAGTCGCTTCGCGGCTGTGGCTGGGCACCGCGCGATACCCGTCCCCGGCGATCCTCGGCGACGCGGTGCGGGCGTCCGGCACCGACATCGTCACCGTATCGCTGCGGCGCGAATCCGGCACGCAACGCGGCGGCCAGGATTTCTGGTCGATCATCCGCGGGCTCGGCGTGCGGGTACTGCCCAATACCGCCGGCTGCCATTCGGTGAAGGAAGCGGTGACTACCGCACAGATGGCGCGGGACATCTTCCAGACCTCATGGATCAAGCTCGAAGTGATCGGCGAGGTCGACACGCTTCAGCCGGACGTGTTCGGCCTGGTCGAGGCAGCCAATGTACTGTGCGCCGACGGGTTCGAGGTTTTCCCGTACACCACCGACGACCTGGTCGTCGCCGAACGGTTGCTCGAAGCGGGCTGCCGTGTGTTGATGCCGTGGGGCGCGCCGATCGGTACCGGCATGGGCCTCAACAATCTCTTCGGCCTGCGCGCACTGCGCGCCCACTTCCCGGAAGTGCCGCTGATCGTCGACGCGGGCATAGGCCGGCCATCCCATGCGGCTGCGGCGATGGAACTGGGCTATGACGGCGTCCTGCTGAACACCGCCGTGGCGATGGCCGGCGACCCGGTGGTGATGGCCGGCGCGTTTGCCCAGGCGGTCGAGGCCGGGCGGGCCGCGTTTCTCGCGCAGCCGATGGAGTGTCGCGACATCGCCACGCCGTCGACGCCGCTGCTCGGCAAGGCCTGGCTGGAATGAGCCGGCTAGCCGCGTTCTATCCCGTCGTCGACAGCACCGACTGGATCCGGCGGCTGGTTCCGGTGGGCGTGAAGCTGGTGCAGTTGCGGATCAAGCAACGCACCGCCGACGATGTGCGCCGCGAAGTGCGCGCCGCGCTGGCGATCTGCGCGCCTCGGCGCGTGCAACTGGTCGTCAACGATCACTGGCACATCGCGCTGGACGAAGGCGCCGATTTCATTCACCTGGGCCAGGAGGATCTGGCCGGTGCCGACCTGAGGGCGATTCGCACGCGGCATGTGAAGCTCGGTGTCAGCACGCACGATGACGCGGAGCTCGAACGTGCGCTCGGCGTGGCGCCCGACTATGTGGCGCTCGGACCGATCTACCCGACGAGCTTGAAGGCGATGCCTTGGGCTCCGCAGGGACTGGACCGCATCGGCGAGTGGAAACGCCGGATCGGCCGCCTGCCGCTGGTGGCGATCGGCGGCATCACGCTGGAGCGGGCCGCCGGCTGCCTCGCCGCAGGCGCGGACTGCGTCGCGGTGGTTAGCGACGTGACCAGGCATCCCGATCCCCTGGCCCGTGCCGCGTCGTGGATAAGTGCCACGACGGCGGCTTCCATGGGGACCATCGCATGACCGGCCGGTATGCGCGCCAGATCGCGCTGGCACCGGTCGGCAAGGACGGCCAGGCGCGGCTGGCGGCAGCCAGCGTGCTGGTCATCGGTGCGGGCGGGCTGGGCTGTCCGGTGCTGCAATACCTCGCTGCGGCCGGCGTCGGGCGCCTCATCATCGTCGACCACGACGTGGTCGAGGAGAGCAACCTGCATCGCCAGCCGCTGTACACCATGGACGATGTGGGCTCGCCCAAGGCCGCGGCGGCACGCGCGGCCTTGTTGCGCCTGAACCCCACGATCAAGGTGGAGACGCTCGCCGCACGCGCAACGCCCGACAACGCCGCGCGTCTGGTCGGCGACGCCGATATCGTGGTCGACGCAGCCGACAGCCTGGCCGCCACGTATGTACTGAACGATGCCTGCCAGGCGCTGGCACGGCCGCTGGTCAGCGCGTCGGCGGTCGGCTTGAGCGGTTATGCCGGTGCGTTCTGCGCAGGTGCGCCCAGCTACCGGGCGGTGTTTCCCGACATGCCTGCGCGTGCGGCGACCTGCAGCAGCGCCGGCGTGCTCGGCAGCCTGGTAGGCGTCATCGGCAGCCTGCAGGCGCAGCTCGTGCTGCAGCTGATTCTGGCCATCTCGCCCTCGCCGCTTGGCCGGCTGGTGACTTTCGATGCCGCCCGGCTGAGCTTCGGCGGCTTCGCCTTCCACGACGCGGCCGAACCGGACGGTCCCCTGCTGCGCTATATCTCCCCCCGCGAGGTGACTGCCGATGATCTGGTGGTCGACCTGAGGGGCCTGGACGAAGCCCCGGTGTCGCCTTTCGACGGCGCGCTGCGGCTTGAAGTCGACATGATCGGCACCCTGATCGACGACCATCCGCCCTCCGCCAGCCGCATCGTGCTGTGCTGCCATAGCGGCCTGCGCGCGTGGCAGGCCGGGCGCCATCTGCGCGACCATGGCTTTACCCGGCTGGCACTGGTGGCGCTGGCGGACGGGACGCCGTGAGCGTGCCGCAGCGTGTTTTCCCGATTCCGGCGGTGCTCTCCATCGCCGGCTCCGACTCCTGCGGCGGTGCAGGCATCCAGGCCGACCTGAAGACGTTTTCCGCGCTGGGCGTCGACGGCGCCACCGTGCTGACCGCGGTCACCGCGCAAAACAGTGCCGGGGTGCGGGCGATACAGATCGTGTCCCCCGAGATGGTGGCGGCGCAGCTGGACGCAGTCCTCGACGGGCTCGATATCCGCGCCGTCAAACTGGGTATGCTCGCCACGGCCGCGATCGTGGCCGCCGTAGCCGACTGCCTGCACCGACGCCGGCCACCGCACGTGGTGCTCGATCCGGTGATGATCGCCACGTCGGGCGCCAGCCTGCTCAGCGAAGACGCGGTCGCGTCCATGCGCTCGCGCCTGCTGCCGCTGGTCGACTGCCTCACGCCCAATCTGGCCGAGGCAGCGGTGCTGCTTGGTGTGCCGTGCGCGACGGACGAAGCGCAGATGGCCGCGCAGGGGCGTGCATTGCTGGCCCTGGGGCCGCGCGCCGTACTGATGAAAGGCGGTCACGCGCCCCTGGCCGAAGCGGTCGACCTGCTGGTGACGCCCGAAGGCACGCAACGCTTCGCGGCACGCTGGGTGGAAACCGGCAGGCTGCATGGAACCGGTTGCATGCTGTCGGCCGCCATCGCGGCATGGCTCGCGCGCGGCGCCACGCTGGCCGATGCCGTCATGCAGGCCAAGGCGCATCTGACCGCAACGCTCGCCGACCGATGACCGCGCTACGCGTAGTCCGCGCGTAAAGCCGTCGACAGCATGGCCGCGGGCGGCAGCGACCAGTCGATGGGCGCCTGACCGCGCGACTCCAGATATCGGTTGGCGGCGGAGAAGTGCCCGCAACCGATGAAACCCCGGTGGGCCGACAGCGGCGACGGATGCACCGAATTCAGCACGCAGTGGCGGCTGGTATCGATCAGCTGGCCCTTGCGTTGCGCATACGAACCCCACAGCAGGAACACCAGGCCTTCGCGCTCGCGGTTGAGCGCGTCGATCGCCGCGTCGGTGAAGCCTTCCCAGCCCTTGCCCTGGTGCGAACCGGCGCGGCCTTCTTCCACCGTCAGCACGCTGTTGAGCAACAGCACGCCGCGATCGGCCCACGGTGTGAGGCAGCCGTGGTCGGGGCGCGGGATGCCCAGGTCGCGCTGGATTTCCTTGAAGATGTTTTCCAGCGACGGCGGCACCCGCACGCCGGCGCGAACCGAGAAGCACAGGCCGTGGGCCTGGCCGGGTCCGTGATACGGGTCCTGGCCCAGGATCACCACGCGCACGGCGTCGAAAGACGTATGCGCGAATGCCGCGAAGATCTCGGGGCCCGGCGGATAAATCCGTTTGCCGGCCTGCTTCTCCGCACGCAGGAAGGCCGCCAGCGCCTGCATCTCGGGGCGCAGCAGATAGTCGCCGATGCGCGCCTTCCATGACGGCTCCAGCCTGATTCCTTCTTGCTTGATCCGCTCGTTGCTCATTCGGCGCCCGCGTGACTGCGCAGATGTTGCGCCACACGCAACTGGAACAGCAGCTTGGTGATCAGCAGTTTTTCCTCGACCGGCTTCTCGACCAGATCGTTCGCACCCGCCTGGATCAGCGCGGCCTGATTGGCCGGATTCTCGTCGCCAGTCATCACCAGCACCGGCAGCCGGCCCTTGCCATAACCGAACTCGCCGCGGATGTGCTTGAGCAGATCGCCGCCGGTCAGCTCGCCCTTCAGGCTGACGTCGGTCAACACCACGTCGGCACCGACCCAGCCCAGCGCGCGATCGGTTTCCAGCATGGCCAGCGCGTCCTCCACGCTGACCACGTGGCGCACCGTAAGACCGATCTTCTCCAGCATGCGCCGGGTCGCCAGAGCGACCACGCGGCTGTCCTCGACGTAGAGCACGGTGCCGCTCGCGGGCGCCTGCGGGCTCACGTAGCCGCGGATGAACTCGGCCAGCGCCTGAAACCCCAGCGCCTTGTCGAAATAGTCGGTGACATGCTCGCCCAGCGAGCGCCGATGCAGCCGGTCTTCGACGTCGCCGGACACCACCACGATCGGCACGTAGACCTGCGGCGCCGACTCGCGCACGAAGCGCGCCAGTTCCAGCCCGTCCATGTCGGGCAGGCGCAGCGCGATGGTGATGAAGTCGAACACGCCCTCGCCGAGCACCTTCTGCGCATCGGCACCACTGCCGCAGCCGATCACTTCGACACCGGGAAGCTCGGCCTGCAGCACACGGGTGATCAACTGCCGCACTACTCGCGAGCCGTCGACCACCAGCACACGCGGTGCCTCGGTGAGCAGACGGCTGCTGATATTCGTACTCATTCCTTAACTCACCCACCTGACCCGCGGCGATCCTTGCCGATGAACCTGCGAGCGCACCCCCTGCGCCCGCTTCCATACCGATAGTGCACTGAGCGCCGCATCGATGGCTGCGATTCGCATCACCTTAGACGGAACCGGTCAGCCCAACTTGCGCAATTGCCATGAACTGACCAGCCGCGCACCCAGCCAGCCCAGCGCCGCCGCAGCCAGCGGTACCGCCAGCAGCAGCCACAACGGCAAGCCGCCGACCTGCAGCTTGCCATCGTAAGCGCGGCTCAGCTGGGCCACCGGCCCGGCCAGCGCGAACTCGATCAGCAGCGCCAGCAAAGCCGCAAGGATGCCGCTGAACAGGCCGTACCAGATTCCTGCATAGAGATACGGCCGGCGCACGAACGCATTGCTGGCGCCCACCAGCAGCAACACGCCGATCTCCTCGCTGCGGCTGGCGATGTCCACCCGCACCGTGTTGCCGACCACCAGCAACGCTGCCAGCGCCAGCAACGAAGCCAGCACCAGCACGACGCGATTGCCGACGCCGAGCAGCGCGTCCAGCCGCTGGCGCCAGCTGCCGCTGTCCTGCACCAGCTCGACGCTGTGCATCATGCGTACGTCGGCCACCAGCTGTTCGAGCGCGCCGGCACTTGTCCCGGCGCGCGGCTGCAGTTGCAGCACATAGGGCAGCGGGTTGTCGTCCAGCGTCTGCACGGCGCCGGAGAAGCCCTGCATTTTCGCCAGTTCGTCCATGCCTTGCTGCGGAGTCTTGACGACCACCGCGGCCACCTCGGGGCGGCCACCCAGTTGGCTGGCCAGCATCTGCGCCTGCTGCGCAGTCTGCCCGGGCTGCATGAAAACGCTGATCGCCTGACTCTGGCCCAGCGCATCGCCGAGCTTCTGCACATTGCCCAGCAGCAGGTAGAACGCCAGCGGCAAGGCCAGCGCCAGACCCATCACGGCGATGGTAAGCAGGCTGCCGAACGGGCGCGAGGCGAGCCGGCGCAGGCTGGCCGCCGCGCTCCAGCCGTGATGCTCCCGCCAGCTGCCGAGACGGCGGCCGCGGGTATGTTCGTTGCGCGGCGACACCTCGGGCGCCGCGGTGCGGACGGTCGCGTGGATGCCTTCGGACGACGTGTTCACAGCACCTCCTGCGCGGCCAGATCGGCGACCAGCCGGCCATGGTCGAGCACGATCACGCGCTTCTTCATGCGCTTGATCAGCGGCAGGTCGTGGCTGGCGATCAGCACGGTGGTGCCGACCTGCTGGAACTCGCCGAACAAGCCCATGATCTCCACGGCCAGTTGCGGGTCGAGATTACCCGTGGGCTCGTCGGCGATCAGCAGGGTCGGCCGCGCCACGATCGCACGGGCGATGCCGACGCGTTGCTGTTCGCCGGTGGACAGGGTCGCCGGCAGCTGCCGCTCATAAGCGAGCAGGCCGACTTTCTCCAACGCCGCCCGTACTCGCCGGGAGCGCTCGGGTCTGGCGATGCCGCCGATCAGCAGAGGCAACTCGACGTTCGCGAACACCGTGCGCTCCATCAGCAGGCGGTGATCCTGAAACACCATGCCGAGCTGCCGCCGCCACTTCGGAATACCGCTGCGGCGGATCTTCGCCAGACTCTTGCCGTCCATGCTGATGCTGCCGTGCGACGGCCGCTCGATCAGGCCAAGCAACTTGAGCAAGGTGCTCTTGCCGGCGCCGGAATGGCCGGTGACGAAGGCCATCTCGCCGGTCGGCACCTCGAACGAAAGCTGCGAGAGCGCCTCATGGCCGCCCTCGTAGCGCTTGCTGACTTGATCAAAATGGATCACCGAGTATCCCCGAGCCTGCGTGCCGTCGTACCAGCGCCAAGGATAAGGGAAGCCGGCATCAAGATGCGGACTTCGTGAACCGGCCGATCGCCGCCGATTCAGTACTGGCGGATTCGGCGGCCGGATCATGGACGGCCCGCCACGAATCGAACACCCGGGTGCCCGATTCGCGCGTCGAGAAAAGTGCAGGACCGCACTTTCTCGACCTGCGGCTACCGCCCGGTGAACAACCGGGTCAGCCGGCGGAACAAGCCCGGCTTCTTCGCGTGAGCATGTTCGCCCGTCTTGCCGGAAGTCACCGCGACCTGCCGCGATGGCCGGTTGTGAGTGCTGCCGGTGGACTCGGTCGCGTTGCGCTCGCGCGGCGGACGACGCTCGCCCCGCGGCGCGCGATTGCCCTCGGCCACGGCAGCCGCATGGCCATTCGTCTCGATACCATCGGTGGGCGCACCTTCGCGACGGCGATTGCGGCCGCCGCGACGCCGGCGCGGCTTGCGCACGCCTTCAGCGGCGACACTGCCGTCGGCGGTCGGCGCTTCGGTCCGCTGTACCGGCACGGCCACCGGCTGCGCGGCCTCGGCAGCCGGCACGGCCGGCTTGCGCTCGCGCGGCGGGCGCGGACCGCTGCGCTCGCCGCTGCGGCTGGAGCCGCCCGAACGACGCGGTGCCTCGCCCGGACGCGGAGCCACTACATCGCCGAAGGCGGCGCTGTCGGCAGCGGCATTCGCGGCGAACTCGGCATCGATCGCATGCGGCTTCGGCATGATCAGCAACTCGGGATCCATCGGCGCTACCGGAATGCTCTGGCCGATATAGGTCTCGATTTCCGGCAGCGACATCGCGTACAGGTCGCAGGCGAAGCTGATCGCGTCGCCCTCGGCACCGAGCCGCGCGGTACGGCCGATGCGGTGCACGTAATCTTCCGCCTCGTGCGGCAGGTCGTAATTGAACACGTGGCTGACCGCTGGGATATGCAGGCCGCGCGCGGCCACGTCGGTGGCCACCAGGATGTCCAGCTGACCGTCCTGGAAACGCTGCAGCAGCTTTTGCCGCTTCAGCTGCGGCACGTCGCCGGAGATCGCGCCGACGCGGCAGCCGTGGCGCTTGACCCGCTCGGTGATGCGCTCGGCGGCGGCCTTGGTGTTGACGAAGATGATGCTGCGGCTCGGCTTGGTGCGATCGAGCAGGTTCAGCAGCAGCGGCATCTTCTCTTCCTTGGCCGGGAAGTAGACCAGCTGGCGCACCTTGTCGGCGGTGACGTTGTCGCTCTCCACCACCAGCTTCTCGGCGTTGTGCATGTGCTCGTAGGCCAGCTCCAGCACGCGGTGGCTCAGCGTGGCGGAGAACAGCAGCACCTGGCGCTGCTCGCGCGGCGGCAGGCGGCGGAAGATGAAGCGCACGTCCTTGATGAAGCCGAGATCGAACATGCGATCGGCTTCGTCGATCACCATCACCTCGACGCTGTTGAGGCTGAAAACCCCTTGCTTGTGATAGTCGAGCATGCGGCCGGGAGTGGCGATGATGATGTCGCAGCCGTCTTTCAACTGCTGGCGCTGCTTGTCGTAATCAACGCCGCCGTAGATCAGCGCGCTGCGCAGGCCGGTGTGGCGGCCGATCGCCTTGGCGTCCTTCTCGATCTGGATCGCCAGCTCGCGGGTCGGCGCGATGATCAACGCCCGCGGGTCGCTGTCCTTGCGGTCGGCCACGGCCGGCGTGGTCAGCAGGCGATTCATCAGCGCGACCAGGAACGCACAGGTCTTGCCCGTGCCGGTCTGCGCCTGGCCGGCGACGTCGCGCCCGGCCAGCGCCAGCGGCAAGGTCATTTCCTGGATCGGCGTGCAGCGGGTGAAGCCGCTGTCGTCCAGGCCTTGCTGCAGCAGCGGATGAAGATCGAAATTGGTGAAGAAGGTATCGGTGAGTACGGTTTGTGACATATGCGGATGGTTGACCTTGCCTGGCGGCGGCGGGATGCACTGCACCCGCTTCAGACGCCGAAGGTCGGCGGAGGGCGGTGCAGGACGGGTGCGCGATGCGCAGCGAAGCAGCTCAATGTCAGGGTCAACAAGCTCGCGCCGCGGCTGGCGACGCCGTATTTGCCGGTGGTCTGACGGGCAGCTGTGCAAGCCGCCCTTGAATCGTGCCCGGAGTTGCGCTGGAATGAAGACCTGCCGCTCATGGCACCTCTCGTTCCTGCCCAACCCGCGCTTCGTGGGCTCCTGAGTGTAACTGATGACGGCCCCGCAGTGGCTATCTCCTTGTTTTCCCGAGTTTGCCACCCCATTGTCTTGCACCTTGACCCCAGCCACGGAGATCCCCGGTGAGCGACCTGATTACCCATGTGAATGACGACGCCTTCGACGAGCAGGTGCTCAAGTCCGAAACCCCGGTGCTGCTGGATTTCTGGGCGGAATGGTGCGGCCCGTGCAAGGCCATCGCGCCGATGCTCGATGAGCTGGCCCAGCAGTACGAGGGCAAGCTGCGCATCGTCAAGGTCAATATCGACCAGAATCAGCAGACCCCGCGAGCCTATGGCGTGCGCGGCATCCCGACCCTGATGGTGTTCAAGAACGGCAAGGTCGAGGCGACCCAGATCGGCGCCGTCAGCAAGGGGCAGCTGACCCAGATGATCGACAAGGCCATCTGATCCATCGTTGCAAACCCGCTGCGCGGAACCGGTCCGGATGCGCAAGACCGATTCGCGAGGCTTTACGCCGATGCGCAGCGGGTGCTAGATTCAACGCGTCCGTCGGGACAGTCCTGTCCCCTTGCGCCCTCCGCGCGACGCACACCCTCCCTCCTGTAATTCAACGGCGCCCCGCGAGGATAGCCCGTGTCCGATACCGATAACAAAATTCCGACCGACGCCAAGAGCGCCGATACCATGCCTGCCGCCGAAGGCAAGCCCGAGCCGCGCACCCGCGCGCCGCGCCGCACGGCGGCAGCGATCGCCGCGGCGAATGCCGAGAAGGCCGCGGCTGCCGAAAGGCCAGTTGCGGCTCCAGTTCCAGTTCCTGTTCCGGCGCCTGCGGCGGCCCCTGCCCCCGCGCCTGCTCCGCCGGCAGAGCGGCCCGCAGTTCCCGCGCCGTCTGCAGCTTCCGCCGCACCGGCTGCTGCGTCGATGACGCTCGCGTCATACAGTGAGGCACCAGTGCAGCGCACCGCACAGGAACCGCGCGAGGCGAACCCGCCGCAAAACCAGGATCAGGCGCAAGGCGAGAACCAGGGTCAAAGCCAGAACCAGGGCCAGAATCCGAACCAGGCTCAAGCTCAGGGTCAAAACCAGGGCCAGAACCAGGGCCAGAACAATCCCGGCGGCGGCGCTCGCGAAGCCCGCGATGGCCGCGGTCGGCGGCGGCGCAATGAGCGCGGCGGCGGCAACCCCAATCCCCAGCAGCCGCGCCCGCAGGGCGAACGCCATCCGCGCCCCAACCCGAACGGCCTGCCGGTGGATGACGACAACGCCGATCCGGGCAGCAACGACCGGGTGATCAACCTCACCGAGCTGAAACGCAAGAACGCGATCCAGCTGCTGGAATTCGCCGAATCGCTGGGTGTGCACGAAGGCGTCGCCCGCGCGCGCAAGCAGGACGTGATCTTCAATGTGCTCAAGGCGCACGCCCGCTCCGGCGGCGGCATCTGGGCCGAAGGCGTCCTGGAAATCCTGCAGGACGGCTTCGGCTTCCTGCGCTCGGCCGACGAGTCGTACCTGGCCGGCCCCGACGACATCTACGTCTCGCCCAGCCAGATCCGCCGCTTCAACCTGCGCACCGGCGACTACATCACCGGTCGCGTGCGCCACCCGAAAGAAGGCGAGCGCTACTTCGCGATGCTGCGCGTCGACGACATCAACGGCGATCCGCCGGAGGCGTCGAAGAACAAGATGCTGTTCGAGAACCTCACCCCGCTGTTCCCGCGCAAGGCCTTCAAGCTGGAGCGCGGCAACGGTTCGAGCGAGGACATCACCGGCCGAATCTTGGATCTGATCGCGCCGATCGGCAAAGGCCAGCGCGGCCTGATCGTCTCACAGCCGAAATCCGGCAAGACGATGATGCTGCAGAACGTCGCCCAGGCGATCACCTACAACCACCCCGAAGCGCATCTGATCATGCTGCTGATCGACGAGCGCCCGGAGGAAGTGACCGAAATCGCCCGCACCGTGCGCGCCGAGGTGATCTCCTCGACGTTCGACGAGCCGGCCGTGCGCCACGTGCAGGTCGCCGAGATGGTGATCGAGCGCGCCAAGCGCCTGGTCGAACACAAGAAGGACGTGGTGATCCTGCTCGATTCGATCACCCGCCTGGCCCGCGCCTACAACACCGTGGTGCCCAGCTCCGGCAAGGTGCTCACCGGCGGTGTCGACGCGAACGCGCTGCAGCGCCCGAAGCGGTTCTTCGGCGCCGCCCGCAATGTCGAGGAAGGCGGCAGCCTCACCATCATCGCCACCGCGCTGACCGAAACCGGCAGCAAGATGGACGAGGTGATCTACGAGGAGTTCAAGGGCACCGGCAACATGGAAGTGCACCTGAGCCGCCGTATCTCCGAGAAGCGCGTCTACCCGGCGATCGACATCAACCGCTCCGGCACCCGCCGCGAGGATCTGCTGATCGAGCCGGACATGCTGGCCAAGATCTGGATCCTGCGCAAACTGCTGCATCCGATGGACGAGCTCTCCGCGATGGAATTCATGCTCGACAAGATGAAGAACACCAAGTCCAACGACGAGTTCTTCAATTCGATGAAGCGCTGATTCCACTGCATGTCACAGGCAGAAGGCCAGCGTATCGCTGGCCTTTTTCTTGGCACTTGCGACCTAGTATCGGGTTTGTTGGAATGCCGGAACCTTCAAGGATGGGGTCCGCGTCATGTCGTACCACTTCGTTGCGCTTGCATTCGGATTGCTACTGGTCACGTCGGCTACTGCCAGCGACGGGTTACCACTCACGAATACGTGCCGCACAGCGCGCGCAACCGTACCGGTGGATTCTCTGGTCGGGCAGCTGGCCACTTCTCCCGAACATGCATCGCTACTTGCCGACGCCGGTGATGGCCGGCTTGTGGTGGTACGTCAAAAACTGAATTCGATGCCACACGATGAAGCCACGCGATGGCGTCAGTCCGCAATGATGTTTGCCGTACAAGCTGGCCAATCCGATGTGGTAGCGGCCCTGCTGGATGACGGGGCCGATGCCAACGCAACCGCGCTGCTGCCAGGCTACAAAGAAGCATTCCTGAACCATGCGCTGGGTCCAGCGACGCGGAAAACATTCGCCAGGAACGACATGCTCAACGATCACGACACCTCGATCGGTCCCGCTCTGCCGATCGCCGCATCCTGTGGCGATGTAGCCAGCGTGGATGCGTTGCTGCGCCACCATGCCGATGTCATGGCACGCATGGCGCCAAACGTAGCCGACCCCTTGACGGATGCCGTCATGCAAGGCGATGCGGTCATCGTGCAGCGATTGCTCGACCACGGTGCCGACGCGTGCGCGGATGATCATCACATGCACCAGCGTCAGCTTGAGTCCAAGCGTGGCTTCCATACGCTTGCGGAACTGGGCCGACGCGCCGGACTCCCCATCGACCTGGCAGCACGACTGACCTGCCCCGCCGCCGCATCCGTGCATAGAAACATCCATTGACGACCGCTCGATGAGCGGTCGAACAGGGTCCAACGGCCGTCACCTGTACCGCTACGTACAATTATTTGTCATTACCCCCTTTTCGTTGTCACGCAACACCCCCATAGTGACTCGCTCACCCAGCGAGGCTTTGCCCGTGTCCATACCCAGTGCCGTCAAGAGCACCCCGATCCGGGACCGCCAGCAGCTCACCGACTACCTCGCTGCCGGCGAGAAACCGCGCGAGGCGTGGCGCATCGGCACCGAGCACGAGAAGTTCGGCTTCCTCACCGACACTTTGCGCCCACCCACTTTCGAAGGCGATCGCGGCATCAAGCTGCTGCTGGAAACCATCGCCACCCGCTACGGCTGGGACGTAACCCGCGAAGGCGAGAACCCGGTCGCACTTTCACGGGATGCCGCCTCGATCACGCTGGAACCGGCCGGCCAGTTGGAGCTGTCCGGGGCGCCGCTGGAAACCATCCACCAGACCTGCTGCGAGGTGAACTCGCACCTGGAGGAAGTGCGTTCGATCGCCGACGGCATGGGCCTCGGCTTCCTGGGCATGGGCTTCCAGCCGAAATGGCATCGCGACGAGATGCCGTGGATGCCGAAAGGCCGCTACAAAATCATGCGCGAGTACATGCCCAAGGTCGGTTCGCTCGGCCTGGACATGATGACGCGTACCTGCACCGTGCAGGTGAATCTGGATTTTTCCAGCGAAGCGGACATGATCAAGAAGTTCCGCGTAAGCCTGGCGCTGCAGCCGATCGCCACCGCGCTGTTCGCCGACTCGCCGTTCACGGAAGGACGTCCAAACGGCTATCTGTCGTATCGCTCGCACATCTGGACCGATACCGACCCGCACCGGACGGGGATGCTCGACTTCGTGTTCGCCGAGGGCTTCGGCTACGAGCGCTACGTCGACTACATCCTCGACGTGCCGATGTACTTCAGCTTCCAGGACGGCAACTACATCGACCTGGCCGGACAGGACTTCAAGAAGTTCATGGCCGGCGAACTGCCGATGCTGCCCGGTGCCAGGGCGAACATGAAGGACTTCGCCGACCATCTCACCACCGCCTTCCCCGAAGTGCGGCTGAAACAATATCTGGAGATGCGCGGCGCCGACGGTGGTCCGTGGAACCGCCTGTGCGCGCTGCCCGCGTTCTGGGTCGGCCTGCTTTACGACGACGAGGCACTGGATGCCGCATGGGACCTGGTCAAGGATTTCAGCCGCGAGGAACGCCATGTGTTGCGCGACGGTGTGCCGAAACACGCGCTGAAACTGCCGTTCCGCGGCGGCACCGTGCGCGACCTCGCCGAGGAAGCGCTGAAGATCGCCGGCCACGGCCTGCGGCGGCGCGCGCGCCTCAACAGGAACGGCGCCGACGAAAGCATCTTCCTCGAACCCATGGTTGAGATCGTGCAGGCCAACCAGACCCCGGCCGAACGCAAGCTGGAGCTGTTCCACGGCGCCTGGAACGGCAGCGTCGATCCGGTATTCCGCGAGTTCGCCTACTGACAACGCCGCAACGCCAACCGTGTGTGCGTGTAGGAGCCCGCTGGCGGGCGATGCTGTTGCTCTGAATCTCCCTACCCTGACAACCATCAAAGCAACAGCATCGCCCGCTAGCGGGCTCCTACGACGCAACGAACGTCGTGGCCCACATCCTCACCGAGAATCTCCTATGCCCCTGGTCCGTATCGCCCTGCGCCGCGGCAAGTCGCCGGCCCATCTCGCCGCCCTGCGCAACGGCGTGTATCAAGCCATGCGCGAAACCTTCAACGTGCCCGAGAACGACCGCTTCATCCTGGTCAGCCAGCACGACGCCGACGAGTTCGACTGCGATCCGAACTACCTCGGCATCGCCCGCAGCGACGATCTGGTGATCGTGCAGATCACTTGCAACAGCGGTCGCACGGTGGAGCAGAAGCGGGCCTTGTACCGAGGCATCGCCGAGAATCTTTCCGCCGATCCGGGATTGCGCGCCGAAGACGTGTTCATCAATCTGGTCGAGGTGTCGAAGGAGAACTGGTCGTTCGGCAACGGGATCGCGCAATACGCTTGAAGTCTGCGCTCGACTGCCAGCAAGCGGCCAAGAGCAAACACTGCTGTTGTAGGTTGGGGTTCGCTTGCGCTCACCCCAACCCATGCGCTTCCTGACAGCGGATCAGGCCGCGACCGTCTCCACCGACCATGCGACGGACTCGCCAGCGCGCATGGGCTTGCAGGTGGAGCCGGCCAGTGGATATTCGTCCGGCACGATCCATGGCGTGCGTTCCAGCGCGATGCGATCCTGGTTGCGCGGCAGACGGTAGAAGTCCGAACCATGGAAGCTGGCAAACGCTTCCAGCCGATCCAGCCTGCCCGCTTGCTCGAATGCTTCGGCATACAACTCCAGCGCAGCATGCGCGGTATACAGCCCCGCGCAGCCGCAGGCCGCTTCCTTCGCCTCGCGGGGATGCGGCGCGCTGTCCGTACCGAGGAAGAAGTGCGGGTCGCCGCTGGTGGCTGCCTGCAGCAGGGCGGCGCGATGCGTTTCCCGCTTGAGGATCGGAGCGCAATAGTTGTGCGGACGAATGCCGCCCTCGAACAGCGCGTTGCGGTTGAGCAGCAGGTGATGTGCGGTGATGGTGGCGCCGACGTTGACTGGCGCGCCGCCGACGAAATCGACCGCGTCGCGGGTGGTGATGTGTTCCAGCACCATGCGCAAGGCCGGAAACCTGGCCTGCAGCGGCATCACGCGGCGTTCGATGAAAACGCGTTCGCGATCGAAGATGTCGATGTCCGGATCGGTGACCTCGCCATGCAGCAGTAAGGGCAGCTCGTGCCGTTCCATCGCTTCGAGCACGGGATACACCCGCGACAGCTCACGCACGCCGGACTGTGAATTGGTGGTGGCGCCCGCAGGGTAATACTTGACGGCAAAGACGTTGTCGCTGGCCTTGGCGCGGACGATCTCCTCGACCTGTGTGTCCTCGGTGAGATACAGCGTCATCAACGGCTGGAAGCGCATGCCTGCCGGCAGGCACGCAAGAATCCGCCGCCGATAATCTTCCGCTTGCGCAACCGTCGTCACCGGGGGGGCTTGAGGTTTGGCATCACAATGGCGCGGGCAAATCGCTGCGCGGTGTGGGCGATGACCGAGGCCAGCGCATCGCCATCGCGGAGATGCAGGTGCCAGTCATCGGGGCGGGTGATTTCAAGACGCGTGGGGTTCATGGCTAGCTGGCTCGATACAACCTGAATTGCATATGGTATCGCGTCGATACGGCTGGGTCGTCTGGCCCACCAACAACTGACAACCCAAAAAAACAGAGCTTTCACCCTCCTGCGGAGGGCGAGTTACTTCTCGTTTGCTTGTCCAAACGAGAAGTAACCAAGAGAAAAGGACACCGCGCTTACGCGCCTTGCGGGCATCCCTGCCCGCAAGGTCCGCGGTCGGGTTACGGGGTTTGTCGACAGGGCATCCTGCCCTGACGCCAAACTGGTTCGCATCCCTGCGAACCACCCTGCGGGCTGATCCTCCACCCACCCGCCGCTTCAGAGGGCCCCGGGTAGAGCAACGCGCATCCTGCGGGTACTTTTCAGAAGAGCCAGAGCAAAAGCAGAGCCAGAGCGTAACCGTGGCGGCACGACTCTTCGCTGTTGCTGTTGCTTCTGAGCTTTTCACCGAGTCCGGGCCAGGATGGCCCGCTGCTCTACCGGGGCCCCTGTGCAGCGGTGAGATGGGGACGACAGGCCCGCAGGGGCATCGGCAGGGATGCCGATGCCTTTTCGCCCGGACAGGAGTCCGGTCGAAAAGCCCGGCCACGGCTCACGGACTTGCCGCCCATGGATGGGCGGCAAGCGCCAAGCGGGGTGGCCTTTCTCTTTGGTTACCTTTCTCTTTGGCCACACAAAGAGAAAGTAACTCGGGCGCCAAAGGCGCACGAAAGCTCTTGTTCCTGCGGCGCCTGCCGACTTACCGCGGAACCTGACCCTGATATCGCTTATTCGCGTGTCGGACACATACCGGATGCCCGGTCGCGGTTCTCCGCGATTACCTTGACAAGCTCATCGATCGAAAGAGGGCCATCTCTTTTTCGATGCACCATACGGTGGCAATTAGAACAAAGCACCGTTAAATCGTTTCGAGGGTCGATCGTAGACGGCTCTGGAAGAGTCGAAATTGGCACGATGTGGTGAACTTCAATGTAATTTTTCCCGCGAACTCCGTACGCAGCCTCAAAATTGAAACCGCAGGCAATACAGGATGTTCCGTGTATCTTGATTGCGTCGGCACGAAGCTTTGGGTCCCGCTCAAAGTACGAAAGAAGCCTTTCTTTTCTTCCACCCTCAAGAACGCCTTCCTCTTCCTTAAAAGACTCCAAATCATCCGCAACTTGCTTGTCCAGACTTTCGAGGTCTACAAAAGAAGCACCGAATACATCACGAATTTGCGCAAGATCGGAAGCGGCGGCCTTTTGTTCAAGAGCGGATCTTAAAGCTGTGTCTCCCGAATCGAGGTACGCAAATAACGCTCGGTCAAACCCCTGCGTATCCTTTATCGCGGGCTGTAGCTCTCGACGATATTTGCTCGATACAGTTGAAGCCAAGATCGACCGGTGTTGAGCAACACGAGCCGATGCATCAATCCTAAGCGTCGTAACCTGCCCCTCGGACATGTGGCTCTGATAACGCTTCGCGACATCACTGATGACATCTAGGGATGCTCTGATTTATTCCCCGTGTGCGGCATCATAGCGACCAGTCCCAAGGAAGCCCATCGCCGATGAAACAGCGTTCGTTCGCCTCGTTGAGTTTCGAGTCCAAGAAGAAGCCGACACGCCG
>NZ_JBHSNG010000039.1:0-20097 GCF_042657005.1 Rhodanobacter terrae
TAGCGTTCGTCTTGGCTCAGGTGTGTGTAGCTCATGTGCAGTTCCACTTGGCGGTGAAGCTGTGCAGGCTACCGCACCTGCGCCGCTCTACCGTTTGGGGTGGTGCACTTCAGAATTGAATTCGCCGGCTGCCGTAGGCACCGACGCATCCTGGTGCTGTTTGGGAATGTCGATTTCGCCAAGCGGCAGAAGCAGCAGCATGTTCAAGCCTCACCGGAATAGTGGTCAGTGGTCACCGGAATCCGCACCAAGGCGCTCGGGCTGGTCTTCACGCAGTGAAAAAGAACACCGCCAGCAGCCGTGTCGTCAAAGGTAATAGGTTAGGGGGGGCGGATGGCTTTCGGGGGGTTAGCTCCAGCGAGGCGGCCATCCCGTATGTTTGAAGGAAGAGGGGAAGCGTTGCGCTCGACATCAATGACGTATAGTTTTTGGTGGCGGATATTTGGGTGAAGCCCTTATTTCGCGACGTTTGGTGTCTGGGCGAGCGAGCCAAATGCGGGATACACAAAGAAAGTAAGCCTGACAGGCCGAACTATTTACGGATCTTGGGTATTTTGCACTGAATCACACGATTGTAATTTATGAACGGGCGCGGGCCGTGAACCGGCAGACAAAAACAGACATTCTGCGCGCGGGCATCGCCGCGCCCTCGGCGGATAATTCACAACCGTGGCGTTTTGCGTGGAATGGCGACGAGCTGGACCTTCGAATCGATGCGAGTCGCAGCGGTCACGTATCCGATACCCGATATGTCCTTAGCGACCTGGCCGCTGGCGCGTGCCTGGAAAACATGATCATCCACGCCTGGTCGCTCGGCTATGTAGCGGACCTGGAGACCTTCCCGAGCGACGACGACGAATTGTGGGTCGCCCGCGTCCGTTGGCACCGGGATCCCGGGTGCGACCAATCCGAACCGCTGGCTGGTGCCATCGGGCAGCGCCACACCGATCGCGGCTTCCCTTGGCGCGGCCCGATCAGCACCGATACGCAGGCGCGCCTGGATGCCCAAGCCCGGCACGTTCGCGGGCAGCGGCTTTATTGGCCACAGACACCGCGTGAGAGAAAAGCCGCACTCAAGCTCATCAGGCAGGCCGAGACGTTGCGTTTCAGAAGCCCGACGCTGCATGCGGAACTGTTTTCCAGTATCCGCTTTGCCGTTGGCTGGCACGCCGCCTGCGAGGAAGGCCTGGCGCCAGCGACGCTGGCCGTGGAGCCGCCGATACGCCCGCTCTTTAAGCTGCTGCGTCGTCCCGTGGTGATGACCATGTTCAACTGGCTGGGCGCGGCGTCGGTTCTGGGGTGGCGCTCTGCGTGGCTGCCAATCCGGCTGTCCCCCGGCCTCTGTCTGCTCGTCATTCCATCCACGGCGCGATCCGATGTGCTCGCGGGTGGCCGCGCTTTGCAGCGCGTGTGGCTTGAGGCCACGCTCGCCGGGCTGTCGGTCCAGCCGTATGCGGCTGCGGGAGTACTCGGCCTGGGCTTCGTGCCCGTCGAGCCGGCCTTTCAGCGGCTGCTTTCGGACCTGGGTGCGGCGCTGAGCGAGCTGTGCGCGCCGGGGTGCGGGCTCGTGTTTTTGCGGATTGGCCATGCGCAATCCGCAGCGGACGGTCGCAGTGGGCGACGAACGCTAGCAAGTTTCGGCGATTTCCCATAGCGGGCCTGCAGGCACTGCGCGATCTTACGTTCTCCTCCGATTCGTCGCGCCTTGCCGCAGGCATCCGGCGATGGCGCTTTGCGAGGGAACCCTCGGCCATGTGAGTTCCGCCCTGTGTCGGAATCCTTTACGCACTCGGCCTGTAGCGGTGGCGTCGGATAAACAGTCATGCCCAAGTGCCGAATGCGTACCTTGATAACGCAGGGGTTTCGGACGTATCTGCGACTTGACTGACCGTGCCGTCCCAAATCATGCACCACAGCATCCCACGGTTTGCGGGCTTGAACGCGCGGCATCCGATCCGATCACAAACGCTCTATCGCGGCATATTGTCGGAATCTCTTACACATATTGAATGAATCCGGCATCCTTGAATAATTAATTCTATATAAAACAGTATGTTATATACATGGCATGTCCTTTGCTTTAACTAGCTTGCAGGGTCACACCAATCAGGAGCCAGTGCTGCGATTGCCTGGTCAAGGAGAAAATCATGTTGAAGAACAAACGCATCGTAGTCGCACTCGCATGCGCGCTAGCCCTAGGTGCGTGGAGTGGATCGACGCTTGCAACGCCGGTTACCGTGGGCGGCATCACGTGGGACCCCGCTAGTGGGGCGGACCTGACCGTTCAGGCACTCAACTTCCGTGAATCATCCGTGGCTGCTGTCGGCAACATTTTGACAGGTTATGGGCAGATTGGCTCGATAAACGGTAGTACGACGTTTTGTACGAGTTGCGATCTCACCTTTACGTTCCAATATACGTTGTCGGCCATTGAGGGCACTGCCCTAAACCCGAAGGTCGTGTTCGATGCAGGGTCGCTCAACTTTTACGTTGCCCCTGCCGGGTCCTTCAATACCGAGAACCCCACTACGGCCGGCATCGGGACCCCGTGGCTCACCTTGAGCGGCCATACCGCTCCGTTTTCCGGTTTTACGGCAGTGGGGCAGCTTTACTCCAACATCAACGGTGCTGTCTCCGCTCCAGGCCAGCTGTCGGGTGGATTCGGGTTGGTGGATGCGACTGGAGGTCCAGCGGCGCACTTTATGGACACGAATAGCCAGCCCGACGGCGCGGATTTTAGCCTCAGTTCGGCATTCTCAACGTTTCCAGACAAATCGTGCACGTCAACCTCGACCAATCCGGCTAGCATCTGCTACTACCCGATCGTCGGAGCGGGTACGTTGACTGGCAGGACGTTAGCGGTACCCGAGCCGGGTCCGGCCGGTATGTTGGGCCTTGGTTTGGCCTTCGTGGGCCTCTTGACCTGGCGCCGCAACAAAGAGGCTGAAGGGCGCGCATAGAGCGGGTGCTCCCATGCATGCGGTTTGACGATTGATGGCGCCGCTTTCCGAAGCGGCGCCATTTTCTGCACGCTACTTCTGTGTGCCGCCGCAAGCCAGTGTTAACGTGCCGGCATCTCAACAGCTTTACGCAGTAATGCCGAGAGTGGGGATATCTCATGATGTCCGATGCGCCGGTCACGACCGGACTGTTCGACTACGCAACGGCATTTAGCCGGACGATCGGCTGGATAACCTCGGCCGAGCAGGCGAAGCTTCGTACCAAGCGCGTGGCAATTGCAGGTCTCGGCGGTGTTGGCGGTAGCCACCTGTTGACCCTGACTCGACTCGGCATCCAGTCGTTCAACCTGGCGGATCTCGACCGTTTCGGCACGGAAAATCTGAACCGGCAGGCCGGGGCGTTCCAGTCGACGATTGGCCAGCCCAAAGTCGATGTCGTGTCGCGGATGGCGCGGGATATCAATCCGAACCTGGACATCAACAAATTTCCCGGCGGCGTCACCTTCGACAACATGGAGCAGTTCCTGTCAGGGGCGGACCTGTACGTCGACGGGCTGGACTTTTTCGTCCTCGATATCCGTGCCAGGCTTTTTGCCCTGTGTGCTGAACGCGGTATTCCGGCGATAACCGCGGCGCCGTTGGGCATGGGCGCTGCGGTCCTGGCGTTCCTGCCGGGTCAGATGACTTTCGAAGAGTATTTCCGGTTGGAAGGCCGCGCGACGAACGAGCAGTTGCTGCGATTTCTGGTGGGGCTGGCACCTGCCGTGCTGCATCAAGCCTATCTGGTCGATCCGTCGGCGGTAGATTTGGTCCATCAGCGGGGACCGTCGACGCCGATGGCATGTGAAATCTGCGCGGGGATAGCCGGTACCCAGGCCTTGAAGATCCTGCTTGGCAGGGGCAAGGTGCTCGCTGCACCTCACGGCCTGCACTTCGACGCCTACCGCAACAAACTAGTGCACACGTGGCGGCCAGGGGGCAATAACAATCCGTTGCAACGACTGATTTTGTCCGTGGCGCGCCGTCGTTTCATGCGCCCGTAAGCGCGGCGCGCACGAACAAACGGGCGAAGAAGAGATTCTGGCGGCGGGAGCGCCAAACGGCGGCGGGATGGAAAAATTGCAAAGGTAGCTACTCATGGTCGCGCCGCGCGCTTCGCTGCGCTTGTAACTTTTGCCCGCGTCATTCCCGAGCAGACTTCGAGGCTCGTTTCATATCTCAGCGCGACAGTACGCGCGGAGTCGATCGATGGATCGTGGGCATCGGATTGGAGGTTGTTGCCTGCGTGACTCATACAATGCGAAGTCAAGGCTTCGCTTATCTACCGACGAACGAAACATCTCCGCGAGGCGCAACTGTTGCTTGGTTTGCAGCAGGCTGGAGAGCACGGCGCGCTATCTCGGGATCAAGATCGATGATGCGCTGGAGATGGCTGAGCAGACCGAAGTGTGATTTCGTCGTTCCGAACAGCGGCCGTCCGATGCGATCGTTGTTCGGCCACGAACAGAGCTTCGAAGGGAGCTGCTTCGAACGGATGACGGCGGTTTTCACATGCCCCTGTGGCGAAAGGGAGTAGCGTTGAAACGATCGCACATGGCAGACGCTCAGGATCGCCAATGAACGCTGAAGCGCAAGGAGTCCAAGCGATGTTTGTCCACCTCGCGGCCGAGAGCGCCGATGCCGTGCGGATCGCGGAGATAGCCGTCTCGATCTGGGACGACGTGGGAGAGGCCTTGGCGCCCATCATAGGCCAGACCAGTGTGGCCGTCCTGTTCAAGCGCAGCGTCTACCTTACGCGCCATACGCATCCATGTCTGTCGATCGTCAACGAAGGCGCGGTGCCCGCAACGGGTGCGTTGGCCGCGCTGCGGGTCATGCTGGCAGAGCAGGACCGTGTCGAGGCGCTCGCAGTGAATGCGTCAATGCTGCAGAACTTCCACCAACTGCTCATCTCCTTGATTGGCGCTTCGCTCTCAAAGCGCTTGCTGCGCCCCGTCTGAGACACCGCATCAAGCGGCGACGCCGCGCAGGAAACCATCATATGACCAGCGCAAAAGCCATCATCCATCGACTGCGCACCGGCGTGCCCGGTTTGGACGAGGTGCTCGGCGGTGGCCTGCCCGAATTCTCATTCAACGTCGTCGCCGGGCTACCCGACTGCGGAAAGACCACCCTGGCGCACCAGATGATGTTTGCGCTTGCGACGCCCGCGCATCCAGCCCTGTACTTCACCGTAATGGGTGAGCCCGCATTGAAGATGCTGCGTTACCGGCAACAGTTCGATTTTTTCAACAGCGACCAAGTCAATCATTCGATCCACTTCATCAACCTCGCCGAAGAGATCACCAGCGGAGACCTGTCCAAGGTACTGGCGCGGATTGTGATCGAGGTCGAGACGCGCGGGCCTGTTTTGGTGTTCGTCGACTCGTTTCGCTCGGTGATCCTGGCCGTGCAGCGCGAGGGCGACGGCTTCGTCAACCTGCAGCAGTTCGTGCAGCAGCTGGGCATGCTGATGACCAGCTGGCAGGCGAGCACCTTTCTCATCGGTGAGTACTTCAGCGACAGAGATCCCAGCCCGGTGTTCACCGTGACCGACGGGCTGATCTGGCTTCGTCAGAGCGTGCAGCGCAACTCGATGGTGCGCAAGCTCGACATCGTAAAGAAGCGCGGCCAGCCCACGCTGGCCGACTTGCATACGTTTCGCATCAGCGCGGCGGGGCCGCACGTGTTTGCATCGGTGCCAGTGCATGAGCCCGCCCATCCGCATCCCTCGCTCAATAGCGGACGGCTGGCGATGGGCGTGCCCGGACTCGACGCGATGATGAGTGGTGGCTTGCCATGCGGCTACTCACTACTGGTGGCTGGGTCGTCCGGATCGGGCAAGAGCATCCTGGTCGCGGCGTTCCTGCCGGAAGGCGCCAGCCAAGGCGAGACCGGCGTGATCGCCGCCTTCGAGCAACACCCCACGCAATCGCGTGGACAGCGCGTGGCGGAGTTGATCGAAAGCGGCCGCATCGGCGTGGTCGACACGCGCGCGCCGGGCCTGTCGGTGGGCGAGGTTGCCGTGCTGCTGACCGCCGAGGTGCGTCGCCTCAAGGCCACTCGCGCGGTGATCGATTCGCTGTCGGGATTCGAACTCGCTCTGGCGCCCACGTTTCGCGAGGACTTCCGCGAAGCGCTAGCGCGAATGGTGTCAGCGTTGGGCGGCACCGGAGTCACCGTGCTAATGACCTCGGGGCTGGAGGACCGCTATACCGAATTGTGCTTCAGCCCCCTACGACACCGCGTTCCTGACCGATGCGATCATCGTGCAGCGCCATATCGAGGTGGAAAGCCGCCTGCAGCGGATGATGGCGGTGCTGAAGATCCGCGCCAGCGGCCATTCGACCGAGCTGCGCCTGTTCCACATCGACGACGAAGGAATCAAGATCGACCGGATGTTGTGCAACTACGAAGGCCTGCTGGACGGCGGTCCCAGCCGGAACCCGTCCGGTTTGAAGCACTGAAGCGGCCCCGATGATGGATGACCGCCGCTGCATCAAGGTGTTGGCATGGTGACTGACCGGCCCCACGCTGCCGTCGTGGCAGCGGCGAAGCGCGCGTTGGCACTGCTGGAAGATAAGAGAGCCGGCACGCGCCATCGACTGCGGGAACTGTGGCGAAAGCTTACCCATGTTCGGCACCTTTTCGGCGAGAGCCGCACGGTCCAGTTGCTGGAAGCCAATCAGCACCTGGTGCTGGCCGCACTGCATGCTGACGACATCGCCGAGATGGCGGTTGCCGATCTGGCGGCAGTGAGCGTGGCCCATCAGCGTGATGTGGTCACCGGCGCGCTCACCCGTGCCTTCATGCTGGATCGTCTGCAGAGCGCGTTATTGATGGCGCAACGGCACCAGCGGCGACTAGCGGTGATGTTTGTCGATCTCGATCACTTCAAACCCATCAACGACCACCTTGGGCACGCTGGGGGGGATGAAGTACTGCAGATCGTGGCACGAGCTCTGCAGTCGGTGCTGCGTGAATCCGATACGCTCTGTCGCTATGGTGGCGACGAGTTTCTGGTGCTGCTGCCGGAGATCTCGGCACCTGACGATGCCGGCCGGATCGCAGCGGAGATGCTGGCGGCAATCAGCGTACCGGTCAGCGTCGGCGGTCGGGCTCTCACGTTGTCGGCAAGCCTGGGCATCAGTATTTACCCCGAGGACGGTGATGACGTGATGACCCTCATCAATCGCGCCGATGCCGCCATGTACCTGCACAAGCGAGACGCGTTGGGCGGATTCCAGTTTCATATCGGCGAACCACGCCACAGACCAGGGACGAGGCCCAGGGTGCTGGCGGGACAGGGCAATGATGCATGGCGGGTGGCCTCACCAGACTCGCCGCTGCAGGATCTGTCTGAGGCCAACGCCCAGTTGATGGTGGCGGCGCTGACAGCACAGGAATCCGCAGCACTTGCCATGGAGGCACAGCGCCAGCAGGTGAAGTCCATGGCGATCGTGGCGCATGAACTGCGCAATCCGTTGACTCCGTTGCGCCTCGCCGCCGACATGCTCGTCAATCCTAGCGCCACTAGCGAAATTCCGATCGAGCGGCTTCAAGTGATCATCGATGACCAGGTCACCTACATGACCCGATTGATCGATGACCTGCTCGACGGCTCGCGCCTGAGTGCCGGCAAGTTGCGAATCGAATGCACTGACATCGATTTGCGCGATGTCCTCAACCAGGTAGAGGCTTCCTGTCGGCCGGGCATGGAGTTTCGCCAGCAGCATTTCAGCATGCGCGTAGGGTCCGAGCCGATTCGCATGGTCGGTGATCCGGTGCGATTGGCGCAGGTCTTCAGCAACCTGCTGGACAACGCCTGCAAATACACGCCGGAGAAAGGCGAGATAGCACTTGAGCTACTGTTGCTGAACAACTGCGCCGTGATCACCGTGCGCGATAACGGTATCGGTATTTCTGCTGAGGTTCTGCCGACGATATTCGACCTGTTTGTGCAGGATGCTCGTGCGCTGTCGCACTCCAATGCGGGTCTGGGAATCGGCCTGGCGGTGGTGCGCGAACTGGTGGAGGCGCATGGCGGCAGCGTGGTTGCGCAAAGCGCCGGGCGCGAACACGGCAGCGAGTTCGTGGTGACGCTGCCGCGCAGCGCGTGCGACAGCTACTCAGGGCCTGACCGAGCAGCTCACCAAGCTGATTCCTGCGCTGCGGCTGGCAATCGAACGCGGCGAATCGCACGGATAAAATCCGCAAAAAGGTGAAGTCCGTCATTCCGACACTTCATTACACTAGTCAGATTCGATGCCGGAAACGGGAAACGGGCAACGCGCTGGCGGCGATGGGCAGCGCGGCCGCCAGCCGTGGCCAGTTTCGCTGGCGACGCTGGTCAGTCGCTGTGGCGACTGGGCAGGTGGCTGGCGTTTTGCAGTATCGATCCCGCTCGATTGTCAGTACGGGACTATTTCCGCAGGTGCGGGAGACGTTTTCAGCGTTGCCATGAAGCGGCTGTCGCCCGGTTCCGGCTGCGCGAGGGGACACACAGCCGGAACCGGGACATGCGCCTTACTTCATATCTTGGCCTTGATGCCGACGAAGTACGTGCGTCCCACGACATCGTAGGTCGCCGCATCCGTGAGCAGTGGTGCGCCCGCGATCCGCGGCGGGGCCTTGTCGGTCAGGTTTGTAACGCCCGCTGTGAGCATGATGTTGTGCGTCGCCTGCCAGTGAGCATCCAGGTCGAAGTAGTTGTAGGCCGGCACGCCCGGATAGCCGCTACCGGCACCGCCCATCAGGTCGGTCATCCCGGAGATGTAGCGCCAGTGCAGTGCCGCCGATACCGGCCCAATGGAGTAGCCGAACGTCGTGTTCGCTTTCCACCTCGGATGCGACAGGTCGGAGATGCTCGAGCCATCGGCGGCCAACGCCGTACTGGTATCGGCGATCGAGCCCGCGTAGTTGCTGGCCGCAACGCCAGGCACGCCGGAGATCGTCAGCGAGTGCACGTACGAGAGGAAGGTCTGCAGCTTCACTCGGCCAGCGAGGGGTAGCCCCAGATCATGCAGCGGGAAGCCCCAGTGAGCCTCCATGTCCACACCTGTCGTGACATACGAACCGATGTTCTCCGAGGACTCCCGGCCAAGCGTGATAGCCCCGGTGTTCGGATCACGCGTGATTCGCTGGCAGAAGGCGTTGCTCTCCGAGTAGCTCGGATTCGCGTTGTTTGCGTCGTAGCAGTTCTGCAGGACCGCATCGAGGGTCACACCCGCGATCGCGCCCTTGATCGAGGTGTGGTAGTAGTCAAGGGACATGCCGAGGTCACGCGCCATCGATGCATCGAAGTGCGGCGTCAGCACCCAGCCCAACGTGTAGGTATCGGACTTCTCCGGCTGCAGACCCGTGTTGCCGGTGATGATGCCGTTCGCCGAATTGAGACCGTAGGTGAACGACGGATACACCGACGCAGGCACGCCCTGCGCCTGGCACAGCGCCGCCACCTGGGCGGCGTTCGCACCGCTGCGCTGCAGACTGCCGACTTCGCACGGGTCGCCATTGATGCTGTCCTGCGCCTGCACGGTCGGGTTGTACAGCTCCTGCAGGCTCGGCGCGCGAATCGCGCGGTTGAACCCGCCACGGAACATCAACGCATCGTCGACCTGCCAGCGCAGACCCGCCTTCCAGGTGTTCTCGCCGCCGAACAGATCGTAATGCGAATAACGTTCGCCGAGGTCGAGCGAAAGGTTCTTCACGAACGGCTTTTCGCTCAGCAGCGGCACACTCAGCTCGCCGAACACCTCACCCACGTTCATCGAGCCACCCGTCGAGCCGATCAGGTCGTACGACGGGGAAATGATGTCCGGAGGGATCGGCGAGGGCATCACGTTGAACGCCGGATTCAGAGCCGAATCGGCCTGGTAGTTGAACCGATCAGCGCGGTAATCGACGCCGAATGCGGCCTCGACGGTCCCTGCCCACAGGTTCCCGAGATCCCCGCTCACGGTGCCCTGGAAGTAATCCTGCGAGAGCACCATATGGTTGTGCGCGGTGCCCGTGACGTACGCCAGACAGCCGGGGCTCAGCTGGTGGTTACCGAGCGGATTCCAGGCGTAACCGACGCAGTTGTTGCCATTGGAACCAATGTAGTTCGCCGTTCCATACAACATTGTCTCGAGCGCCGGCAGATTGATGTTGTTCTGCTGATCGTTGTGGAAGTTGGTCTGGCCGTAGGAGGCGAACGCGTCCCACTTCCAGCTCGACCAGCCGAACCAGCCATTGAGTCCGGCGGTCAGCTGGTAGTTGTTGTAACGGAAGCTCTCGATGCGCGGCCCGAGCCCGGTCAACCAGGCCTCCATCTCGAGCGGCGCGGTGCTCGGGGTGCCGCCAGCGGTCGACGCCGTGCGGGAATTGAGCAGGGACATCAGCGCCGCATTGCCCGTCACGAATGGATTGTTCTGCGGCACGTAGACGAACTTTCCCGGACCGGCGAACGCAGGGCCGTTGTTGTCCGTGGCAGTCGAGCTCATGAGGTTGACCTGCGCGTAGGCCTGAAGGTCTTCGTTGACGTTGTAGGTGACCTTCGAGAACAGATTGACCCGATGCGATGGCACCTGCACGAAGAAGTATTTGCCGAGGTAGTTCTCGATCGTCGTGCAGTTCGGGGAAATCGCAAGCCCCGGTATCTTGCCCACCGGGCCCTTGTAGTTCTGCACGCAGTTGCCCGGTGCACGCGTGGTGAACAGGGTGCCGTCACTGTTCAGGCCGATGTAGCCACCGTAGTTGCCAGTGCCGGCGATCGGCGTCGTGCCAGGGTAGCCGGCCAGGACGGAGTTGACTGCAGAAATCGGAATATTCCCGCCGAGCTCGCCGGCGCTGAAGATACCTTCCGGTGCGCGCGGCACGGCACGATTGAAGTTCGCGGGGTCGGAGAAGAAGGTTCGATCCGCACCGGTGATTGCATCGCGCTGGTTGTACTCGAGGTCGATGACCGCGTTGCCCTTGTTGTCCGCGAACTTGCTGCCCATGAGGACGCTGGCGCTGTTTTCCTGGCCACCGCCTTTGGTGCTCCCCCCAGTCTGGGCGGAGAGCTGGATGCCCTGGAAGTCCTGACGCAGGCGGAAGTTGACGACACCCGCTACGGCGTCCGAGCCGTACGTGGCCGAGGCGCCGCCGGTGATCACGTCGACGTTCTCGAGCAGCGCCATCGGAATCAAGTTCAGGTCGACCGCGCCGTTCGGATTGGTCGGCACCAGGCGCTGCCCGTCGAGCAGTACCAAGGTGCGCTCGGCGCCGAGGCCGCGCAGGTCGGCATAGGACTGGCCGCCCTGAAAGCCGGTGGCACCCTGCACGTCGCCGACCTCGCTCTGCCCCTGTGCGGCCGCGAACTGCGGCATCCGGCCGATCGCCGAATCGAGCGAGACCTGGCCGGCGGCGGCGATCTGGCCGATGCCGATCGTCGCCAGCGGGCTGGAAGATTCTTCGCTGCGGCTGTGGACCTGGATCAGGCTGCCGGTGACCGTGACGGCTTCCAGCCGCTTGACTTTTGGCTGCTCGACGGGCGGCGCGACCGAGCCCGCCGCAGCGGGCTGCGGCGCGGAATCTGCAGCCGGAGTGCTCGTCCCGCCCGCAGCTGCGGCGGCTAGGGAATCGCTGGTGAAGTCCGCCGCGTGCGCAGCGGCGGTGGTGGCCATGAGCCCCGTCACGATCATGAATATGGCGCGCGCGAGTGGCCGCTGTACGAATGGTCGGGTGTGGGTACCCATACCCGATAGCGACTCTGGATCATCCACAAACTTAGGCGCCGAGACAGACCATGACGAAAATGCCGTCACAACCGGCAGCATCGCGGATGCGACGGTATGCTTGCTTTTCATTATTTAACCCCTTCCACGGTATGTCCGAATTGCTTCGAACGGGACATTACGATCAAAGATTCCGGTCGCCCGACAACGAGAATCTGCTCCCCCGGTAACTTCGACTACACGAAACCTGTCGGCACCTTTAGCCGCTCTACCTAAACGCAACCTGAAAATAAAATAAATTTTCGTTAAGGAAATTCGCCGGCATCCAATTTCGTGCGAATCACTCATGGGCTGTGGCGACGGCGACTCGGCCCACCAAAAAACCAGACCGCCAGTGACCAGGGGGCCAGAAAAAACAGTGCTTATCCTCAGCCGAGAGTGCATGCAGCGGAGCACCGACAGCTGATGTCGTGAGAACCCCACCGCCCATTACAATTCCCCTCAGCGATTGATCGTTTCGAGCGAAATTACCTTGGTCTTTGGTAGGAAGATGCCGATGACAACGATGCCCACGACCATCGCGATCGCAACGAACATTGCTGCCGCCGACGCGCCACCGGCACTCAGGAAATAGCCGATGGCAAGACCGGCGAAGGCAGCGGCGATGCGGCTCCATGAATACACGAAGCCAATGGCGCGGGCGCGGGCTCGGATGCGAGTGTCCGCGCACGCCGCCGCCTTGGCGTAGTAGAGCCGGGCTGCTTGGGGAAGCCACGTGCTTACCAAGTCGCGCTGGGAGACTTCGTCGATCGAGCTGAGCGGACCCCGGTCAACCACGAGCTGCCAATCGCACTCAGGACTGTCTATCTCGACTGGAGCGGTGGCAAAAGCCACCGCCTGGCGGATGCTGCATCAAGCCTAGGCCCTCTCAGCGGCTGTCGATCAGAATCGCCGTATATGGTTGGCAGGATCTTGTCCGCCAAGTCTGCAAGGACGTCGCCGGTTGCGTCGCACGCGTCGGCGTATCCCATCAAGGAGTGTGAAGAGAGTCCGGTTTCGACCAGCCGCCTCACTTCGGAGTCACGAGTGATCATCTTGGTCGCCATGATTCAACGAGGCGGTTTACTTCGGCACGACTGAGGTTCTGCATAGCTCTGTGAAGATGAGCGAAGAAGCCGCGGATGTGAAAGGCGAGATACGAGGCCTTCAGCTGGGTATCGCGCCTGCGAGCTTCATACAGGGATAGTTTGATCTCGCTGCTACCGATCGCGTCGACCAGTGTGGCAGGGACCAGTGTGGCAGGGACGCGCATCCGGAGGTGGAACGTGTCGTCCCGTCGAACAAGGTAAGAACCGCGCATATGTGTGCCAACTTGTGTACCAAGTGTGGACCAAGCGCTTGAACGACCCCCTGAAATGGCGAAAGCCCGCATTTCTGCGGGCCTTCGTTTACAATTGGTGCCAGGAGAGGAACCTAAGGATACATATAAGATGCTGAATATCTTATCAAAGACTGGGTTCGAAAGTTCGATTGTACTCGCGTTCATACCACGGAGCCCCTGCTGGTGCTGCAGCCAAGAACTGCCGATAGCTCGGTGGACTTGCTTGCATCATCGCGCATACCAGCAGTTCGGGTGCCACGTCGGTGGGAGTTCGACGGGGTCCGAAGGTAGTGCGCACGCTTGATCTGGATTCGCCCTTCTCTTCCATTTCTTCGGATAGCGGTAGCAGAAAGGCGCCAGTCCCTGTGGGATCGATCCGTTCGGCCTGTGCAAGTGCCCAGCACGGCCGTTCATCCATCTGCGCAGGCGACGTGGGGTTGGACGAAGCGGCATTGCGTTCGTTGACTGCGGCTACGTAGGCACATGAGAGTGCCATCCGTGTGTTACGAACGCGGCCAAGGGGCGCTTCTTCGCAAGGTAACGTCTTCGACGAGAACCGGCGGCGGTCGGACGGGTGGGCCTCGGATGGAGTCTATGTGGCGAGCCAATCGGAGCCTCTTGGCTGGAGACGAGAGGGTATGTTTTCCTTGATCGCCAATGAGGCTCTAGCTACATTGGGCGAGCATTCATGCGCGTATGCACGGAGTGCGGATGGGCGAGGGGAGTCGTCGAACCGGCATGCGGCGCTCGGTTACCTCTGGCCCCCCTAGTGCATATGGAAGCGTGCTCAAGAGGCCAAGTTCGACAAATGATCCGTTCGAAAAAAAAAGAGAAAACCGACCAGCGGGTCTTCACTGCGATCGATTTGTTCAGTGGTTGCGGCGGACTCAGCAGGGGGCTGCGTGATGCCGGGTTCCAAGTCGTGGCCGCGGTCGAGGTCGAGCCTAAGGCTCAGCATACCTATCGCTTGAACCATCCGAAAGTTCGCTTGTACGAAAAAGACATCAGGAAGGTCGCGGTAAGGTCCCTTCTTGAAGATGCCGGAATGAAACCGGGTGAGTTGGATCTCCTGGCGGGCTGCCCTCCGTGTCAAGGGTTCTCCAGACTGCGTACACGGAATCAAAACACCTCCATCGAAGATCCGAGAAACGATCTCGTTCGAGACTTTCTTCGCTTTGTACGCGTCTTACAACCAAAGACAATCATGCTGGAGAACGTTCCTGCCTTAGCGGACGACGAGCGATTCAAGAATCTATGCGAAAGCCTGAGGCGGTTGAGATATGAAGTCGTGGTTCGCACTCTCAATGCTGCGGATTACGGGGTGCCTCAGCGTAGGAGACGTTTGATATTGCTCGGATCAAGAGTGCATACGCCGGCCGTAGCGGCCAAGGCGAAGCATAAGGTGACCGTGCGGGACGTCTTAGCGAGTGTGGAGCCACCATCTAAGACCAAGGATCGATTGCATGCGATTCCCGAAAATCGGACTCCCGCCGTACGCAAGGTGATCGAGCTGATTCCGCAAGACGGAGGAAGCAGATCCGACCTCCCAAGCAGATATTGGTTGAACTGTCACAAGCGAAACGACGGATTCCGCGACGTATACGGGCGGATGTCTTGGGACGATGTGGCACCGACGATCACCAGTGGATGCATCAATCCATCAAAGGGAAGGTTTTTGCACCCCTCCCAAGATAGAACGATCACGCTGCGAGAGGCTTCGTTGTTGCAAGGCTTCCCAAAAAACTACAAGTTCGAAATTTCCCATGGCAAGGAGGCTATAGCTTTGATGATCGGAAATGCTTTGCCGCCTCCTTTCATCGCTGCCCATGCGAAGTCGATCCGGATGAGCATCCACCAAGCCGAGGGGCGGGACGTCGCCCCCCTGCCGGCGAGTGGTCAGCGAGTGGCTTTGAGCGGAAAGAACGGCAAAAAGACGAAGCGGAACGTTCGTCAAGACGCATGATCGACAGTTCGGCCAGTGACGAAGATATCGTCCGATTGCTGGCCGATATCAAGAGCAACCATCCGGTAGATGCGATGATCGCCGCCGAATTGGCGGGGATTCTTGCGGATTCGGGCGACAGATTTTTCCCGGATGTGACGAATACCGCTGATGTGGCTTCCACCGGTGGCCCGTCGTCGCTGTCAACTCTGTTGTGCCCTCTATTTTTGAGAGCAGCGAAGTTTCACGTGATAAAGCTCGGTGTGCCAGGGCGGCCGGCAGGAGGCATAGATTGCCTAGCACAGCTGCAGGGCTACAGGACCAAGTTATCGCCCGAGGAACTGACCAAAGTGTTGCGGCGAAACGGATTCGCGCATTTTCAGGCTTCCGACAGATACGCGCCATTGGACGCAAGAGTATTCCAGCTGCGGCAGCTACACGGTTTTCAGAGCGTCGCCACGTTGGCCGCAGCCAGTTTGCTGGCGAAGAAACGAGCGGTAGGGGTTCGGTACGCAGGATTGGACGTGAGGGTCGGCCCGCACGGCAATTTCGGCCGAAGCGCAGCGGAGGGAGCCGCGAACGCTGCTATGTTCGTCGACGCTGCAAAAATAATGGGTGTCGAGGCTCGCCCCGTCTTGACGGACGGCATTCATCCGTACCAGCCGTATATCGGGCGCAAAGAGGCGTTGGCGGCCCTATGGCTTCTGTTCGAGTCCAACGCATGTGAGTGGTTGGCGTCACACTTTCAACTTTGCCGCACGCTGTCTTTGGCGTGTGTGCCGTCGGAGTCCCGAGCCCATATGGCACGGATCGGCGTGAGGCAATTGAAAGAGGTGTTTTACTGTCACTTGGAAGCGCAAGGTGGCTCGCCTGAGGACTTCGTCCGTGTGAGCCGAAGAACCTTGGATGCACATGCCGAAACGTTACAGGCTCCGGTCGATGGATTCGTCCATTACCCACTGGCAGGCCTGAGGGACGCGCTCTGTGATGTGCAGCGTTTCGTTGACCGATCAGGGGAGCACTATGCCGATCCGGTGGGACTTATATTGTTGAGACGACCTGGCGAATGGGTACAAAGAGGCGAGCCGGTCGCGACACTGCGGCTTGACCCAGGGGTTCCGGACCTACTGGCCGTCGCGTGCAGGAATTCGTTCACGATACACAACCACCCGGAAGGTCCGGGATTTGAGGCGATAAGGATCCATGGGTAAATACTGTTGCTTCTGCTGTCCAATTCCGGATTATGCCGAGAAACGATTGGAAGAACGATGCCCGACATGCGGCAGAGAATACGGTTTTATGTTGTCGAAGCCACCAACAACGGTCGGTGAGTACGCGATAGTCGAAACGTTGGGCCGAGGGTTCTATGGGGCCGCGTACGTAGCCGAACGGGGGCGCTTTAAGAAGAAAGTCGTGCTGAAAGTGTCGCCGACAGAGTTCTACAATGGGTTGAAGAAGAACTCTTTCGAAGAGGAGACCGATTTACACAATCAATTGGCTCAACACGCGGAGCATGTCGTCGGCATCGACGATACGTTCGAGGTGGATGTTGAGTTCGCAGACGAACAGAAAACGACGCTCCGATGCCATGTGATAGTGCTCGATTACATTGACGGTAACCCCTTGGAAGACTACCTCGAAGGGCGAGCGGCGCTTAACGTCAGGGCGACTTGCCAGGTGGCCATAGATTTACTGAAGATGCGGTCTGAGTTCGAGGCACACCAGCTCAACCATAATGATCTTCATGCAAATAACCTGATAGTACAGAAGCTCGATCCGAAAGCTCGGCGAGTAAACGCGCTTGACGGTTCGATCCGAGTGATGGCCATCGATCTCGGCAGCATTGCTGAAGATAGCAAGAGCACCGATCAACGGCACGGCGATCTATATTTCATAGCGCAGCATGTCGATAAATTGCTTGATCGTCTACTGGCCGATCCATCGAGCCTCGCGGATCGCGATTACCGGGTGGCGCTCGCTCTTCAAGGCATTGTGAGGGGGTGCCTCGCGCCGCCGCAGAACGCTCGTCAGCCGGGATTCGAGGACCTGGTTAAGCAAATAGTCAATGCCCACGAACGTGCGACCCAGCCGTGGCGTCCTTGGGCAACGCCGTTGCAACTATCCGGGTTCGGTGATCACTACAACGCACAGACGCTGGCGTCTTGGGGTGTTCCGCGGTTGCTGGTGGATCCGGAAGGGCGATGGCTAAATGAAGTGGCCCGGCCCGGGCCGCAGATCATCACCGGGATGCGCGGCTGCGGAAAGACGATGCTGTTGCGCGCCTTGGATTTTCACGCTCGGGCGGCGAAAGCGAACGACGCGGGATCTATGGACAAACTGTTGGAGGATTTGAGGAAGGACGGGTATGTGGGGCTGTTCGTTTCGGCGCAACGGTTGCTCGATCTTCGCGACTCGGTATCCAAGCTCGAGCACCGGCTGACCAGGCTATTCGCGAGCTACGCGTTGCAAGCATCCAGGGCGTTGTTGCACCTGCAGAACTTGTCGCCGGAGGCGGTGGCGGCGACCGCCCATCTCACGCTCGGTAACGCCGTTGCCGACTACCTGAACGGTGGTGACGAGCTCAGATCGGTGACGTCCATCGACGAGCTCGAGCTTCGGCTCAACAAAATCGTCGTGCTGACAGCGCGAATCGGATCCGGCTATTCGGTGGAGCAGGCGTCGGCGCAGGCGTTTCCGTATCTGGCGGAACAGCTCCGCCTGTGTTCACCCATCTGGCAAGACTCGCAGGTTCTCTTCCTTCTCGACGACGTGTCGACACGATATATAGAGGTGGAGCGAGTCGAAGAGCTTCTGACGTCGCTTCTTTTCCAGAGTACCGTCTGTGCCTTTAAATTCACATCGGAATGGCAAACGATCGAATTGGGCCTTCGGTCGCCGGGACGGATCCATCCGGTTCGTATAGACCGCGACGTGTCGGTCTTCGACTTGGGCTCGCTTGTGCACCAGACCATAAACGGGACCGGTGAGGGGAAGGGGGCGGACTTCATATCGCGCGTATTGCAGCAGCGGGCGGAACTCTATCCGGACCACCCGGTATACAGTCCGAAGCAACTTCTGGGGGACGTTTCCTTGGAGCAAGTCGCTAGGGAAATAGCGGCCGCCAACGCGACTTCCAAAGATAGGAAGCAAGTTTACCGCGGACTGTCTTGCGTGACGAACGTTTGCGTAGGAGACATTGGAGATGTCATTAAGCTCTACGAGGAAATCATTAAGCGCGCGACCACGGGAAAGACGAAGGTGGACGTTCCGATCGCGGCAGGAATTCAATCGGAATGCTTCCAGCAGCTCAGTTCGCAGAGGTTGTACGAACTAAATCGCCGTGCCGGCAAATATAAGGACCATGCGCTGGCCTTCGCCGCGGCGGCGAACGAGGAGTTGGTGAAATCGTATCGGCAAACCAAGAAACCGAAGAACGGACAACCTCGCTTGCGGCAATATTCGTCGATCTACGTTCGCGTCACCTCCGACGATAAGCAAAAACTGAAGCAGCAGATAGATCAGCTGAGAGACCTGATCGATGCTGGCGTTTTCGTCTATACGGGAGGTGCCGCGCGCACTAAAACCAAGGATTCGAATCCGATTCAGCAGTTCAAACTGAGCTATCGGAAGATATGCGGACTTGCCGCATTCATTGGCTTGGCTGATCGCGACCGATTCGAGTTGTCCGGCGAGGATCTGGAGCAGTGGTTGAACGCTCCGGACAAGAGTGTCCTTCTTAAGAATTTGTCCGAATCCAGAGATGGCGCGGTGGGCGAGGAAGCTGCTACATCGGACGCTGAGGACAAAGGAGAAAGCACCCCGGAAGAACCAAGCGAGCCGCCCGCCCAGGCAGAACTCTTCGAGCGCCGCCGGACGAACAGCGGGGCGCCTCCACCGGAGCCGGTGGACGCGCGAGTCGAACCTATCGACGCACGTATATCTCTCCTATCGGAGGTCGAATTCGAGGCGCTACGGATCGATTCCGTGTTAGCTGGGCTTGGGTTCGAGGAACGTACTTTGGAATCGAACCGGTTCATTGCCCGGCATTCGATTCCGAAAAAAGTTCAGCTAATCCGATACGAGGAACCCGGGTACTCGCAAGAAATTCTCGCGGCCTGGAAGGCGACGAGCGCGCAGGTGGAGATCTACGATTATCCGAATTTGCTCGCTCAGATTCCGGAAGACGAGGGGCTGGTTCTTGTCGATGTCTCCGGCTTGTCCAAGCCCCTTATTTTCAGCGCAGTCCGGCGGGAGCTGATGGCGAAAGGGCGAGTTTTGGTCGGTCACATGCGAGCGGAATTCCACTACCCGCTCGATGAGGACCTCAAGGACCTTCTGGAGGCCGAGCGCGCCAACGATCCGTTGCGTTTGCTCGAGAGCTTGGCGGGTGTTCTCAAGGGTGAGAGCGGACCTTATAAGTCCGTCCGCTTGTTGGAGGAAGAGACCGATCAGTCACGAAATCGCGCGCTGATCGCTTTCGCGTCCGCCAAGCACGAAAGACTATTCTCGCTGATGGATCGTCGAGAGTTCGATATGGTCGACGTCATGGCGCCGAAAGACGACGGACCCAGAGCGAAAGTCGCGAACTACGCCGCGGAGTTCCTGTGCAAGGGTTATCCGAGTGCGAGCCTCGAAAAGATCGATGTGGGAAATCTCGAATCCCTCGTTCAACTATTGGATCGACGCTATCTCGAGCTGTATCTGGGGGCTGGAGCGAACGTCGAAGTGGGGCTCACGGGGTCGAAGGTTCAAGCGGTCGCCTCCGCCATAGTGAGTTCGAAACGAAAGCTGGCGCAGGCGTGGTACTTGAAGCCAGCCAAGTTCGACGTTTCGAGATTTTCAAAAGGGGTGAAACATATGCAAATCTACGATATCAGGCTCGACGATACTGATCGAGCTGGCTGAGCGGTACGATCGAGGAGGAAAAAAGGAATGCCAGACATTACCCCACCTGATTAGCGTCGAACCTCAGTTGCAAGTCGCATGATGTGCGACGGCAGCGAGGGATGCTGAAGCCATGTTCTCGACGGGAGTGTGAGTCATGGCGATGAATAGGGTGCAGTTTCAGAAAGGTCT
>NZ_JBHSNG010000040.1:0-19325 GCF_042657005.1 Rhodanobacter terrae
ACGACGACATTCAAGCGATTGAAGACAAGCTCAACCAGCGGCCTCGAAAGCGTTTAGACTTCCGTACGCCACAACACGTTTTCGATGTCTCCCTCAACCGTGGTGCACTTCGTAGTTGAATCCGCCGCCCAAGTCAGGCGTTATATCGCAGCACAAAGCGGCAGGATTGGCAGAAGGCGCAAGGCCCTGATGGTGCCGATCATGGTGCGCCGCGAGTCCATGGGTCGATACACTGTCGTGGCGGGTGCCTTCAGGGTAAAGCTCGCTCGCTTGGCCAGGTCGGCACGCCGATTCAATTAGGAAGTGCGCGTTTGAAAGACTTATCGCAACTATCGCGGCGACACTCTATGAGGATGGTGTATGGCGGCCATGACCGACGCCGAATGGCACAAGCTCTACGAGAACTTCGAGACCACGCGCATTCTTGCTGCGGTGGATTCGGTTGACAGCCTTCGGGATGACTTGAACGACCGCGATCACGGCGCGCCACCCGTGATCCGCGATGACCTGCTCAAGCTCCATCAACTCGCGATGGCCGTCGTCAACAACGGTGCACTACGCCAGGCCAGTGAGTTCTTCGACCTTGCCGGCGCATTGGACGATCAGGTCAGCGGCATGAGAGGCGTTGGAGCAGATTCGCGACACCTTGTCGGATCTCATGGGGCTGTATCCGGAAAGCTTGGATTATGCGGACGAAAGCGACGACTGATTCAGCATCGGTTAGGCCGCCCTCACTTCACCCAATAGGTCAGGATGACGATCAAGCACCCTGAGCAACTTCACCAGCGCCAGCGGGGGCTTGGTCTTGCCGGTCTCGTACCGCGAGAACGCATTGACGCCACCGCCGAAGATTTCGGCCGCTTCGCGTTGATCGAGCGCCAGCTTCTTTCTGACACTGGTGATGAAGCTGGGATCGACGATTGAGGCATTCACCTGCTTGTTGAAATCCAGCATCACCGCACTGGTACGTGCCGACTCGGCAACACCAAGGATCATTTCCCCGCAGCTCGGGCAGAAGTCACCGGTGACGTCAGGAATGAGGGTCGATTCGCCCTTGTAGGTGTAGGGCATGTCGCGGGTGTCATGCACAAGTTCCGCGCCTGCGCACGATGGACATTTCATGGTCAGAGCTCCTTGAAGGACACGATGAGTACGTCATCGATGACCGTCAGTTTCAGGTAGACCTCGCCAGCGGGCGTGCTGGGCCGGTACACGTCTTGCCACACCCGATGATCCGCATGCGTGGTCATGCTCTTGTAGAAATCCTTCGGAGTCAGCGAGGCAACCACACCGACGATGCCGACAAAGTCGAAGCCCAAGGCAGCGCCACCGGCCAAGGCCGAGAACGTGGAACGCACCTTGCCGTCCGCAAGCAAAGGTCTTCACGACAGCCAGCTTGCAATGAGGCGTGCTTTTCTCCATACCCCAATACTAACCTAATAGGTTTAGTTTGGCAAGTAGGTTAATGACGCGGCCAGGGCTTCGCTATCGTGTCCAGCCCCATCACTGGAAGATGTGCTCAGCACCAGCCCCATGCTCAGCGATTACCGGAACAGGTGACCAGTTGGACCGGAATCCGCACCTTGGACGCTGATGCGTCACCTGCCGGAGTGCTACCCGCAAGGCATGCGTCTCAAGCACCATTTGATAAAGCCCATGCAAACTCGCAAAGCAATCCGCCACCCGGACGGACGACACCTGCTTGGGGGCGAAACGGGGGAACACCTGGGAGCGGCTTGAAGAACAAACGCCCCTACAAGAGCGCGGTACCTCCCCGATGCCGGAAGTCAGGCCTGCCTATAGTGGATTCGCTCAGCGGATTCAGCAGCAAAACCTGAACGACTGCGCGCCAGATTGAGCCAGGCACCTGGGGTTACGGTAGCCATGGGCGCTTTCCGGGCTTCCCTCGACCAAAACCACGTGCGCAACGTGATCGACACCGGCGGTCGGTGTGTAGTCACCGAGCCGTCACACATTGGTTCAACACCAGACCCAGCAACGTCAAATGTTCGCTGGATGCGACTGCCACGACTTTCGCGCCTTGGAGCAAGTCTTGCGAAGATTGCCTCGCCGAAGTGCGATGCCGGCTCAACCGCGGCGCCACATGGAAGACAGGGCATCGCGCCTGCCTGGCGGCGGCCCACTCATGCCATCTATAAACCGGGATCCGCAGTACACAGTTCACCGATGTTCGGTTGTTGGCATGCGCGGAGAATCGGGACAGCGTGGGGGCGATTACAAGGGTTTCTGATGGTTTGCGGCTTGTTCCGCTATATTGACACGCAGTTCACATAAACATAGCTTGGTTATAGCCTAGAATTCACATAACCATCGCATATCATAACAGACGGGATATAGCCTCCCCCCTCCCGCGATGAGCATTGATCGTCTCTGAACGACCAAGGCATGGATAAGGAGAGACATGCCTCGAAGCAACGGGCCGCCGACCGGAGACTGAAACATGAACCAAAGCAGACTATTAGAAATGACTGAGACAGTCATCGACATCACGGCGCATCTCGCGCGCTCGGCGGCGCACAGAAGCGAAGCGCAGTGTTCATGTGCGACCAGTCTTGAACAGGTGGAATCGGCGTGGCGGTTGGTTTATGAACGCTACTCAGAAATGGGGCTTATCGACAAAAACCCGTTTGGCATGCATGCCGTTCCTACTGCCGTGGGCGAGCATGCATGCGTGATCTGGGGGCCGGAAGGATCGGAAGTCGGCTACACGATGACACTATTCCGCGATAATCCCCTGGGGCTCGCGCTGGATAGCGTATATGCACCCTACCTGGATAAACTTCGACGAAAGGGGCGCCGCCTGCTTGAGGTGGGGATGCTGGCGGACCGTCGCCGGAGTGCTTCACGCGGCGTCGGAGCCCTCTTCAGCATGATGCGGTGGGCCATACATTATGGTTTGCACACCGATTTGACCGATATCGTCATCGGTGTGCATCCGCGGCATGCCGACTTCTACATACGTTGTTACGGCTTCGAAAAATTTGCGCCACCGACAAGCTATGCCTTGGTGCGAAACAACCCAGTGGTGCTCTTGCGCCTCCGCCTGCTCGAAGCACTGGCAAAAGACGTGTTGCCACGGGGGCTCGCTGATGCGTGCGACAACCCGGTACCTAGCAGTGCGTTCTCGCATCGCTTCGCGTTCGAACCGGAGCAACTGAGTGGCTCCCGGATCGCAGGCTTCTTGAAAGACCGCTATTGCGTTGATCCGAGCCAGAAGGCCGAGCTGGCTCCAAGTAAGCTTAGTTTCGCTTTGCAAGCTTGAGGGAACCTATGCTCTGCGCGTCTGTGTCATGTTTTATGACGAGGCCTGCGCAGAGCGGACAGCCGAATTGCACCGCCATTCTGCTGAGCTGGGAGGAGCGCATCGTATTCATCCGACTGGTTGGATCCAAGCTCACCAGCATCAGGCCGGTGTAGCGCGCCCGTATCGTTTCGCTGGCGCCCGAGGGTAAACGGACCAAGGCGATTGCAGCTCGCCTCGCATGCTGGCGCGAACAATAGGCCAAGCATTGACTTGCCGATATCGAGCGTGGCCGACCCGCGTGGCGCGTTCCCTTCGAAGGTCGGCGTGGCCCGACTGATGGAACTGACCCGGCATCGCACGTTGGCGACAGTACTCATTGAGGTACGCGCACGATGGCCGGTGAGCTTGGTATCAGCGCTATCTAAACGTCAAACTGCTACTGCCTCTCCGGCAGAGCCGGGGGAACTCCCTCGGTGGTTTAGCGTCGATCCCTACTACCTCACCCACAAAGCGCAGGAAGCAGGCCATCACCCGGACGTGATCCTCGCCGGCCGGCGCACCAACGACCGTATGGGTCCGTACATCGCCAACGAGGTGATCCGCCTGATGGTGCGTCAGGCATCAACCCGGCCGGCGCGCGCATCCTGTTGCTGGGCCTGGCCTTCAAGGAAAACTGCCCCAAAATGCGCAATACCCGCGTGGTAGACATTGTGCAGGCACTGACCGGCTACAATGCCCACGTCGATATCCATGACCCCTGGGTCGATGCCGAAGAGGCGCACAAGGAATACGGCATAGAGCTGCTGCCTCAGTCAGTCAACGGCACCTATGACGCAGTGATTCTGGCTGTCGGACACCGCGAATTCACCAGCATGGGAGCGGGCGCTATCCGTGCATTAGGTAACGCTGAATCCGTCCTTTATGACGTGAAGTACGTGCTGCCACGCGAAGCTGTTGACGGGAGATTGTGATGAATGATTTGGTCCGGGCACTCCCAGTCGCACTCAAGGAACGTATTCAGGCGTCTTGTCAGAGCTGGCTAGTGACGGGTGCAGCGGGTTTCATTGGTTCCAATCTTGTCGAGGCACTCCTCGCATTGGGCCAGCATGTGGTTGGTCTGGACAATTTCGCTACGGGCTACCAGAGCAATCTTGATGAAATTGAACGGATCGTGGGAGCGCAGGCATGGCGCCAGTTCCATTTCATCACCGGCGACATCCGCAATATCGAAGATTGCCGCAAGGCCTGTGAAGATGTAGAGCACGTACTGCATCAGGCGGCGCTGGGGTCGGTGCCTCGCTCGATTGAAGATCCGTTGGCCATACATGACACCAATTGCACCGGCTCGCTCAACATGCTGTTGGCTGCGCGCGATGCCAAAGTAAGAAGTTTTACCTATGCCGCCAGTAGTGCCACTTACGGCGATCACCCAGGGCTGCCCAAGGTGGAGGATCAGATTGGCAATCTGCTGAGCCCTTACGCCGTAACGAAATATGTCAATGAGCAGTATGCCAGCGTTTTTGCGCGCTGCTACGGATTCAACAGTATTGGTCTGCGTTACTTCAACGTGTTCGGTCCGCGACAGGATCCCGATGGTGCCTATGCAGCGGTCATACCCAAGTGGATAGACAGCCTCATCAAGGGCGAGTCAGTGTTCATCAATGGTGATGGTGAGACCAGCCGCGACTTTTGCTATGTCGCAAACGTGGTGCAGGCGAACTTGCTCGCTGCGACGACGGAAAGTTCCACGGCCTTGAACCACGTCTACAACGTAGCAGTAGGTGAACGTACAACGCTCAACGAGCTTTACTCCCGGCTTCAGGCCAATCTGCTGCCGTACTACGCGCATCTACAAGATGCACGGCCCGTGTATCGCGACTTTCGCGAGGGTGATGTTCGTCATAGTCTGGCCGACATAAGCAAGGCGATTGCGAATCTGGGTTTCACGCCTACGCAAAATATTGGACAAGGGCTGGCCCTGGCGATGCCTTGGTATATGAAACCGCGAGCCTGCTGTGGTCATCAGGATGCGAACCTTCGCAGCAACAGCGGGGATCTCGGGAATACCAATGTAAAGATTCCCACCGGATAACACGCTAGACTGCAGGCAGCACCTTGCTACACTCAAAACCATATGGATCGGGGGGGATGCCCTGTCATGCAGCGGCTGAGGATTGACTTGATCGCAGCCGCGCGGCCCAATTTCATGAAGGTCGCGCCGCTGTTTCACGCGTTGTGCACGCAATCGTGGTGCCGTTTGCGGTTGGTGCATACCGGCCAGCACTACGACCGGAATATGTCGGAAGCTTTTTTTCGCGATCTGAAGTTACCGTCGCCGGATCTGAACCTTGGTGTGGGCAGCGGCAGTCACGCCGAACAGACCGCCAACGTGATGCTCGCCTACGAGCGAGCCTGCGTCGATGATCGACCGAACCTGATCGTCGTGGTTGGGGATGTCAATGCAACGGTTGCCTGTACCTTGGTCGGCGCGAAGCTGTGCATTCCGGTGGCGCATCTGGAGGCCGGGTTGCGCAGCCGCGACCGCCGGATGCCCGAGGAGATCAACCGGCTAGTGACCGATGCGGTGGCCGACATCCTATGGACTCCGTCACCGGACGCGGACGAGAATCTCGCCGCTGAAGGCATTCCGCCGGAAAAGGTCACACGAGTCGGCAATATCATGATCGACTCCTACGAACTGATGCGCGAGCGCATCGATGCCAGTGGCGAGCGGAGCCGGCTCGGACTTGAGAAGCGTGAGTACGTTGTGGTGACACTGCACCGCCCGTCGAATGTGGATGGGCCCGAGTCACTCAATTCACTGATCAGTCAACTGACGGGTATTGCAGCCCGATTGCCACTGGTGTTTCCGGTACATCCGCGCACCCGCAAGAATCTGGAAGCCTTCGGCCTTTGGCCGAAACTGATCGAAGCGCATGATCTGCAAGTCATCGAACCGCTCGGCTACGTGGATTTTATGAACCTCGTTTGCGGCGCTCGCCTGATCATCACGGATTCGGGTGGTGTCCAGGAGGAGACCACGTATCTCGGCATACCCTGCCTGACGTTGCGCGCCACTACCGAACGGCCGATCACCATCACGGAGGGTACCAACCGACTGGTCACCGCCGCCGAGTTGGTGCCAGCGGTAGACGAGATTCTCGCTGGCCACCGGCCGGATGGACGCAAGCCACAGCTCTGGGACGGACATGCCGCGGCACGCGTGATGGCCGACATTCGCAACCGTCTGCTGACTGTGCCGCACTCCGCTACCGAAGAAGCAGCGGTTTCCGCACGCTCCAGCCAGTATGTGCCACGCAATGTGTGAATCCGGGAGAGGACTGAAGGCCGGCTGAGTGCAGCCACCCGCGCCACGCTCCGGGGATCACCCAGATATGCACCTCATCGTCATTACCAGTTACTTGATCGCCGCCGCCGCGTTCCTCGCAGGCACGACACTGCTGGGCGTCGGTTGGCGCGGGCAGCGCACCGGCGCCCTGCTGATCCTGGCCACGCTGATCTCGGTTCTGTGGAGCGCGTTTCTGGCTTACGCCGAGTGGCGGCGCACCGTGGCAATCAGCTGGATACTGACGGCCGAGGTTCTACGCTATGGCGCCTGGCTCGTTTTCCTGGGCACCCTGTCCGATGTCGGGACGATGTCCGGGCTGCTTCGTGGTTTGCGCGTTACTGTGCACGCGTTGTGGATCATGCTCACTCTCTACTGCCTGTGGCCGGTGACAGATTTGCCGCAAACGACCGTGTTGCCGTTCAGCGTCGACGTGCCGCTAGTCGGTGTGCTGGTTCTGGCCCTCGCCGGCGTGGTGTTTCTCGAACAGATCTACCGCAACGTGCAACCGAAACAGCGCTGGGCGCTGAAGTTCCTGGTAATTGCGCTTGGCTTGATGTTCACCTACGACATCTTTTTGTATTCCTACGCGGTGCTCTACCGGCAGTTGAACATCAACGCATGGGCGGCACGCGGTTTCATTGATGCCTTGGTGGTGCCGCTACTGGTGGTGGCGGCGGCCCGCAACCCGCAGTGGTCGCTGGAGGTAGGCGTGTCACGGCGCGCGGTGTTCTATTCCACGAGCCTGCTGGTGGTCGCGTTCTACATCATCGCCACGTCGATCGGTGGTTATTACGTGCGTCTGTACGGAGGCGATTGGGGCCGGGTAGCGGAAATCACGCTTGTCTGCTTTGCGCTGCTGGTCGTTCTGTTAATCACATTCTCCGGTCAGGCGCGTTCCCATCTGCGAGTGTTCCTGCACAAGAACTTCTTCAGTTTCCGTCACGACTATCGCGAGGAATGGCTGCGGTTGTCGGCCACGTTGGCGACCAGCGACTCGGAGCTGCCGCAACGCGCCGTGCAGGCAATGGCGCAGATTATGGACAGCCCGGGGGGCGCACTGTTCATGCGCAGCGATGCTGATGAATTCGTGCCGGAAGCATGCTGGAACATGCCGACGCCGGTCGGCCTGAAGCTTCCATCCTGCTTGCCGGCGTTCGGCATCATGCGCTCACGCCGGTGGATTTATGATTTGAGTGAGCCGCCGCCCCTGGGCGATGAACGGCTGCGGGCGCCCGCCGAATTATGCGCGCTGACACGCGCATGGTTGCTGGTGCCATTGGTGCTGGAAGACCGGCTCATCGGTTTCGTGGTGCTCGCCCATGCACGCGCGAGCCGCGCATTTGATTGGGAGGATATTGATTTGCTCCGGGCAGCCGGCGGTCAGGTAGCGGGCGCCTTGGCGCAGGCGGCCGATGCCCAGCGCGTTGCCGAAGTGCGCCAGTTCGAAGGCTTCAACCGGCTCACCGCGTTTCTGATGCACGACCTCAAGAACCTCGCTGCACAGCAATCCTTGCTGCTGCAGAACGCCGAACGTCACAAGCACAACCCTGCGTTCGTGGACGACATGCTCACGACCGTGGCGAATTCGGTGCATCGCATCTCGCGGCTACTCGAGCAGCTGCGCGGCGAGGCGGTACCCGCCATGCACGGTCGCTTGCAACTCGCGGCAGTGATGCTCAAGGCGATTGACGAATGCCGCTCGCAAGTGCCGCAACCGGAATACCAGCAACCGGCCGCGGATGACCTATGGGTACAAGCAAACTCAGAACAGCTTGCCACGGTGCTGGGACACGTGATCCGCAACGCCCAGGACGCAGCGCAAGCCCACGGTCATGTCACGCTCAGAGTCAAGCGCGAATCCGTACATGCCTCGATCGAAATCGAAGATGACGGAGCTGGTATGGACGAGGACTTCATCCGCAACCGGCTGTTCAAGCCATTTTTCACCACCAAGGCGAGCAGAGGCATGGGTATTGGCGCCTACCAGGCCCGCGAGTATGTGCATTCGCTGGGTGGAGCGATGCGCGTGAACAGTACCCCCGGCCAGGGCACTGTAATCGCTATTCAGCTGCCGCTGGATGAACCTGCGGGCGATGAAACAGTGGCCGGCAGGCTGGGGGCCGCGTCATGAGTCAGAAGCAGCGTTGCCTGTTGATCGTCGAGGATGATATCGGCCTGCAGAGCCAGCTGCGCTGGAGCTTCGAGGATTATGACTTGGTCATAGCCGGCGACCGGCCGACAGCGCTCGCCCTGCTGCGCCGCCACCAGCCGGCGGTTGTGCTGCAGGATCTGGGCCTGCCCCCGGACGCCGCCGGCACGACTGAGGGTTTCGCCACGATTGCAGAAATCCTGGAGGAGGTCCCACACACCAAGATCATTGTAGTCACCGGAAACGGTGACCGTGATAACGCCGTCAAGTCGATCGGCTCCGGCGCCTACGATTTCTGCTTCAAGCCACTGGACCTGGAAGTCCTCCGCATGATTGTGGATCGCGCATTCCGGGTGCACGAACTGGAGGCCGAGAACCGCAGGCTCAGAAGCCAGTCGCCCGCGGTGTTCGAAGGCGTGATCGGCAACAGCACAGCGATGCTCAATGCCTACCGGATGGTTGAGAAAGTCAGTCCCTCGAGCGCCACCGTCCTGCTGCTCGGCGAAACCGGCACCGGCAAGGAGTTGTTCGCGCGTGCGGTACATCGCCTGAGCTCGCGGCACGGCGGACCCTTCGTGGCGATCAACTGCGCGGCCATCCCCGATGCTCTGCTGGAAGCCGAGCTGTTCGGCTACGAGAAGGGCGCCTACACCGGCGCGCACAAGCAAACCAAAGGCAAGATCGAACTGGCCGTCAACGGCAGCCTGCTGCTTGACGAGATCGGCGACATGCCGCTAACGCTGCAGGCCAAGCTGCTGCGTTTTTTCGAGGAGCGGGTGGTCGAGCGCATCGGTGGACGCGAATTGATTCCGGTGGATGTGCGCATCATCTGCGCCACACATCAGGATCTGCCGGCACTGATCCGTGATGGACGCTTCCGCGAAGATCTGTTTTACCGCATCAGCGAAGTGAGCATTCGACTTCCGCCACTGCGTGAACGCGCCGGTGACGCGGTGACTCTCGCGCGTCATTTTCTAGAGCAGGCGGCCAGTCGCCACGGACGCACAGTTCGCGGATTTACCGCCAAGGCGCTCAAGGCGATCGCGGAATATCCGTGGCCCGGTAACGTGCGCGAGTTGGAAAACACAATAAATAGCGCGGTGATCATGGCGGATGAAAAGCAGATCGGACTTGAGGCATTGCACCTTGGAGCAGTCGATGACGATATCCTGGACCTGCAAAAGGTGCGAAACGACGCTGAAAAGCGTGCGATCCAGAGGGCCTTGACCCAAGCTAGCGGCAATCTCTCGCGGGTCGCAAGCTTGCTCGGCATCAGCCGGCCGACAATTTATGATCTTCTGGACAAGCATGGATTGAAGAGGCCAACCAGTCCAGACTGACTCCGCGCGTGGCGCCGGGCGAACTGAGGGTAAAGATATGCGCTTGATCAAGCTCAACACTTGGGTTGTTCGTCTCGGCCTGCCGTTGCTCTGTGTCAACCTGTTGCTGAGCGGTTGCGGCCTGACCGGAGGACATGGCAGCCTTGATGCTGGCAGCAAATATCAAGCCGAAGGAAAGTATCGTGCGGCCTACATCGAGGCCAAGAAGGTCTTGCAGCGCGACAACAAGAACGGTGCCGCGTGGCTACTTCTGGGCCAGGCCTCCTTGATGCTCGGCAATCCGACGGAGGCCCTGAACGACCTGCAAAATGCCCAGGCCAACAGCGTGCCGAAAGCACAATGGGTGGTTCCGATGGGACAGGTGCTACGGGTGACGCAGCAGTACGACAAGCTCCTCAAGATCGTATCTCCCGACAAGCTCACAGACCCGAGGATCGAGGGGCTTACGAACGTGCTGCGCGGCGACGCCTATCTCGGCCTGAATCAGCTTGACCAGGCGAAGCAGTCGTATCAGGCCGCGTTGACGTTGGATCCGAAGGATCCACGCGCACTTGCCGGACTCGCCGAGGCATCGGCGGCCGCCAACGATCTGGATTCCGCCAACACGTACGTGCAACAGGCACTGGCGGCGGCGCCGGAAAATCCGCAGGCCTGGATAGTCAAGGGAGATCTGGCATTCACCAGCCAGGATTTCGCCAGCGCCGAATCGGATTACCAGAAAGTGCTGGGCTTCAAAAACCCCGACTGGCTGCCGCAAGAGCGCTTTTACACGTTGATTCGGCTGGCCAACGCACAGGGGCAACAAAATCAGTACGACAAGGCTCTCGTCAGCATTCAGACACTGGAAAAAATGTCGCCGCAGCAGCCGTTTCCTCACTATCTGCACGCCATGGTGCTGTACAAACAGGGGCATCTGGACGATGCGATTTCCGAGCTTCAACAGGTGCTCAAGGAGCAGCCCGACAATGCGCAGGCGCAGTTTCTCATGGGCACGGTCAACTACGCGCAGGGCGACTACGTCCAGGCGGAAATGCACCTCAGCAATGTCATGGGCATGGACCGGAAAAATGTCCAAGCCCGCAAGTTGCTGGCTCTCACGCTCTATCGCTCAGGCGACTCGCGCCAGGCGCTGGAGATGCTGCGACCCGCCGTACCGGGCAACCCATCCGACACCGAGCTGCTGGCGCTGCTGCAGAGAGCCGTCGCCGAAGGCGCTGGAAAACCTGGGCCGAAAGCTTCCGCAACGAGCACAAACAATCCACCCGATGCTCAGTTCGCTCAGGTTGGCAAAGCCTTGGACAGCGGAAATGAATCCGAAGCGATCCGCCTGCTGAAGGAGAAGCCCGCGGGGGATGCCTCCGCCGAGGCGCGACGCAACCGCTTTCTGGTCATGACTTATGTACGCGAGCAGCACCCGGCCGATGCGGTAAAGGTGGCGGCTGAGTATGCCGCCAAGAATCCGCACGACAGTGCCGCGCACCTGTTGTACGGGACCGCACTGGTTGCAGCCGGTCGGCGTACTGAAGCACGCGCCGAATATTCCGAGGCCCACAAGCTGGACCCCAAGAGTCTCGCTGTGCTCCTGAATCTGGGCAACCTGGATTCACTCGAGGGCCATTACGGAGATGCTGACGTTCAGTACAGAGCGGTGTTGGCACAGAACCCGCAAAACGACGTGGCCATGACCTCAATCGGCCGGCTTGCCATGCTGCAAGGCAACAAAGCGGAGGCCCTTAAATGGTTCAAGCAGGCCATCGAAGCGGCGCCGAAATCCGCTGCCCCCTATTTCGGGCTGGTAGTGGTGTACAGCGAAAGCGGTCAATTCGACGATGCAGAGAGCACCGCCAAACGCCTGGTGGATGCGGACCCCAACAATCCTGCAGCTCTTAATGTCCTCGGAGCGACGGAACTCAATGCCGGCCATCAGGCCAACGCGCTGAACTCGCTGCAGCAAGCCGTGAAACTCGCGCCGCATGTGTCCTTGTACCGCACCAATTTGGCACGTGCACAACTCATCAACAAGGACACCAAGGACGCCAAAGACAATCTTACCCAGGTGATCAAGGCTGACCCCGGTCAGGTAACGGCGGTGACGCTGCTCGCGTTCATGAAATTGCAGGACCATGATCTGCCGGGCGCGATTTCCCTGGCGCAAACACTGCAGAAACAAACCGCCTCCAAGGCCGCTGGATTCAGTCTTGAAGGGGATCTATATATGGCAAGCAAATCCTGGGGCAAGGCCGCGCAAGCCTACCAGCAAGGATTGAAGCTGCAGTATGACCGCTCCCTGGTGATCAAGAACTTTCAAGCACTTAGCGAAGGCGCGGCCAAGGAGCCGGAAGGGGTACTGCGTGACTGGTTGGTCAAACATCCGGACGATCCCGCCACGCGCCTGCTGTTGGCCCAGTACTACCTGAACCACGCGCAGAACACCCAGGCTGCCAGCCAGTACGAACGCGTGTTGAAGACTTATCCGTCCGACATCGGCGCACTCAACAACCTCGCCTGGATTTACTCCGAGCAACATAATCCCATGGCACTGGCACTGGCGGAGCGGGCCTTCAAGTTGGCGCCTGACTCACCCGGCATTGCGGACACATATGGCTGGGCACTGATCGCAAACAACCAGCCCAAAACGGCCCTGCCGATCCTCATGCAAGCGGTCAAGGCGACTCCACAGGTTCTGGTCATCCAATATCATCTGGCTGTGGCCCAGGCGCGCACCGGCGACACTGTCGGCGCGCGAACCACCCTCAAGGCACTGCAAAAAACAGGCGCTGATTTTAAGGACAAGCAGGAGGCGGAAAAGCTCTACCGCGAGCTGGGCGGTGCAGCCGGGGGCGGCCCCGGTAAGTAGTGCCATTTCTTGGCTACCTTCGTAGTTCACTTACGACCGCCACTCCCCCTCCCCCCGCAGGAGCGGGTAATCGTACGCAACTTGCGCCAGACAGTTGATGACGGTATGGGTGGGTGGCGCACGAAGTCGTACCCTCAACCTTGCTTCGCGCACCAAACTGTCTAGCCCGGATCATCCTCGCCAGCCCCTCGGCCCTCGCTGGTGCTCCTGGTGCGCGCTGCCAGCTGCAGTACGCTCGCACCAATGCCCGCAACCATCACTGACCAATCACCGGTGACCTGGCACTGTGCGCGAGAATCAGCGTCCGGAGGATTGTTCGGATCTAACCTGTGGTGCCGATTCATGGCCATTCCCCGCATTCCGTTGGTAAGCGCGCATCTGGCGGTGGCGGCCGCGCCTTCAAATGATGCCGCCGCCCGCTGGGAACTCGGCCAAATCAGACCGTGGTTTGAAATGATGATGCTCCGTGTTTGGCATGCGTTGACCAACATCGGCGATGGTGCCGTGCTTATGCCGTGTGCGGTGATCCTCTTCGCGTGGTTGATCTCAGCCCCGCTCACCCGACGCACCGGTTGGTGCTGGCTGGTCGCCGTGTTGCTGGTGGGCGGGGGCGTAGCGCTGAGCAAAATGCTTTACATGATTTCGGGATGGCACCCTGCCGGATGGAACTTCATCGGCCTGAGCGGACATGCTGCACTCTCGTTTCTGTTCTGGCCCTCAGCCGGCGCGATCGTCACTGGTCGCAACCGAACCGGACTGCGTGTCGCCACGGTCGGTCTAGGCGCGGGTCTCGCCCTCGCCATCTCGGCCGCGAGTTGGGAGCTGGGCTACCATTCCCTATCGGAAGTCATTGTGGGAGCCCTGTGGGGCGCGATGGTCGCGACGGTCTTTCTGCTACTCACGTGGCGACAGGCAGCGGAAGCGCCGTTGGTGCGCAAGTGGATGATCGCCAGTATGTTGCTGTCGGTGCTCGTCGCCTTCGGGCACGAGTTTCCCTCGAAGCGCGTTCTAAGCTGGATCGCATGGCGGGTGGGTCTGCATGCTGCTGTTCATACGCGTACCCATATGGGTCCGCAGCAACAGTTGCCCAAATGATTGCTTACCAGATCACTTGCGATTCCATTCGATTCACCACAACACCAAGGATATCGATATTCTGACGAACACCCGAGCGCACCCGGTGGACATGGTGTTGAGCCGGATGTGCGGATTCCCCCGTGTTCGCTTTCGGACTGACTGATGGTGGCCCGACAGTCACGGCCCTGTTTTTGTTGCTTGGCACACTCTGGGGGTTCTTCGTCCATGCGAACGCGCGCTGGCGCTTCGGTTTTCTGGAGCACGCTATTGCCACCCCGTTTTTTCATCGATGGCACCACACCAATGACGGCCGACGTGACGGCACCTATGCTGCGATGTTTCCGTTCGTCGACCGCTTGTTCGGCACCCACCATGCTCCATATCATTGGCGGCTGATTCAACAATGAAGTGCGACGCCAGCGCAACGCTGCAGAGGCCCGGGTGCCGTGTATACGGCACTCCGCGAGCCCCTTCCCACAACAAGCTTCTCCCGACAATTATCCGTATTTCGCGATCTTTCCGGGTTCGGCTCGACACCGAGCCGCCGCCGCGCATCCGCTGCGAATAGCGGCAGGCCTGCCGCAATCCTCAGCCGGCTTTCCCCTCCGGCTCCAGCGCGAGGAGTTTCGATTTCATCGGACGAATGGTCTGCGGCAGTGTAGCGGGCGCCCTGTCTGGCAGCCTTACCGATGGCCGAGATAGAGCCCCAGCAAAATCAGCCCGACCCCGATAATCCAGCCGATCGACATCGCAAGCGCGAGCCGGCCAATCCTGACACTTTTCAATCGCCAGACCAGATCAGACAACAGACACCACAGGCTGGTGAATACGACAAACGCAAAAATGCCCCAACCCAGATGACCGGAGGTCCAGAAAAAACCATTCATGGGGCAGCCAAACCTTCGGCAACCGCTGTTTGTCCTGCCCAGACGCGATCTCCCGTGCGCACCAACAGCTTGGTGGCAGCGGGCAGTTCGAGCACCACCGTGCTACCGAGCAATATCCTGCCGATCCTCTGGCCGCGCTCAATCGCCTCGCCTTCGCGAACCCATGTCTCGATGCGCCGCGCCGCGATGCTGGTGATCAAGCGCACTGCGATTTGTTCGCCGCCGCTCTCGATCACGAGGCGTTTTTGCACCGGGCAAGATTTCTCCCGCAGAAACGAAAACTCCCTTCCCTCGCCGTCCATGAAGTCGTCGCCGTGCGACTCCACGCTGAGCACTATCCCTGCGAGCGGACTGCGTTGCACATGCATATCCCAGAAGCTGAGCGCGATCACCAAATAGCGTACCTCTCCGCGTATATCCGCACTGGTCACCAGCCCATCCGCCGGAGCCAGCATGCAGGTACCGTGAGGCGCGATCCGCTCCGGATCACTGTAAAAATGGCGCAGAAACGCATGCTGAAATTCACCACGCTGCAACCAAGAGCGGATTTGCATTTCCGGCCAGCGCTTGCGTGGCGCAAGCCAGCGCCTTATCAGTGGCGATGGGTACGGAAAATAAATCGCCCACACCACGATGCCCGCGACCAGCAGACACAAGATCACGATTTGCAGAACAAGTACCATCATTTATTGTATGCCCCGATGAATGCCCGATCTCGACTGCAGACGCGTGGCGTGTAAACCCCGCGAAATCGCTTCTTGCAATTGCCTGCAGGATAGACTCAGAACCGTCATCAACTCAGTACAGGCTACGGTATTGTAGAGCCGAAGCTGAAAGGCTTCTCCATCAAGCGCGCTCGATTTCCCAGCCCCTCGAAATCCACGACCGTTCTCCGTGTGAACTTGCAAATACAAGGACGAAAGGGTTCTACTGGCGGACCTTCGGTACCGATCAGGAGTCTTTGATGAATCAAGTCCTTGTGAAGGTGCTGTACGGGTACGCGGGTGGCGTACTGCTCATCGGTGCTGTGAACGCGCAAGCGGAAGCCGTGGTGACGGATAACGTAGTCAGTATGGTCGCGCAATCGCAGACCTTCGTTCCAGTCACCTTCGGGCAGGTCTTCAAGGACGGCGACATACCCCGGGGCGCGACAGTTACCGCCACCCTCAACGACCAACCGATAACTTTACAGGTTGACAGCAAGGCGGCCAACCCGGACGGCAGCTTGCGCCACGCTGTGCTGACGACGATGGTGCCAGCGCTACCGGGTCACGCAAAGTTGCACTTGACGCTTTCCGCTGGCCCGACGCCAACCGCGCCAGGACCAGGCAAGCCTGTCAGTTTGTCGCAACTGCTCGCAACAAACTACAACGCCAAAATGGCGATCAATATCGGCGGCACAAACTACACGGCAGATGCCCGCGCGCTGTTGCAGGCAGCCAACAATACGAGTACGTGCAAACCGTGGGACAAACATTGCAACCTGTGGCTTTCCGGCCCGCTTGTCAGCGAGTGGGTGGTAAACGGCCCAGTGACGGCGGCAGATGGCACGATCAACCCGAACTTGAGAATCTACTTCGCGGTGCGCGCCTATGCCGGCGGTTCCTCTGGCGCCGTGCCGCAGGTACGGACCGATGTCATCGTGGAAAATACCTCGGCCTTCACGCCGCAGGCGCAACCGCAATACACCGCGACCCTCACCTCGGGGGACGCGACTTACACCAGCCCGGCACTCACGCAGTACGCCTACACGCGCTGGCATCAGGTGCTGTGGTGGAACAAGGCCCAACCCAAAATCTATTTGCAACAGGACACCCAGTACATCCAGGCCAGCAAGGCGGTGTCGCGCTATATGCCGCTGAAGCCAGATGAGAAATTTCTTAGCAGCTTGCGCCAGTCTTGCGCACCCCTGGACCATTGTGACCAGACCCAAGCCATGGGTACCACTGGCGCGCAAGCTGCGATCGGTCCGCTGCCGCGCTGGACCAGCGTTTACATCGTCGATCCCGACGTTCGTGCTTACAACTGGATGCTCGCCAACACCGACGCACTCGGCGCGTACAGCATCCATTACCGTGACGAACAAACGGGATGGCCAATAAGCATCCAGAAGCACCCCTATGTAACCATCATCAACTGGGCATCGGCGAGCAAGCTTGCAACACAGAACAGCACGAAAGGCGCGGCATACAAGGCGGATCTGTTGCCGGGCTGCACCAACAATGCAGTAATCTCGAAGTGCACAACGGCATGGTACGGCACCGGCAACCCCTATTCATGGGACAACGCGCACCAGCCTTCAGAAGGGTATGTGTCCTACATGGTGACAGGCGATTACTACTACATGTCGGAACTCGCTTTCGGGGCATCACACAATGAAATTTGGTCGGGCGAGGCCTATCGTGGGTTTACCAAAGGCCTGATTGACGACGCACACAGTCAGGTGCGCGGCAAGGCCTGGGTACTCCGCGAGATGGCCGATGGGGCGTGGCTACTGCCGGACGACCACCCATTGAAGGCAGAATTCAGGGCCGACGTGGAGAACTCACTTGCCGACTGGAATACGAAATATAGTAACAACCCGAATGCCAATCCGCTGGCGATTATGGACAGCGGCGCCACCTATACCGTGGTAAACGGACAGAACAAGCCCACTGGGGAGAAAGGCATGGCGCCGTGGATGCACAATTTCCTGACTTGGTCGGCGGGGCATGCGGCGGAACTCGGTTTTGTGGGTGCGTCGGAGTTTCGCAACTGGCTAGCCAAGTTCGAAATTGGCTTGATGACGGACTGGCAGGCCAATCCAAGTCACGGCTATTGTTGGCTGGAAGCTTCGGCCTACACAGCTGTGGTTACCGACGCCACTGGGAAGAACTACCTTCCGTCGTACAGTGCCGTGTATGCGGCGACGTTCCCGAGTTTGGTTGGACTAGCCTGCAATTCACCGACCATGGTGACCGCCATGGGGGTGCTGGAAAGGAAACCGTGGCAAGCCGGCGAGATGCACGGCTATGCTTACTCAGCCACGGGTTACCCAGCCAACCTGCAGATCGGCGTTGCGGCTGCAGCAGACAGCGGCCTGCCGAACGCAAAGGCTGCGTGGGAGCTGTTCGATTCCCGCAGCGCGAAACCCAGTAGGACCAATGCCTACAACAACTATCCCAACTTCGCGGTCGTGCCACGCTTCTTTTCGCACTGACCTACCCCGACCGCCTCCCGGCGTCGAGCATCCGCTTGGCGCCGCACCGGGGCGCTGGCCTGTCCGGCTTAGCCTTCGTCCGATGCGAAGCGGGTTTAACCAGCAGCTTTGGTATCCGCTCGTGTCACAGCTGCTCGGACCGAGCGAACGCCACGTCTACATAAAGAAGCGGGCCTCCTGTCTTCTGTTGCGTGAGTACAGGGAAATCAATCAAGCGGAATCCATTGCTTTTCATGAATGCTCCGATTTCGATCAAATCCGGCTCCCCCTCCTGCCGTTTCAAGATCGCGACTTCCATGAGAACGACGTCAGTTTGTTCCAGTATTTTCACGGCGCCACGCAACACTTCGAGTTCGAAGCCCTCCGTATCGATCTTCACGAAAAATGGGCCCTGCAGTTCGCGATAAGTATCCAATGGAACGACGTGTATCTCGCCAGACTTTTCTGAAGCTCCCCAGCGTTGTTCATTCTCCGCGTTCGGTGGCAAGAATGACGACCCAGTAGGGCTGCTCAGCAAGCGGTAGATCGGAAGGTGCTGCTCCTTGCTGCCGACTCCCACAAGATGGTACTCGGCGTCAATACGACGACAAATTTCCTGTAGCTCTGGTTCAAACTCTCTTTGAGGCTCAATCAATACGAAATGGGCTTGCGGAAATGCCTCATATAGCCACGGCGTACCGTTTCCCACACCTATATCAAATACGGTTCGAGGCTGCACTCCCGCCTCCACCATGCGCCTGAGAAATCCCGAGTATCCAGATGGAGGGGAACCAACTATTTTCAGCTCGTAGCCAAAGCGTGCGATCAATCGCTCCGCGGCCGTGCGCAATATCCCTCTGATGCCCATTGATTCACCTGTGACGTCTCGCTTGATTCAATTCCTCGGCCCGTCTGGCGCCTGCGCACTGGGCGTGAATCGATAGTGCGATAGGGGTGGCCTGAATAAGTCCGAATTTTCCAATACTTGTCACCGCAAGTCATCCGGAAAATTTCAAGCTAGTTGTCGCCTCAATGATTAATTTTCAGGCGGCTTTTCGTTCCTGGTTACGAGCTGTCGTGATGGCGTCCTGGTCGTCGTCCTGGTCGGGATTCAGATGGACGGTATGGATGCGCGTCCAGTTGCGCGTAGCGCCTTTCCAACGTAGCGGCTGAGATTGACGTGCGGCTTCGTAGAGCGCGACGCGTTGATCCAGGATGGCCTG
>NZ_JBHSNG010000041.1:0-17077 GCF_042657005.1 Rhodanobacter terrae
AAGGCCGCGAAACGCGCTGATCAGATGGCCGCCTTGAGCACGACTTCGGTCTAAAAGACGCAAAAAACCCCGCAACGATGGCGAGGCTTTTGATTGCAAAACGTTGATTTACAAGTATAAATGGTGGTATGGGTGGACTCTAATAATACCTGACAAATGGCTTTACTATCGAACTTTCACACAAAGCAAAATAGCACTTGCCCCCAGAGTTGCCCCCGGGACTCACTTGCTAGCGTGACAACCACATGTCTCGCGTCGAACCGAGCCATTCTACACGCTAGTTCTCGTCAACAGCAGAGGACGGCTTAGCTGTGTGCTGGCGACAACACGACGATGACTCACAATCCGACTCCCTCTATCTTCTTTGGATCACGAGGTCGAAGAACGGCCCCGCTTATACATCCGCGCACGTTCGACTTCACGCTGCAACGGCTCAACCAGCGGCTTGGGCAGAACCGGGTTCTACCCCGAAATCACGGACGGATGGTGACAAGGAAATAACTGCACGGCCAACTTGCGCAAACGCCGCGATTCTGCCTAAATAGATGCGTGAGCGAGACTACCGAAACACCTCGCATTCACAGCCTGCGCAACAGGCCAGCCGCTGCTAAATCTTGGAGCCTTGCAGCTGCTCTCGGTCCGCCACATAGCGGATAGGCAACCCGCGAAAATCCTCGGCGCGCAGTATTGACGCTCAGGTCGGTGCGAGGCGTCGCATCGGGCTCCGGCCCCCCCTGCCTAGCGACACCATCCTGCTTCACGCGAGTGAACAGGCGCAGGGGATTCACGCCGGTCGTTCATAGCTTTTTCGCGGAGCACAAAACATGCCCATCCAGCATGTGCCCTCTCTGGCCTCAGTAGGCCCCTTCAGCTCGCTGCACACGGCGTTCAAAGCTGCCGTAATCACTGACCCCCATGCAGAGATCAGCTACAAAGAAGGCTGTATTCGCATGCACTTCTTCCACCGCCTGAACTACAAGATCGCACTCAAGCGCCAACAGGACATGGATGCTCTCGGTGAGATCGTTGCTGGCCCCCGCCTTCCGGAACCGCACCGGAAAAACGACGGCAGCCAGTGGTTCTACCTTCGTGAAGTCGAGGCCTATACGGCCGACGCGCGCGACGAGTAGTCACCATGACGATGCACTCCCCAAGCGCCTTCATTGATGAAGGTGGCGGCAGCGTTCGTCCTCAAGCTGCACGTCGAAGCACCTATGGCGAAGCTGAGAATTTCCCGACGTCGGGAAATGTCGGACTCGCTGCGAGCCTGAAATTCGCGGGCCTTTGCAAGTCCAGAGCCTATCAGTACGGCCTCGTGCCCATCTACGGCGACGACGGCAACCGCATCGACCAAGGCAAGGTGGCGCCATTTCCGTGGCTCCCCATGCCTGACTCGATCATTCGCGCACCCGGCCAGAAGAAGATCTTCCTCGCTGAGGAGATTCGTACTTGGCGCGATGCCGTAACCGCGCGCTCCCGTCAGGGCGCCCAAACCAACCTCAACAAGACCAACGCGCTGATTGAGCGCGGAGATAACCAGCATGAGCAGCAATAACGCCAAAAAAGCCATCGTCGTCCTTGATGACGACATGATCAACAACGCCATTGCGGCGATCGAAGCCACAGATCCCTCGCCCAAGGAACTCGAAGACAAGCGCCTTGCCAAGCTGATACCTGGCATCCGCATGGCGCTTGATCGTGGCGACTCTGAGGAGAGTGTCCGCTTCCGCCTGAAGTCGGTGATGCCCAGTCTTCACTACTCGAAGATCAAGAAGCTGTTCGAGGCAGCGAAGTCATTCAATTCCGAACAAGTCCAGTCGGAGGATGTGTAATGAGCGCCATCATCAACATCGTCGGCATCTGCTATGTGCCGATCACCGACATGCCGGCGTTCATAGCCAATCATTCCATCGGGAACCAGTCACAGCCCCGCGCTAAGCGCGGGGCTGTGACTGGTTTGATGGGCACACATACCAGCTCCAAGCGCACGTGCACGGAGGTGCATCATGCTCGGGTTTAATCGTGGTTTCTGGCACAAGAAGATGGAGCATTTTGTGCCAAGCGAAGCGGAATATCCACTCGATGCTCAGCCTCGCCTGATCCGCGAGGCCGTGGAATGTGCTTGTGTTCGGCATCAACTCTCTCCGACCTTATATGCGAGCGTTGCCCAAGCAGCCGCATCGCTTGCAGTGCAAGGCTTGGCGGTGTTGAAACTGCCCGATGGGAGTACGGTCCCGTTGTCGACGTATTTCCTTGTTATCGCCATGTCGGGCATGGGCAAGACCAGGGCCTTCTATACATTTTTTGCGCCGTTCCTGGCTAGCGACAGGTCTATCGAGGAAGCCTACGCAAAGGCAGTAAAGGAATATCCCGACAAACTGAGCGACTACAAGAAGCAGCGGGCCGATCTCAATAAACTGATCGGAAAGGCACGCGCGAAAGGCGAGCCGTATGACCACCTTCAGACAGAGCTCAATAAGCTCAAGAGGCCTGATGAGCCGCGACTCCAGAAACGGCTGATGTCGGATACGACCGGTGCGGCTTTCCTTCAGCGCATGCGGGGCTTCTTTCAGTCAGCCGGCCTGGCGACCGACGAAGGGGCCAAGCTCTTTAAGTACCTCTATCAGTTCCTCGCCGACTTGTGCCAGGCGTGGAGTCACGGTCTGATCGACAGCCATCGTGCTGAAGCCGGCGTCACCTCGGCCATTGAAGCGCGGATCATGACCCTAATCCTTTCCCAGCCCGCGGTGTTCTACGACTTCTGCGCCAGCCACGGCAGCCTTGCCTTGGGCATGGGTGCATGGGCCAGATTTCTGATCTGTGCACCTCGCAGACCCAGTGGCCGGCTCACGTCGGGTAACGGGCTGGACGCCACCACGGCCCCGCTCGACGCCTTCCTGGCCCGAATCACCGAACTGATCGCTGAACATGAACGGCGCGCCAAGGCAGGCATCACGGAGCAGGATATCGTTGAACTTGATGCCGATGCGGACGACTGCTTGACCCAGTTCATCCAGGAAATGAAAAGGCGATCTGTTGAACGCAATGCTGATGGAAAAGCCGGGGATCTCATGGACGTCAGTGAGTTCTCCGCCAAGGCTCCGATACATGCGGCACGTATGGCTGCTGTATTCACATACCTCTGCGGCGACATGAAGGTCACGCGGGACACGATGCAGCGCGCCATCGACATCATCCGTTTTCACATCGATGCCTACAGCGACCAGTTCTCTCTGTCCAAGGCGATCCCGCGTGTCGTGGAAGACGGCTTGAGGCTCGAGACGTTCTTCCGTCGCCTGTATATAGAGACGAAAGGCAACACGAAAGTCTCGCTGGACAGCCTTCACCACAACAACACGACAAGCAATCTGAAGCTCGACAAGTACCTGCTGCCCGCGCTTATCTACATGCAACGGCAGGGCACTATTCAGATGCCGCCCACGAACGGCGGCAAGCCGTATGTGGACTTCCGTCCGTTGATCAACATGATCAACTAGGTGCCGTACACCTAAACACTTCCTCTGAGGGGTAATTAGGCCTGCACCGCAGCGTTCTACTTGCGCACTTCCAGAAGCGGCTTGGCTTGCTTTTGGGAGTGCGTTTTTTTGGGACACCCCTTCCTGCGTGCGACATGTGCGACTGTCGCACCGTCGCATGGATCCAGGAGGCACCTTGGTACAGGCCATACCGTGCCTAGGCCTGCGCCGTGCGGTACGAGGTAGCTCGCGCCGTCATTCCCCTGCTTGAATTCCCCGAGCAGAGCAGCTATCTGGCAGTCTAGTCGTCAAGACTTAGGGAATCCCGTGACCGAACAAACGCCTCTCCAGCAACTTCGCGATCTCTTGAACCCCGTCCCTGAAAGCACCTTTTCGCGCGATCAGCACGATGAAATCGAGTCGTTACTTGCCTGCTGTTGGGATCAACTCGTAGGTGGGAGTGATGGTGGCATGAAAGCCGAAAAGCTCTCGGGGCGTATCGAGAACATGACATGGTCACCGCCACAATTGACCTTCGAGATCGAACGTCATGGCGGAGTCGTCCTAGGCTCGAAAAGAGCCGAAATGCAAAAGTGGGCGGTTGATGTCGAGCATGGGACTGCCACATGTACAGAAGGCCGTGCCCGGCAACTGTATCCAAATACCCCAAAACTGAACGTTGTGCCCATTGCCGAAGATATTGCTGGATTAATCAGCAACGGCACCCTGGATCCAAGAATACGATGGATCGGTGCAAACCTTGTAAAGGTTGAGATTGGCAAGATCATTCCGATGAACAGTCCTAAGGACACAGTTCGCGGACGACGTGACCGACTCAAAGTGCAACTGGCTCACAACCTCAGCCTCATCGGGTGGTACCCAAGGCCATCAAGCGCACCATGGACATTCGAACGCCAGAGCCCTACAGGACCCTTGCCGAGCATGGTTACAACTGAGAAACCTCGACGATCCCACTGAATTGCATCGCTGTTGGACGCCACGGTCTCCACTCATTCCCGCAGCGACAAGAAGCCCCGTCATCGGCCAATCCGATGATGGGGCTTCTTTGCGTCGCATCCAGCCGAGCAGCCCCCATCGGCATCACGGTGCAAAGAGAGCATCAATGCACCTGATACAAGGCCATCGTCCGATTGCCTCTCAGGCAAGACATCCATCTATAGCCTGGTCGCGGCACGACAAGACCGCATGCGTATTGCCAACGAACTGACCACGCGTTGCCAACGAACTGACCACGCGTTGCCAACACAACTGACCAGCGATGGCACGTGGCCTGCGACGTCCCCCCGCGTTGAGTAGCGGGTCGGTGCATCTCCATCAAAGACCGTACTTCCGCTTACGATTCTTAAAGGCGGGCTCCGTGCCCTCGAGAATTTCGACGACCGTGCTCTTAATAACGGGCGACTCGATACCGCCAGAGACGTAATTGAACGTGTTGGTCGCCTTGTCGCAGGTCGCGCAGATGATTTGCTCTGCGTCGCAGACCACGGCCAAGTTAGGGTTGTGCGTCACCATGATCACTTGGCGCCGCTGCTTGGCCGCCTTGATGCACTTGACCAGCACTTTGAAGATGGTTTGGTTGTCCAGGTTTTCCTCGGGCTGGTCGATGATGATCGGGATGTCGTCCTTGTCCACGAGCAGGTAGAAGACGAGCAAGAGCAGGCCACGCTCGCCGGGAGAGAGCTGGCTGATCTCTTGCTGATCGAACGTCAGCGAATACCTCGGCGCCAGATAGCTCATGCCATAGAGGTAGTCGAGGATGTCTTGAGGTTCGCCACCCTTGCGGAGCTGGTCGACGATCCGAGTCTCGCGGCCAGCGCCGGACTCGCGTCGGTCGAAGTGCAGCATGTCGTCGATGGTCTCGAGGAATTTCTGCATCGAGTCCACGTCTCCGAAGTTGACCTCCTTGAGCAGCCCACGCATGAGCTGGTTGCTCTCGTCCACGCCAGAGAAGCTGCCCCGCGACTGCCGATTGATGCGGGGGAAAAACTGTTCCTGGAAGCTCGACTCTTCGATGCGCACGTCGAAGTCCAGCGGCAGGTGCATGTCCATCTGGGCGGCGGACTTGACGAACTGCTGCACGGGCTCATACAGGCGGCGGTATTCATCGACGGTCTTGCCGATCTGCTCGTGGATGGCCCTAGCCAACTCCACCCGGTTTGCGCGCAGCGCCGCTAGCTTGTCGGGTAGGGCGGTCAAAGATTCGATCTCGGCCTTGAACCATTCAATCGACTGGGGCTTGTGCTTGTTGCCGACAAGCTCTTCCTTGGCCCGCTCCCACTTGGCGACCTGGTCCTTGAAGATGATGAATAAGCGCTGCTTCTCGCCAAGTTTGCTCTTGATTTCAGCCATCGCCGCCTCGGCCACCTCGCGCCGCTTGGAGAGGCCCATGGGCTCTTGGCTAGCGAGCGCCGCGTCTACGCCGGCAATCGATTCTCTTGCGGCCTTGGCCAGCGTGTCGATCTTCGAAGTGTCGATCTTCAACTCGACCAGCTCGGCGACTTTCAAATCTGCGCCAGCCTCGGCCAGCATGGGAGCCAACTCAGCCACGAATTGATCGTGGGTCTTCTTGTGGTTGGCGATAGCCTGGGCGATCCGGCTCAGGACGGCGTGACGCTTGGCGTCGGCAGTCTTCTTGTCGCGCAGCAACTTCTCCTCTTCGCGAAGCTTTTTAAGTTCATCCTCGAGTGCCTGAATCTTCTCGGTGGCCGCCTTCGATTCTTCCTGCGCGGCATCCGACGCCGTGGGGTCTTCCACCTGAGCGGGCTTCGAGGCCGCCAGAGCGTTGTATTCGGCGACCTTGGCATCGAGCTGCTCTTGCAGCGACTGCTTGAACTCCGGCGTGAGCCGGCGCTCGGTCTGCAAGATCTCGGCATTGGCCTTCGAGATTTCCCTGATGACTTGCTCGCGCGCGCCGTCGATCTCGGCGACCTTGAAGTCGAGCAGCTCGTCCATGGAGGTGTAGCCCAAGCGGGCCTCTTCCGGGACGTGCGTGTAGATGATCTTGCGCAGCTCGGTGTCGAACGTCGCCGACCCACCGTCACCCAGCTCGTTGCACAGCGTCTCGAGGTAGCTCTGCGGCAGATACTTCACCCGCTCCACGCTTGTCTCGGACGGGTCTTGGTCGAGCTGGCGCTCGGACTCGGTGCCATCGTGCCAGCCCAGCGCGCCGAGGAAGTGCTGCGCGAGCTTGTTCCTCGGATTGCGAAACCGCGTGTCTTTGAGGAACGAGAAGCTCTTGAAGTTCTTGGTGTCGCCGGCCAGGGCGGCGATGTCGGCCATCGCGCTCTTGCCGCTGCCCTTGTTGCCGATGATGGCGACCAAGTCGTGGCTCAGCGGCATGTCCACGTTGAACCAAGTGTCGGCCAGCGTGGAGCCGGCCTTGCGGCCGATGCGGATTTTGGACGCGTATTTGGTGCGGTTGGCCTCGACCAGCAAGCGCTTGGACGGCGCGTCGCCGATGAACACGCGGTCCTCGAACTCGGTGATGGCTTGGACGAGGCCGTCGAAGGTGGCGTCGGCCTTGATCCAGGTGAAGCAGTTGCCGACGCGGTCCTTGTTCTCCGAACTGCTCGGCGCGTGGGCGTCCGAGCAGTCCAGGAGCGTGGCCTTGACGTTTGACTCGGAGAGCTTCTTGCGAGCCGCGTCGTATGCGGCCGGATTGGCGGAGGCTGTGAAGACCAAGTCGGCCTGGTTGATGATGTTGCGCTTCTCGGCGATGGACTGGTCATCCCACTTGAGGTTGTCCCATTCCGTCTTGCCCACCGCGATCAGGTATTTGCCGGCGAAGTAGTGCTTGTCGAGTGCCTCAAGCACCTTTTCCAGGCTCACGCACAGGTTGTTGAAGCCCTCCTGCAAGTGCGGCGCGTAGTCTCCTTGCTTGTCGGCCGGCGCCGACTCCACGATCATCTTGCCGAGCTCGGACAAGCTGTCGCGGGTGATGACGCCTTTCCACTTGCCCTTCCAGTCGCTGGAGTCGGGAATCAGTTGGTAGCTCGGAGTCAACGAGTTGAGGAACTGCTGCTGGATGACCTCAGAGTCCATCGCGTCGAAGATGACGTGCAGGTTGATGCGGTTCCAGCCGGACTGCGAGTAGGTCCCGTCCTTCTCCTTCTTGACCACCCCGGCGAACTTGTCCAAGCGCAGCTCGATGACGGGCAGCAGCAGGTCGATGTTCTTGAGCCGGCCTTGTTCGAACTTGGCTTTGCGCGCACGCTCGTAACCATCGATGAAGATGTAGTCGTTGATGCCGATGACCTTGAACTCGGGCGGAAGGGCCTCAAGGTCTTGAAGGAAGGCTTCCCACGCATCGCCTTGGCTGGCGCCAGGGTAGTTGTGGACGACCGACGATGGAGTGTGGACGTGCAAGTCCCATTTTTTCCAAGTCGAGCCGGCAGGATCATTCGTCATTGGAGCCCCCTCCCTGAATTGTTGGCCGTTGCAGGCCGTGGTTTCTTCCTGATGCAGGTGTTTCTTCTTCAACGTTCCTGCGTTAATTGAATAGCAATTTGATGAGCCTAACCACGAGGCTTTCGGAGCGCGGCGAGGAAGGCACCTCGACTACGCTGATGGAGTCTACAAGTGTCGTGGTCGCACCGGAGGTGTGTAGACCAACAGCATCAGTTCCAGGCCTGCAGGTGGGTATGTGCCATCTCCCCGCAGATACGTCAGTGGCCCGAGCTCAACGTTGAGCGACCGGTTCCATTGGCCTAATCAACATAAACGACCTATCGCCCAGAATCAAAAGCCGCCGTCCCCAGCATCCTCGCAGCGAGCGGCAGAAACCAGTGGCGGACTCAACCGATCGACGCAACACATTGCCGATAACGTTCGGCGGGTGTTTCGTAGCTTAGTGTTTTTCTGGGGCGTTCATTCAACTGTCGAGCCACGGCATCGAGTTTGGCTTGCGACACGTTCGAGAGATCCATCCCTTTGGGAAAGTACTGCCGCAGCAGCCGATTGGTATTTTCATTCGAGCCACGTTGCCAGGGCTTGTGCGGATCACAGAAGTAGACCTGGATATCCGTGGCGAGCGTGAAGTCTCGGTGCTTGGCCATTTCGCTGCCACGATCCCACGTCAACGACCGGTACAGTTGCTTAGGCAGGCGACGGGCGCTCTTGATCAGTGCGTTGACTACCGTCTCGCTGTCCTTGTTGGCAACCTTCACCAAGATCACATAGCGTGTCTGCCGCTCGACCAGCGTGGCGATTTGGCTGTCCTTGTTGCCAAACACCAGATCGCCTTCCCAGTGACCCGGCACCGCCCGATCTCCCGCATCAGCCGGTCGCTCGCTGATCGACACCGTGTCTTTGATGCGGCCGTGGTTCCCCGTCTTCTGGGTATGGTGGCGCGACCGACGCATAGCCCGCGCACGCCGTAGGTGAGCCAGCAGTTCCTTCTTCAAGGCCCCACGCGACTGGATATACAGCGTGCGGTAGATCGTCTCGTGGGACACCTGACGGCTCGTGTCATCTGGATACATGCGTCCGAGCCAGCCGGCGACTTGCTCGGGTGACCATTGTCGTCGGAGCTTTGCGGCCACTTGAGACGCCAAGACCCGATGCAACGCCAGCTTACACGGCTTGGGTCGCAGCGCCCGATCCCAGGCAGCCTGATCGGCTTGCGCGGCCCGGTAGCGTTGCCGACCTTGGTTGCGCTGCAGCTCGCGGCTAATGGTCGAGGGTGCCCGGCTCAGCGCAACGGCAATCGAACGAATCGACTTCCCTGCAGCCACACCACGCGATATCTCCTCTCGTTCGGCCGGTCGCAACGCCCGCAGTGAGCGCCGCCGCGGTGGTGGACGAATGCCTCTTGACCGCGCCAAAACCCCGGCGACAGCGGAATGGTGCCGATCGAACAAGTCGGCAATCTGCTGCAGCGACTCGCCGCGCTGCCAGCGATCCCACATCAACGACCTCTGTGGCTCCGAGTAATAAATCCGCTTCCGTTGGTGCATCTGCAACACTCCTGCTGCCGTGGCAGCTCTCAGTGTGTTGCATCCACCGGTTGAATCCGCCGTCAAACGCGGACAGTCGGCCAAGCTTTTCCAACGTCCGCCTCTGGCCGATCTCTGCCGGCCGACTCCTCTTGTCGGCGCTCTTCGCGAGCCAGGCCAGCTCCACTTTCGGCGGCGGTCAAGCAGAACGTTGGCAGTGGGTAGCTCGTTGGCAACGTGGGCAGTTTGGCTGCCAGCCCTGGCCAGTTTCGCTGGCGAAGCTGGTCAGTTGCTGTGGCGACGGTGGACAGATCGATGGCGTTTTGCAACCGCATGTAAAAAGCCGTCGTCGAGACAGCTAAAAAATCACTAAGTCACCAATCCTATGGCGAACACAATTTGCCAGCAGCCCCATGGCCAGCCATCGCAATGGGCTTTCCATAGCGTGGTCAGTGACCAAGGGGAATTCCGGTTCCTTCTATCCAATAGCAAATAGCAAAACTAGCTGATAGCGAAAGCTTGCTCTTGCTCTGGATGGATAGATGCCGACCAAAAGCAAGTCGTGGGAGGAGATGGTGATGGACACTGAAGTCGATTACTACCAAGCAACAGGTAACACGGACTTCCAGATGCAGGAGGTGGAAAGACAGATCGCCGAGGAGGAACGAAACTACCAGTTCGCCTCGAAACGATGTCTTCATGACGGTGACGGCCATACATCGATATCGGACGAAAGCGAATGCTTAATGTGGATAGCCAAGCTTGAACATCTCGCCAAGCGCATCAGCAACAGCGAACAGCGCCTGATCAAAACCGATCGACGTCCGAGATCCACGTGGAAGCAAGTTAGTCGTACATACAGCCTCACTCCGCTCGGCAAAGCCGTTTGGCAACTCTGCTGCACTGGTGTCCCCCTGATCGAGATTGCCAGTCCAAGCGTTCGGTACAGGGATCGCCATTCCTGGCCAACAGCACCTCGCGCCAAACATCATGACTTGGCTCAAACCGAAAGCATGGTTACGCAATTCAATCCGTACATCACAATCATGCTTCATGCTTGCCAGCGAGCCATGCCGGCCATCAGGCATGCCAATGGAATGGTCGTCGACCTGAGTAGCGAAGAGGTGCGTCGAAGGGTCGAATGGATCGCTCGCTTCGTGCGTCGATGCTGTCGATCTTCGCACTTCCGACGCATCGAAACGAATCGCACTCGACTCGAAGAGAAGAATTTAGCCTCCTGCTGCCGCTATATGGCCGAAGGCTTCCAAGGACACACGAGGCTGCTTGTCTTGCGAGTAGATTTGTACATCCGGCCAACACACCACACGATGGCGGATGTTCGACTAGCCGAAAAGTGCCTTGAACACTATCTACGTGACCTTGACGAGGGACGCATCGTTCCCGATGTGCTGCGAAGGATCTGCAAACGAGAGTGTGGCTTCGATCGCGGCATGCATTACCACCTGCTCGTCGCCCTTAATGGGCACAAGCATCAGAGCGCACGTCATCTGTCAAAACTGCTGGGCGAAAAGTGGCTCAAGAAGCGTGGACCTTTGCGGGCCAGTTATTTCAATTGCTACGTTCGGCGCCACCAGTACAAGTACAACGCCCTCGGATCTGTCCACATAAGCGATTGGCAGATGCTCATGGGTATCAGAGAAGCGATCAGATATCTGGTAAAGGGCGACGGCTACGTCATGACCGGACACAAGCGCAATCTGATGCGCGGCAATATGAAGAAGCGATCTGGATCTCAGTCGAAACGCGGTGCGCCACGCAAAGTGGGCCACGACATGATTCTCGTCGATGAAATTCTCGGCAACCCTCGCTACGAGCCATAACGCCTCCAACGCCATTCATCGCGCTCAAGCCAAAAAAAAAGGCTCGCAAACTGGGAAGGAGGGCAGAAGCCCTCTCCTTCCCGTTACCTATTCCGCACCACAGCCGACATGGGTTGTTCCAGCGGCTCGACTGCACAACCCGTCTCGCGAAGCGACGTTGCCAGGATCGCACGGCAATAGCACCGACAAGCTTCCAGTTGGGCAGTGCTGCTGTCGGCTTGTCCGATACCTTCCCCTAGATCTGGCCTGCCTTCGTACGGACCAGATAGTGGCCGAGGCCGTAGAGCGCAAAGCCATAAACCACCACGGCACCAATCACTCGAAGCATCTCTTCACTCCTCGTTGTTAATATCAACCGGGCCCCAAACGGGCGACCTTGTCGTCTAGCTTGCCACGCAGACTTGGCGTCACTTCTCGTGCGGCCGTTCCCTCGCCATCTATCGGCCCGGTGCTGGGGTAGAACTCCTCCACCACCGCCGGCACGTCTTCGGCCAGATCTTCGAACGCCCCATTGGCGAACCCCGTGCGGGCTGCCTCGTCCAGCGCCTCCTGGTCAAAGCCACTGTCTCGTCGCTGCTGGTCCAGCTGCCGTGCCTCGACGATCGCCTGCTCCAACGTCACCCCAGTACGAATCACCAGGTCGACGTAAAAGATCGCCGCACGGTGGCTCATGGCCGTGGACTTGCCCCGCAGCTTCAGCTCCAGCGGCAGGCATGCCAGCCGACCACCCGATACGGCATGGAAATACTGGAGTCGCGCCGCCAGCGTGCGGATCGTGTTGAAGGAGGTGGTGCGCAGCACGAACGAGCCCAGTGCGTCTCCGTCGCCATCGCCCACCAACACGTTGAGACGCGCATAGGCCTTGCACGCGCCGTTGGCAAAGCCGCATGCGTCCGGTCCGACGCAGGTAAGGCTGGCAATGCCTTCCTTGTCGGCGCGCCGGCAGGTCTCGCCATTGCCCACACACACCGGCCGACCCGTGGTGCGATCGAACAGCGAGTAATCGGCCCGCAGGTTGAGCGCCGGATCATTGAACAGCATTCGTACCGGGATGGATCGCAGCTTGCCGCCCGCTTCCTTGCGCAGCGCTTCGTCTAGCGGATGCAAGATCCAACCCTCGCGGCCCTGCACCTGGCTAGTGAGCGTAAATTGATCGTCCTTCTCCGGAAGGCGCTTGCCGTTGCGTTCCACCACACGTCCGATGGAAATCCGCCCGATCACGGGCGGGGTGATAGCCAGGCCTTTCAACATGGGGAAACTCCTTCAGTGGCATCGGTCGATAGAGACAGCACGAACCGGCGCGAGCCGGTGCGCGGAACCGTGTACTGCGCAGCCAGTGCAGGGTGGTCGGCTGCCAGCCGTTTGGTGTCAACGCTGGTGCCATCCTTGGATCGCTTGTAGGTCACCTCGCCGTGAGCAAACAGTGCCTTGCTGGCGTCGCCCATCGCTTGCTGGATCGTCTGCTTGAGCTGCTCGGCCAGGTGCTCCTTCTCGTCTAGCTCGAACTTCAGCGCCGACAGCTCGGTGAAGGTCTGGCACAGCGTCTCGTCACCCGTGAAGTCGAGCGACGTATCGTTGCCGGGGTAGAGCTGGCGCAGGGCCCGTGCGGACGACTCGCTGCCATCGGAAGGTGGCTCGATGTCGTGCTGCACGCACTCCCAGAACTTCGTCTCCAGCACGATCAGCCGGGCGATGACCTCGTCGTCCCGTTCGATGCGGTGGATCTCCAACTGTTGGCCGCATAAAAGCACGGCGACGTCCGCTGCGCGCTGGTCCGTCACGGCGAGCTGGTGCTGCACCTGCAGCTGGACGTACTCGGGCACGCCGTCCTTCCACAGCCGCGCGCCGAATTCGCCGGCGGTTTTGCATTCCAAAATTTGCACCTCCGGACTGCCCACGACCTCCCGGTCGATGTTTGCCAGCATGAAGCTGAAGGTGGGGTGCTGAAGCACGGCGTTGACGCGCCTGACCTTGCGCCCAGTCTTCTCTTGGTAGGCGGTAGCCACGAAAGGTTCGAGCAGCGTGCCCCAGTAGCGTGGATCCTCCATGCCTGGACTTTCCGCGTGCGCGACGACACGCCCGGTTTTCTCCGCCCACAGCTCCAGCGGACTCTTGTAAGGGTTGAGGCCGACCGCGGTGGCGGCATCAGAGCTGCCGATGCCACCCTGGCGCACTTCCAGCCATTGGCCCCGGTCGAGTGTGCGTGTATCGACCAACCGCAAGGCAGATCGCTTTTTCATCGTGGTTCTCCCAAAAGAAAACGCCCGGCCAAAGGGCCGGGCGCTCTGTCGCTTGCATCAAGATCAATCCCCTGCGTGTGCTGACCTCACCAGTTGGCGCGGTAGGTGATGTCCCAGCCTTGCTCCTGTAATCGCCTGGCGTGATGAAGGATTTTCAGCGTGTAGTTCACATCACTTTCATCCAGCGTTTCATCCACATCGGCGGTGAAATACTCACTGGCACTCGCCGGATCATCGCCAACCTGTTCGAGCTGTGCCTCCAACTCCATCAAGGTTTCTACCGAAACGAAGGCGGGGCGATCGTCGTCGTGTCCTCCCTGGACGCTGCCCACGAACCATTGATGTAAGGCCGTGAATTTGCGCCAGTAGCCGACGCGTACCGTGACGCCACAGACTTCCAGCAAAGAGGCGTCGTTCCCTGGTTTCTCCTTCGGTGGCACATAGCCGATGGCCGCGCCAATGGCACGGCGCATCGGTTCCGTTTGCGGATCGCTGGGGGCAACGTGCCGCTTGGCTTCCAGGTACATGTCCAGTCCCACGGCATCCCACCTTCAGGCCACCAACTTCATCGCTTCATCCCAGGCACGCTGCTTGATCTGCGCACCTTGGCCGAACCACGCTGCATCACGACGGTGATCGTCGCTGCGCGCCCGACGGTGGTGGTCGACGAACTCGGTCACGCTGTTGAGCAGGCCCCACGCCGTACCCCGACTGGACGCCATCAGCGCACCGCGGCCACCGCCTTCGTACAGCGAGCGCACCGTGGCCAAGGCCTGTTCGTTGACCACCGGTGACTTGCCGTCCGGTGCGGCGTAGGTAAGCACCCGGCGTAGCAGGCCTTCGACCGAGTCGGGATCGACCGGACGATCGACCAGCGCCTTCATCCGGACGACGAAGCCATCCCAGGACGACACGGTGATCCCCAGCTGGCGTTTGACCGCCTCCGCATCGAATTGGCTGCGGTGCGGCACCTTGATCGCACTGCTGGTATTCCCCAACGCGATCTGCAGGGTGTTATTGCAGACCACCCGTACCGAGGTGAACTGCGCCGTGGTGGCCAGCGTGCCGTCGCAGGCCGTGGCCAACAGCAGGTAGCCGTCCACCCGGTCGCGGCCTTTGAGCGTCGTGCTCTGGCCCGTCTTCGCCAACGCCCAGAACTTGCGGCCTTCGCGCAGCACGCCCGCCGTTTCCAACTCGAAGCCGTTGCAGGCGGTCAGGTCGCGATAGAACTCCAGGATCTCGCCCGGCTGCACCACGTGAAAGCGCTTGGACACAACGGCCAACGGAGCCTTGGTATCGGAGCGATAGAGCACCTTCTGTTCCGGGAAGGCATTGATGACCCCGACGTTGTTGCTGCCGGAAATGTAGCGAACTTCGGACTGCTCGATCTGCCAGTCCATTCCGGCGTTCTTCTTCCAGACCTCGATGGGTTGCTGCGGGGCAAGCTTGTTGCCCAGGCCGTGCCAGGGCTTTTCACCGGCATAGGCCATGGTTTCAACCAGGTGCATTGTCGTTTCCTCGTAAGTGGGTGGCATAAACGCACAAGGCCCGGACATGCCGGGCCTTGTGCGTTGTGCTTGTGACGACGTGGATCAGGGTGCTTTAAAATCGCTACAGCGGGTGCAGCGGACGATGCCGACCAGTACCGCGGTCGCAACCACCAGGACGCAGTAGACCGCTTCGAGTTTGCCTGTCATGAGTCAGGAATCCCTTGCGAACGCTGCGACGCGGAGCGTCCAAACGCGAAGCCGATAGCTACCGACTTCGCAGGGGTAATATGTGTCTGAGATTTCGTTGAATTGAAATCATGCACGCCTGAGCGTCACGGCGAAAACTTGAAAAGAACACGCTCCGTCATGCCTGGACTCGACTCCACCTGGTTATTGAGAACAGGGAGCGTAGGGTATGGCCGGTGAGACTGACATCAGTAGTGAGCACTACGATGGCAATGAGGGAAACGGTCGTGCGTTTCACGGGACTTCTTTTAGTCGCAGGACGGAGTCATTGGGCAATGAACCCCGCTTGGTGAGAGCGGGGGAACATCGCTTCCGTTACTGCATCAACTCGGGGTGCGCCTGCGCCATTGCGGCTGAGATGCGACCCACGAAGTCGCCCTTATTGTCGATGCAGAGGCCGTGGTTACAGCTGTACTTGCCAGACAGTGCATCGGCATTGCGCACGACGGTGACGGCGGCCGAGTATAGGTGCTCCGGCGTATCTTGGAGCGACTGCCCCATGCCGTTCACGAAGCTGCACTGGTTGGCCTTGAAGTCGCAGCTCACGGCATAGTTCGGATACCCATCCGGTCGCGGCTTGCCGGCTTGGAGATTCATACCGGACGGATTGAACGGGCCGTCGATGATCCCATCGCTGGTGCTCGGGTCGTCGGGACTGGTGGACGCCGCCTGCTGGGCGAGCGCTGTCATCTTAGCGAGGTCGGCCGGATCATCGATCGGCACGTTGGATGAAGCCGCCGATGCACCAGCGGCAACGGTCGTCGGAGCGGAGGCAGCAGCAGTGGAGGCGACTGGCGCGGTAATGGGCGCGGAAGCCGGCGGTGTCATGGCCGTGCTCGCCATGGCTGCAGCTAACGAATCAGTGGCGTCGTTCGGCTGGGAAATCTTCGTTGCTGCAGGTGCCTGGGTGGCAGATGCTTCTTGCGCGGACTCACTCGCCCCTACTTCCTTAGCCACAATGGATGCGGGAGCACGCCCTACAGGACGAGCTAGTATGTCGAAGCAAATAAGGCCCAAACAGGCAAGCTTGTTCGGCGAATGCGGCTTGATGATCTGCCAGTCACTCCCATTAATCTTGGACTGGCCACGCTTGACGGCATACTCCACGTCTTTTGGGTCCACTGGGAGTAAGTGGCTGGCGAGGACAGCCATGGAGACCTCCGTTCTCCTTGTGTCATCGGGTGGCCCAGTCAACACAACGCACCGCGTCTCGTCTTGACATGCTCCACTCATCACCGGATACCCAAGCTCATCAATGCCGGTGATTGTCAGATTTGATTCGATCCATCCGTAGGTAAGAACAGCAGCATCCATCGCGCTGTGGCCCGGATACAGCGATGTCACTGTGTTCCCATAGGTGGTGTCCGTAATGGGCAAAGCAGGCTTGAGCGGTATGGGCGTATTGTTGAGGTAGGAGAAGGCCTCATCGAAGTTCGTGGCCTTATTTTTACTGGCCAGTTCCTTCACGCGAGTGGTGTTGAACGTGTAGTTCTTGGATGTTCCGTTTTTGAAGTGGATGGTAAACCCGACGTAGCTAAGCTCGGGCTGCCCATTGGTGCCGTAAGTCCATTGGTAGACGTCCTCCGCAGAAGCGGAGAGGCCGCCGTCACGTGCGACGTACATGGAGTCATCGACACCCTTGTAATCGCAGTGATACTCGACGAAGGTCTGGTGCTGCTCGGTCATGTCGACCTTCCACTTCACCGGCGGATTCAATTTAGAAGTGCATCACTCCAGCCCCGGGAAGTAGCGCAGGTGCGGTAGCCTGCGCAGCTTCACCGCCAAGTGGAACTGCACATTGAGCTACACGCACCTGAGCCAGGACGAACG
>NZ_JBHSNG010000042.1:0-16745 GCF_042657005.1 Rhodanobacter terrae
GGTTGCCGACTACAACAACGAGATCCCTCACGACAGCCTCGACGGGCTGACGCCCGCCGAGTTTCGGATTCAAAACGATCCGGCGACCTCTGATTTAGCGTGGCACTGATTTACGGGGAGTCGACACATCCATTCGGGTTCATGTGCTTCGCATAGCGTGTGCCGCTTGAATTCCCGCTTCATGTGCCGGGTGTCGCCCTCAGTTTCGATACCAAGGATTTTCAAGAGCCACGCCTCAAGGCAGGGATCGGATTCGATGACATCCAACCGTCCCCGATTTCCAATGCGGCTCTTCCGCGCCTTGGCGCGACATGCGTCGTCCCAGTCCGTATCGGTATCCAGCAGCAAAACCACTTTGTCGTACGCTCGATTGTTGTTCGCTCTGCGGAGCGCTGTTTCCAATACGTTCTTGCCGCCCTTGCCTCTCGCATTGTGCTCTTGAACGGCCCGTCCCAGCGAATCGGCATACATCCGCTTCACAAAGCGGACGAAAGCGATATCGGCTTCTCCTTCTCCGACGATGAGCAGGGTTTCCTTGACGGTGCGCGTTTTGACGGGTGGCCGCGGTGTCATAGTTGGGGCACTGCTCCATAGGCGCCACTCATGTATTTCGCATACAGGTTGTCCTGGCTGCGCACACCCTCCATCGTGTCCAAGCGCCAAGCTTCGCTCTCGCAATCGTTCTTTTCCACCAAGATCACTTGCGATTTGCCGAGCAAGCTCATCACTTCTATCGAATGACTGGTAAAGACGATCTGCGCACTGTGCGGATTGGTGTTTGGGCTGGAAAATAGATCGAGCAAGGGCTCGATCATGTGTGGGTGCATATCGCTTTCCAGTTCGTCGATGACGGCGATGCCACCGGTGGCCAACACGCTCAACAAATACCAGAGTTGCACGAACGCAGTCCGCGTGCCGCTGGATTCTTCCGTCATATGCAGTTCGTGCCTTGAACCGTCCTTCAAGGTGTGGACGCCGAGAGCCAGATATTGCGGCGGTAACTTCACGCCTTCCGGAAGCTTGATTTCCAGCGGTGCAGGAAAATCCAGCTTCCGGATCTCCACGCCAGACAGACCGAAATCAAGATTCCGCAACAAGGTTTCCATTTGCTCCTTCAACGCCGCGTTGTCGAAAAAGAAGATGGATGCATTCAGGAAACCGACGTTTGGGTCGACACGGCCGGCCTGCAAGATATTGGTTGCGACATGCGTACCAATCAGGTGTTGCGCAATTTCGACGCCATACTGTGCTGCCGTCGAAATTAGCGAGGCGTTGGGGCGAACCTTTTTCGCCTCGGTGGGGTTCAGGTCGAAGCCATCCTGCTTGATTGAGTATTCCTTTGCCGCTTCGTTCCACTGACGGACGAACACATAGGAAAACTTCGCGCTCTTTTTTTTCGGGCGTTTGTAGACGGCTTCGTGCAAAACGCGCTCGGGCGTGGCCTTCAACTCATAGCGCCACAGCGTGCCGCTGATGTCATCGACCTCAACCTCGAACTCGACCGGATCGTTTGGTGAAGAGAAGTGCGGTTTGATCGGGATCTGGGCAGTCGGCTGGCTTTGCAGGAACGAATGGGTGATGAACCAGTTTAGGAACGCCAACGGCTTGATCAAAGAGGTCTTGCCTGCGCCATTGGCGCCGACCACGGCCATCGCTGTGGCAAGTCGCTGGCCGGCTGGCGATGTGGCATCCCAGCCGTGCGCACCGGCCTTCTTGGTCAGGCCGAAAGACACCTCGGTGCGCTCCCTGAAGCTGAGGAAGTTCTTGAACGCAAAGGAGTGAAGCATGGTTGGACTCGTCCAATAGAGCCGAAATTTGGTCGTAAAGTTGATACTAAGACAAAATTATGTCTAATTTCAAATTTAACGGCAAAAATTTGTGCGAAAAACAGGGTCCTGACCAAAACGGCGGCCAAAACGGGGTCACCATTTCGCCGCCGGGGCGATGATCGCCTGGCCGCGATTCGTGCGTACGTGCAACAGCAACGGGCGCTGGGCACGCTTCGATTCCAGCGCGAGATCGAAGCGACGATCAGTCGTTGCGCCAGTGTCCGTGCCGCAGATCACTCGCAATGGAACAAGGAGGCTTCAGGAGCGGGCTCTGACCCGCTTTGATTGATCAAGCCGCTCTGGTGCCACGGCAAGCCGGATACTTCGTGCAACCCCAGAAGTGATCTTTGGTTTGACGATTCGACCGCTGAATCATATCGGCGCCGCACTTCGGACAGATTGGATTCGATGAAGGTGCCGGGTCCGGCGCGGCCGTAACGACGAGTTTTGTCGGTGCCGTCGCCGCTTTGGCTGGAGTCGGCGACTGAACTTCGCACACCATCGCAAGCAACGTCTCACCATGAATTAGCTCAATCGCTTTGCCTTGCGCAAAGCGTTGCGCGTCCGCGGTGTAGTTACCCACCGCGACGATCTTCACTGCAGCGGCGCCGTGATGTGCCAGCAGACCAAACATTTCCCGCACGACCTTGACGTCGACGCGCTGTGTCTTCCATTGCTTGCATTGCACGAGCGTGGTCTTGCCGTCCTTGCGCAGGATCAGGTCGATGCCGCCATCCGCGCCAGGCCCGGTTTCCTGGATCGTGTAGCCCTGACGACGGAATGCCTCGCCCACCAGCATCTCGAACTGGCGCCAGCTCATCGCGCGCAGGCTGTCGAGCCCGGTTTGTGTGTCGAGAAGATGTTTGCGCTTGCGGCCACCGATGTACGAGAGCAGGGCGCCGAGCCAGCAGATGCCGAGAACCAACCATGCAATGGGTGCCCAAGAGCCTGCCGATATGGGTTTGCCCATGGCATGAAGAATGGGATTGCTGCTGGACGTAAGAAACCAGCCAATGCCGTAGCGAACCACGACAAAGGCGATGATGCCGAGGACAACGCCAACGGGCCATGGCATACCGGCAATCTGTTCAAGCCCACCTTGCTTGCGCTTCGCCATTGCTCCCCCGAGTCCGGCGATACCCGATACCACTCCGTTCGCTTCGCACCATACATCAGCGAAACACTACACGGCGGCAATGTTTCTCCTGACTGCCCAGCGATGCCAGCTCTGGCATCGTTTCCGCGCCTCGGCCGATGCCTATCCATCGGCCGGGGCGTCCCGGCCCGGTCGCGCGGTTACCCCCTGATAGCTCAGCGCGACCGGGCCATTTTCTTTCCCGCAAACGGAGATTGCCGCATGTCGCAGAACCTCATTTCGCTGGTGTTGAGCGCCGACCAGTTGACCGCCATTGATGGCGCGCTGGCCACGCTGGAGCAGAACCTGTCCGGCCTCGTTGCCTTGCAGCCGTCGCAGCGGCGCGAGTTGTACAAGATGGGCGAGAAGTCGGAGCAGTTCGGCCGGCAGACGCTCCACGTGCTGACCAACAACCCGCAGATCGTGCCGCCCAGCCTGGGCCTGGCCGAGGCGCAGCAGGACGTGGCCGCGCTGGACGCGTTGCGCCCGCGCCTGCAGCGGATGAAACAGCTGGTGGAGCGGGGCGAGGATACGGAGACGGCGCTGGGCAGCGACATCATGAGCACCGCGCTGGAGGGTTACGGCCTGCTCAAGGTGTCCGGCAAGAACCAGGGCCTGGACGGCCTGCGACAGGAGCTGTCCAGCCGCTTCGCCAAGAGCCGCCGCGTCGCCGAAGTCCCGGCGGCCTGAGCGCGCCCGCCGGCGTGCTGCTCACCCCGGTGATCGTCACGCACGGCTGCACCACCTGGCCTGACGCGGCCCGCCACCCCGGCGACCCGTCAGGCCTTTTTTGTGCCGGTTGAGTCTTTGGTTGTCATCGCCAAGGCGATGGCAGCTCATCGCTGACGCCCGCCGGCTCAATGTCGAGTGTTTTTGCCTCAACGTTGAGCCGGACCGACTCAGGCATGAGGCCGCGGATACTCCATGATGAGGCTCCGCACACTCGCGCCTGAGTCCTTTTCACTCATCACTGAGCCGATTTGCCTCATCGATGACATGCCGGAGCCTCATGCGTGAGTCGATGCGACGCATCGTCGAGAGGGACGAGCCTCATCGATGAGGGTTCTGGCCTCAACGGCCAGTGGGTCTCGCTGGAATCCGTTGCTGCGGTAGGTCAGAAATTTTGTGTGTAAGCAGCAACGGGATCGGGTTCATCTGCTGACGGCTCACGCGCTGCGCGGTTGGCGATGGGCGGACCGGGCCCAAGCGACGCGCTGGATCCGGGTTTCGACCAGCCACGGAAGCCGTCCCGGTGTCCTGCCAAGGGACCGAAACGGGTCAGGATGACTTATAAATATCGCACTCATACATAAAGGATCGCCATGACAGAAAGAATCACCGTGACCGAGTCGTTGCCAACAACCGCCGTCGTCCGCGTCTCGCGCGCCAGCTTCGATCCGAGCCGGTTCGCCGAGGTCGACGCCGCGAGCAAGAAGACCTCGGAGTACATCATCCCGGCCATCAGGCGGCTGTCGGGGCTCATTCACTTTTATGCGGGCGTCTCGCCGAAGGGCTCGATCGTGCAAGTCAGTGTCTGGGACTCCGACGAGCATGCGGCGCAGCTAGACCGGCTGAAGGAGATGGTGGTCGATGGGCGCAGGGACATGGAGGCGGTCGGCGTGACATTCACCCCGATTTTCAACTACCCGATCGATTGGGCCTGGACCATCTGACCGTCTCCCTATGCAGGGAACCAACCGATCAGAGGCCGTTACAAGCAGGGTTCGTGGCGGCTGACGTGGTGACTCCAGGGCGGGGTCGGGTTCACTTATCGGGACGGTCGCTTTGGCGGCTTTCGAGTGGGTTTTACTTGTCCCAGCTCTTGTTCGAATTCATCGACGAATTCGGTCAGTGATTGTCCGCAAGCGTCGCAGAGTTCGCGCAACTGCAGCAAGTCCATCCGGCGTGAGCCACGTTCGACATCGCTGACATAGGACTGGGGACGCTGCAGTACCGCGCTCAGCTCGACTTGGGGCAGGCCGACCGTAGTGCGAAGTGCGCGCAGATGACGCAACTGCATCGAGTGCTCGTTCTTGTATATCGACTTGGAAGGCATGACGGCGATCTTTAAAGGCTGGCGTATCGCCCCCCATGACGCACGAACACCTTGTTTTCGGAGTCACCATCGACCAGATCGACGAGCTGAGCACTCTACTGCGGACGATCACTGCCAATGGAGACGCGATGACGTTCTGCGATATGTCGTACCTGCAGCCCCAGAACGTGTCGACGCTGGGGGAGGCCATCCTCGACTCGGCGCTTGCTCTGCGGGATATTCTCGATCAGGTCAACGAGCAGAGGCTTGAACAAAAGCAAGCATCAGCGGCTGCTCCTTGATGACCAGGCCTCAGGTCGGAGTGCGCTTTCTCCGCAAGTCGCCCTGAGGTGATGCGTACCTCGGGCGACGCAGGCGATGAAATCGGGATAATTGCCTTCGCAGATGGATCCACATACCAGGGGGCGGCAATGGAAGGTGTATGCGCGAAGACGATAAGTAGCTGGCTGGTGGCGTGGACGATATGGGCAGTCCTGTGTTTTTGCGCCCCGGTCGCGAGGGCTACGCAAATAGTTTTCCCGGGCCACATGAAGACGCTCACGTCGGCGCAAACCGTCCAAGGCTTTCGGTTTCCGGCGGGTACCGAAGTGCAAGTCCTCAACAGCAATGGGGAAGCCACGGGTGTGGTCGTCCTACATGAGGATCACGAGGTAGATGATGTTTGGTTGAAGAGAGGTACCTATGTGACGGTGGGCTCGGTTGGCGGCAAGCCACCTCATTTGTCCGAATTCTCTTCGGTACCCGGTCAACGCTTTCGCGGCATCCATCTTCCTGCAGAAACCCAGGTCGACTTTGATGTGCAGGGCCGGCTTTCGGAGATGATCAGCGTCCGAGGCGATCCGATTCGTATCCGCGGAAAAGTGTTTGCGGGAAATACCTGGATCGAATTCCATCCTTCGGGCGGGATCAGGCGTGGCGAGTTGGCAAAGGGTTTTGAAGCGAGCGGCTTGCACGTGTCCCCGGGACCCATTGAATTCCAAGCCGACGGGCGTATCAAGCAGGCATGCATCGCCGCTGGCTCGGTTGATCGTAAAGTTCGCCTGGCGCCGAGCAATCGAAGCTACGGGTTCGATGTCGAGTACTGGCCAAATGGCCATCTGAAGCAAGCCATGCTTGCCGACAAGATCGTCCTGGACGGCAAGACGTGTCCGCCGGGTCATATCGCCTTCAAGCAAGACGGCAGCCTCGACGAGTGCGATGGCTCACCGTGGATGCATTGACAGTCCATAGCAGGAAGGGTTCTGACCTCCGTCCCCTATGATTGGAGATGAAGTCCAGGGCGATGCTCTTGCGCGAAAGCGCCAGAACGCTAAAGTCGGGCTATGGTGCGCGGGAGAGTCCGTGCGCGCTCGAGAAGAGGCTGTCATGACGCTACGCCATTTTTCCGGATCCGCCATGGTGCTGGCGCTGGCGACACTGTTCGCCACGCCGCTGTGGGCGCAGTCGCACAATGCGCTGTCGGCGCAAGAACGTGCCGAAGGCTGGCAGCTTCTGTTCGATGGCCATAGCCTGAAGGGCTGGCATGGCTACAACCAGAAGGGCACGGGCACGGACTGGTCGGTGGTGGACGGGGCGATCCGTCTGGAACGGGGGCACGACGGCGACCTGAAGGACTTCCAGGATCTGATCACCGATGCCAGCTACGCGAACTACGACCTCAAGCTGGAATGGAAGATGAGCCCGTGCGCCGATTCCGGCGTGCTGTTCAACGTGCACGAGACGCCGGCCGATACCTATTCGTTCCAGAGCGGGGTGGAGATGCAGATCGCCGACCTCGCCTGCACAGTGCCCGACAGCCGGGTGTTGTATGAACGTTCGGGCGACATGTTCGATCTGTACGCCGCACCGTACGAGTCGGTGCGAGAGGCCGGGCAATGGAACCAGATCGAGATCCGCGTCGACCACGGTCACGTGCAGTTTGTGCAGAACGGCCGCACCACCGTAGATACCACGCTGTGGGATGGCGCCTGGCATGCCCGCGTCGCGCAGACCAAATTCGCGCACTGGCCCAACTTCGCCCGTTTCCACCAGGGTCATATCGCGCTGCAGGGGACAGAGGACAAGGGACTGAGTGGTCAACCGATCCATCTGTGGTTTCGCGACATTCGCATCAAGCCGCTCTGGAAACCGGAACGGAGGAAGTTAAGGAACGTCTGAACAAGCTTCTGCTCGTCGTCGAGATTGTGGGAGCGACTTCAGTCGCGATGGCCGCGGCAGCGGCCTGCAGCATCCCGGCGTTGCAGCGGCTCGATGCACAATCAGGCGGCGCAGCGCACTGCTACGCGATCGCGACTGAAGTCGCTCCCACAGGAGGCGCCCTTCTCCAGACCGCAGTGGACTTATTCAGGCCATCCTTGAAATGCCGCCGGGCTTGGTTTGCCGCCCTGGGCGTCGCAATCTTACGGGGCGACCAAGCGTCTTTTACGCCATGGCCTGAAAGCGCTTGCTTGTATCGGCAGCGCGAGACGACTGCCGGGCATTCGAGCCCGCGCCGCATTCACAGCCCTCACCCCGGGATGTGCCGTGCTATCTGCAAGGCTTGCCTCACCGCCTTGGCCACCGCTTCCGGCTGATCGGTCTGCATGTCGTGCGAGGTATCCGGTACACGCACCAGGGTACCGCGCGAGGAGGTGGCGACGATCTGCGCCTGCGTGCGGGCGCGGGCTTGTTCCAGCCCCTTGCGGTCGCGGGGCTGGGCGTCGGCATAGGTGTTGGCGGCGGACAGCACGATCAGGGGCGTCGAGCCGTGGGTTTCGTGCGCTGGCACCGGCTGCTCGAACAGCCGGGCGTTGTCCTGGAGTACCGACAACACGGTGTGCCAGAACGCCGGCTTCGACTTGTGGGCCAGGTTCACCGCGTTGAGCTTGGCGCTGGCGAGCGGATCGGCCCCGCCGAGGCAGTGGCTCAGTGCCGGGTCGGTGGACGGTAGTTGATGCTTTTCGGCGGCCGCTTCGCAGCGGTGAAGAAACGCGAACCGTTGCACCGACAGCGTCTCCTCCTCCTTCTGCCAGGCGGGCGCAAACCGGCCAATATCCTGAGCGGGAGGGTCGACCAGAACCATCACGCCGACCTCGGCCGGGTACTGGCTCGCATACTGGCGCACGATATTGCTGCCCAGCGAATGCCCCACCATCACCAGTGGGGTGTCGAGGCCGGCACGGTGGATCAGCGCGTGCAGGTCCGACACGTCGGCGGCGAGATCCCGCGGCAACGGCCCCTCGCTGCTGAAGCCGAAGCCGGCCCGGTCATACGCGCAGACCCGCGCGTGGGCGGCCAGCAGCGGCTGCACCTTGAACCAGGTGGAGGAATCGGCGACCGCGCCGGCCTCCAGCATCACGGTCTGCGGTCCGCTTCCCGAGCAGCGCAGGTTGAGGTAGCGGCCATGGCCGAGCTCGACCAACGTCGCCGCATGCGCATAGCTGTCCGGCATGCGCTGCGGCGTGGCAGCGTGGCCGGCTTCGGCGGCCTGGGCTTGGCCAAGGATCACGGCCAGTAAAAGGGCGCTGCCTGCTTTCAGGTACTTCCTGTTCAAGAGGTTTCTCCCGTCGATGGCCCGGGCGGGGACGCCGGGCAGGCCAGTCCATCGACTGGATACGGCGGAAGAAGTTCAAGGAGTTTGACCTTGCACCCGAGAAACGTATCCCTTGGCGCCCGTGATGCATGCCATAAAAGGAGACGTGGCTAATTAGGCCTCGTCCCTCGCGCCGGCCAGCCTTGGCCATCTTCAACGCGGCGCTTGCGTGGGGGATATTCTCGATCAGGTCGACGAGCAGAGGCTCGAACAAGAACGGACGCTGCCGGCTCTGGGCGATAACCTCGAACGTCGCCGAGTCCGATCAGACGAGCCGTCGTTCCAGCGCCCGGAGCACCGCACGGGTGCGGTCGCTCACGCCGAGCTTCGACAGAATGCTGGAGACGTGGTTGCGCACGGTGCCTTCGCTGAGGCGCAGCGCCTCGGCGATCTCGCCGTTGGAGATGCCGCTGGTCATCAGCTTCAGGACCTCGCGCTCGCGCGGCGTGAGCGCGTCGGGCGTCTCGAACGCGTCGTCGCGCCAGGCGCCGGTGCGGGCAGCGTCCAGGCCTTCCGCCAGCGGGGCGAACAGATACGCGCCGCCGCCGGCGACCGTGCGGATCGCCTCCACCAGGGTCTCGGCGGTGACGGCCTTGAGCAGGAAGCCGCGCGCGCCGGCCCGCACGCCGGCCACCAGGGCCGCATCGTCCTCGAAGGTCGTGAGCAATAGCGTGGGTGGGAGGACACCTCGCGCGGCGAGGGTCTCGACGACCTCGACGCCGGTCAGCTTGGGCATGCGCACGTCCAGCAGCAGGACGTCCGGCCGGTCGCTAATGACGGCTGCGACCGCGGCCTCGCCGTCGGCGGCCTCGGTACAGACGACGATGCCCTCGAACAGCGCCAGCAAGGCCTTGAGGCCACTGCGGATCAGCGCCTGGTCGTCGGCTATGCAGACGCGGATCACGGCCGCGCGCCCACGGGCGGAATCGCGCCGCTGACCTGGAAACCCTCGCCGCTGTGGCTGAATACCGCCAGCCAGCCACCCAGGGCCTCGAACCGTTCGCGCATGCCGGCCAGGCCCTGGCCTTCGGTAACGTCTGCTCCGACGCCGTCGTCCTTGGCCGTCAGCCGGACCTCCCCGTTCGGTGCCTGCGCGAGCTCTATCCTGAGCTGACGTGCACCCGCGTGCCGCCGGGTATTGGTGATCAGCTCCTGCACGCACCGCAAGAGGGCGTCCGCCCGAGGCGCGTCCAGCGCGCCGAGCGCATCGGGCAGGACGAGCCGAACGTCGAGGTCGGCCGCCCCTTCGGCCAACGCCAGCAGGGTCGCCTGCAAGTCCACCGGCTGGACGCGCACCTGGCTCACGACCTTGCGCACTTCGGCCAGCAGCTCGCCGGCGATTTCGCGCGCCTGGCCGAGATGCGACGCCACCTGGCCCTCCGCCAGCCGTGCGGCCACATCGAGGTGCACGTGCAAACTGGTGAGATGGTGGCCCAGCACGTCGTGCAGGTCGCGCGAAATGCGCAGCCGCTCGCCCATGCGGGCGCTCTCGGTCAGCAGGGCCTGGGTGCCGGTCAGCTCGGCGTTTGCGCGGGCCAGGCGCTCGTGCGCCACGGCCTCGCTGCGGGCGAGGTGGGCGGCGCTGATGGCGAAGAGCTGGAAGCCACAGCTCGAGACCAGGATCACCGCCGACATGCCCTGTCCGCCGACCGCGCACTTCTGGGCGACCAGGGCCGTGGCCAGGGCGGCCGCCGCCAGCAGCGCCGTGCGCAGGGAAGCGATCCAGGCTACCTGCCAGGCGATCACCACGATCATGCTGGTCACCAGGAAGCTCGGGTAGAGCCACACCAGGTACTGGGCGGCGAAGCCCTCGAGGAAGAACAGGGCGGCCTTGCGCCGCGTCAGGCCCGGGCTGCCGTCCAGCTCGGCCGCGACATAGGCCGCGACCAGCACGCCATAGGCGGCCGTCCACTGGAGGTCCCAGTGCGGGTGGGCAGCAAAGGTTTCCGGCCGCAGCAGGCGGGTCACGAGGGCCTGTCCCAGGCCCGCCGCCAGCATCAGAACGCACGCGGCCTGGACGAGCAGACGGATGCGATCGAGCGATGTGCGCGGCCAGGGCATGGGCCGGACATTAACGCTCGGGCGCGATCCTGTCCCATGACGCTTGTCATGGGCGGCGGGCATGACGGCGTTCACTTATCGGGTGCGGCCTATCTGCCCAATGCTGAGCGCACCATCAACCGAGGAGACAACGATGCTTCGCTCACCCCTGCTTCGCCGGACCATCCTCAGCGCGTTCGCCGGCACCATGATCCTTTGCGCTTTCGCTTTCCAGGCCCGCGCCGCCGACCCGTCCGCGGCGGCGTGTGTCGGGATCGCCACGCCCGACCAGAAACGCGATGCCACGACGATCCAGCGGATCGAGCAGGCCTGGCTGACCGCCGAATACCACGGCCACCGGAAATATCTGGCGTGCCTCCTGGAGCCCGACTACCGGACCTCCAGCCGATCCGGCCTCGTCCGCTCGCGGCAGGACGTGATCGATCGCGTCCCGCAGGTCGCCGACGACGCGCGCGAGGTCCCGAAGCTCGAGACCATCGTGGTGATCCACGGCGATTCCGCGACGGCCCATTCCATCCTCAAGACGACCGACAAGGCGGGCAACCCGAAGGAGGTGCACTTCGTCGACGGCTACACCTTCCACGATGGCCGCTGGTTCGCTTTCAGTGGTGCGGATCTCTAGTCGCTCGGCGTTGCAAGACCGGACGAAAACCGGGGTCGCCATTTCGCCGCCCGGGAAGGGGCTCTCGAAACGGCGAAATGGCGACCCGTTTCGATTTTTGGATTCTGGTCCTGGCGGGTAGCGACGCTACACGAGCGGAGCGGGGTCAACCGGGCTATCGTGCCGTCCTGATCACGAAGAAATGCCATGACGAAAAGCTATGACCCGCCCCTGACCACGAACCCGCACGCTCCGCTCTACCGTGTCGACAAAGCGATCAAGGCAGCCCAGCAACGGCTGGATGCCGCTATCGACGCGAAGCGCCATCACACCAGCCAGAATCTGGCCCACGAAGTGATCAAGGAGGCTCGCGAAGGACTCAAAAAGTCCGAACAGTTGCGTGTTCTCAAGATCAAGGAACTCGCGCAGAAAGCGGCGGAGACCGAGGCGGCTGGAAAATAGACGGAACGGGCTCCGCTTTGATTTGCTGATCCGACGTTCCCGGGAGCGAAATCGTGCAAGCTGTCGATCATCCTTTCGATCTGGTGCTGTCCTATCCGCAGTGGCAAGGCTCAGGACGCCCGGAACACCTGCGCCGGGGCGCGCAGGCCGCGGCCGATGTCTGCCGCAACTACGGGCCGCTCGAGCGTGTCCCGGAGGCTGGCGAGGGCGAGGCCAGCGGCGGTATCCGGCGCTGGACGGCGATCGCGGAGCAATTCCGTTCGGCCCAGGTGATCCTCGATGCGAGGCAGCGCGGGCGCATCTTGACCGCCGGCGGGGATTGCGCTTGCGATATCGCCGTCATCGACTACCTGCATCGGCGATATCCGGACCTCACCGTGATCTGGGTGGACGCGCATCTCGACGCGAACACGGTGAACACGACGCCCAGCGGCAATTTCCACGGCATGCCGGTGGCCGCGATCCTGGGTTCCGCTCCGGTCGGCCTGCAGGCGTTGCTTTCGACACCGCTGCCAGCGACGCAATTCCGTTATGTCTCGGCACATGTCGGCGATGAGGGCGATTGGGCGTTCCAGCGAGCCCATGACCTGAGGTGGCTGGAACCCGGGCAACGCATCGCCGAGCAGGCTGTTTCGGGGCCCATCCACATTCATTTCGATCTTGACGCGCTCGATCCTGCTGAATTCCCGCATGTTGCCTATCCCGACGGCAGGCTGCCGTTCAACGCCGGACTTGCTTTGGTGCGCAGCGTTGCCGCCGACCTGGTCGGTCTGACGATCACCGAGTTTGCACCTTCGGACGAAGGCGCTGCGCGGCACGGCAGTGGCTTCCTCGAACGGCTATGCGAGGCTGCCGCAATAAAGCAGTGATCAGCTTGGCGGGTGCCCGTTCAACGAGCCGACCGGATCCGAGCTCGGCTGATCGGGTCAGGTTTCGACGATGCTCATTGCAAGCCCGCACGCGAGGAAGCCGCCGGCGTCGACGACTCGGCCGCTGCGCGCTGGGGTGTATCGACCGGGCACCATGTCTTGAGGCGCTTGCCGGCACGGAACAGATCGATGCATTCACGCATCTCGGCCTTGAAGGCCAGATCGGGCGTGTCCAGAGGACAGCCGTACGACAGTGGCTTGTCTGCCTTGTACTCGGCGATACAGCTCGACAGTGGCGGCGGCTTGGGCGGATTCGGATCGTCGGCCAGCGACGGCGGCGGCAGGTTGAGGCGCTCGTCGCCGTCCTTGGGCGAAGGTGGCAGGGGAGGCACGCCGCACAGCAGGTTGGAAGCGGTGCTTTTCTTGGTGGGATCGCAGACGCTTTTGGCGATTGCCTTGATCGCATCGCCTATATGGCGACCTACCGCACCACCGGCCGTCTCGTTCGGCGGCGGGAAATATTTTTCGAAGCGGGTGGCTTTGTAGTGCATCCGGTTGCTGTCGTGCTGCATGATCTGGCGATCGTCCGCGGGCTTGGCCGGCTTGGCCTTGGCGCTGTTTGTGGCATAGGTGGTCTCCGCCATGGGCGGCAGTCGCACCGCCCCATCTTTCGCGAACAAACTGACGGCGGACGAGGTGGCTACGGAGGCCGCCGGCGCAGGGGGCGCTTCATGATCCTGCACGACCATCGTGTCGCGACGTGGCTTCTCGTGCATCGCGGGACGAACGCGGGAGGCCACCGTCTGCCGCGGGGGCACCAACGTGGGCAGCGTGAGTGGCTCGGGTGGCTGCCCGGCGCGAGGCTGGCTGGAATCATCGATCAGACGCACCCTCAGCACCTGATCGATGTCGATATGCGCCGCCGCCAGATGCGGCGGCTTAGGCTGCATCTCGTACCACAGCGCCAGCGCGAACAGCGCGTGCAGCACCGAGACCAAAGCCAGCGCGAGCGCCAGCGCCGGGCGCGTCAGCGGTGGCTGTCGCCAGCGCCTGCGACCCAGGGTCTCGCGCGTTTCGCTGTCGAGCCATGCCAGACCGCGTGCACGATCCCATTCCTGTCGCTGTCGGACCTGCCCGGAACGTTCGATGACACTGCCTTATTCAAGCCCATTACCCACGTGAAACCTGCGCATGCCGTCAGCGCGTATTGCGGCCGACCTCGGTAGACAGGTTCTATCATTCAGGGTTCCCTGGATCGGAAACCGGTACGGAGGAAGTGGAACGAGGTTCGCCTGACTTCCTCAGTCCCGTTTTTCTCCAGGTCAGAACGGATGCTGCCGGTAAAACTGTTCGAGCTGCCGATAGACCTCCGGCAAATGCAGGCGCAAGCTGGCCGGTGCCTCGAAGAATTGCTCGCTGGCCACCGCAAAGAACTCGGCCGGGCTTTCCAGGGCATACGGGTCCATCGGCAGCTCAACCCCGTTGCGCCGCTCCTCCTGCAGGCGATCCCATGCGCTCGTGAAGACCCGCGACCACTCGCGGCCATCCATGCGCCGGTGCAGGGGCGGAAAGCCGTTGGGGTCCCCGTTGAGCATGTCGAGCTTGTGCGCCATTTCGTGGATCACCACGTTGTGCCCCGGTTTCTTACCGGTATTCAGCACATCCGCCCACGACAGGATCACCGGCCCACGCCGCCATGCCTCGCCGGCCATCGCGGTGTCGGTCTGGTGAACCACCCCCGCGGCATCGATGTGCGGGCGGCGCGGAATGAACGCGTCCGGGTACACAATGACGCTGTACCAGCCGTCGTACCAATCGAGACCCAGTTTCAGGATGGGCACGCAAGCATGGGCCGCGAGCAAAATGCGGTCGGCGTCGTCGAGCTGCAACCCCTTGGTCGGCTCCAGCGACTTGCTCTGCAGGAACAGCGTCGCCAGCACGCGCAGCGCCGCCTGGTCGGAAGCGCCCAGCCGACGTGCCGGCGCACAGCGATCGAGCGCGTCTTGCCAGAGCGATTCGGCGATCGGGTGCCGGGCCACGATGCGCCGCACGCGCCAGCTTCTGATTTTCTCGAACATCGCCACGAGGTGGAGGGCGTCGTGGCGAAAGCAAGGGCGGGGCGGACCTTCTCCGGGCGCGGCGGTCTGGCGCGGACGGCCGATCGTGGTGTGGGCGGCGCTGCGGGATAGTTGGCTTCGGTGGCCAACCGCAAACCGGGCCAGGGTTCCTTGCAGCATGGTTTGGGGCCGACACGCAAAGGCGTGCGGCCCGGCAACGGGTTCGCGAAATAGCAAAACGACGTCGAGCGCTCCCTACAGAGTCGGCAGCGAATGCCGCCGTAACGCGTGATGCCGCTCGGCCCCCTCTCCCCCGGCGTTGCCGAGGGTTGGGGTGAGGGGCGCTCTTCGCATCACGTAGCAAAAGAGATTCCGTCCCGCTCCGGCGATCGCGGAGAGCTCTACGGCAAGCGCTGCATCACCGGTTGATCCAGCTGCGGGCTCTGCATCTGCTGTTGCATGGGCGGCGTGATCTGCGCCGGGGCAGGCTGCTGAATATCGTGCGGCCACTGGACGCTGCTTTGCGCGACAGGCGTGGCGATCGCCTTGGCCACGTTGACGTCGGTGTAGCGCTTGAACAGGGAGCTCGTATCGCCCTGTACCGCGTACGCACGGCTGGCGTCATCGCTCAGCACGACATGGTCGACCCGACTCATGCCGTGACTGTGTGAGGCGACCGCCAGCGCCGCCGCGAGATTGTCGCTGCGCCGATCCGGCACGCGGCCTTGCTGTGCATCCAGGCGATGAACAGCGTCCCGAGCCTGCAGATACATGGCGTTGCCGGGGTGTGTGGCGTTGGCGAGTGTCGATGCAGGCTGACCTTGCGTGGTTTCACGCAATTTCAAGTCGATGACCTTGTGCGTCGCAGGGCCGACAACCCCATCGTCTTTCAGGTGTCCGCACGTTGGAAGGCTTGCACGGCATCGTGCGTCATCGGTCCGAAGTTGTGGTCGCGATTGGTCAGACTCTCGCCGTGAGAGCCCTTATACATAGCTGGTCGAGCTTGGTTTGGAGCTCGGCGACGCCGGCGCCATGGTCGCCCTTGCGCATGGTCTCGCCGGGTTTGGGCTTAACCCGAGCCTCATGGCGCGATTTGCTGTGCTCGTCAGCGCCCATGTTGGCGAGCTGATTCAGGTCGATCGTTCCGTTCTTGACGCCTTTCACCATCTCCGCAGTGATCGTGCCCTTCCAAAGGTTCGATTGCGTCACGCGTTCGCTGGCGCCGTTTGGGCCGCCGTTGATGATGGCACCCGCACGTTTGGCATCTTCGCGGTACTTCTCGGGGACCTTGTCTTTCCAGTAGGCGATGGCGAGTTTCGCCGCCATCTCCGGCTCGGCCGCCTGATCGGGATTGTTCGCGAGGTCGACGCCGAACTTATTGCCGAAGGTCGTGTAGTTGTCGCGTCCGGTGTACTGAAAATAGCCGCGGCCATGAAACTTGTGGCCATCGCCAGGCGGGTTGTTGCCCAGGTCGGAGCGGCCTTCGTAGAGCACCTTTGCGACTTCTTTCGGATCGTGGCTGTCGACAGCTGCCTGAATCTCGTCGCGCGTGTAACGTACGGCCGCATTCTTCACCGCACCTACTACGTTGTCCACTGAGGAATACCCCAGGCGTTCGTGCATGGTACGGAAGCCGTTGGTCTCGACCGAGGCGTTGCCCATGATGTTGGCGAGTTCGGCAGGCGATTCGATGCCCGCTTCGACACAGCACTTGAACAGAAGGGCGGAACTTTCGTTGAAATGTGGCATAGCGAACTCCTTTTACTTGCTGGTCTTTCCGTGCTTCTCGAGAACCTCGGCCATCGCATCCGGATCGACGGACGACATCGGTGTCCACGCGAAATCCTTCGGATATGACGCGCTGACGTTGACGACGCTGCTGTCCTCGGGATTCGAAGCTGTCGCGTGTCTCAGATACCATGCGTTCTTTTCCTTCGACCACGCGAAGTAGAAAGTGCTGTCGCCCTTATCTTTCTGGGGTCTTCGTGAAGTCGTGTGGGTAGATTCGCGCGATTTCACAGCTCCGGCAGCATGCAGGTGAGCACTTTCAGTCGCAGGTACTCCTCATCGCGCAGTCCGTAGGCGCGACGTTGGATGACTCGGA
>NZ_JBHSNG010000043.1:0-16512 GCF_042657005.1 Rhodanobacter terrae
AACTGGACGCGCATCCATACCGTCCATCTGAATCCCGACCAGGACGCCATCACGACAGCTCGTAACCAGGAACGAAAAGCCGCCTGAAAATTAATCATTGAGGCGACAACTAGCTTGAAATTTTCCGGGAGCGTGGGGACATTCGCGCATGAGCGAATGGATATTGGGCGGCATCACCCGTTACATGCTTCAGCACAGTGACATCCCTCTGCTGCTGGCCCATTGAGCATGCAATCCGTGGCGATCGAAGCAGAGTCCTGTCGTGAACGTCGTTGACCCGCCGTCTTCTGTCAATGGTCTTAGCCAGGCCGAAGCCAAGGCAAGACGGGATCGATACGGTCCCAATACCCTGCCCGGCAGCAAGCCGAAATCGCTATGGCTGATTGCACGCGATGTGTTGATCGAGCCGATGTTCTTGATGCTGCTTGTCGCGGGCGGCCTCTATCTGGCGCTCGGCGATCTCGCCGAAGCGATATTCCTGTTGATGTCGGTGCTGGTGATCATTGGCATCACGCTGGTGCAGGAGCGCAAGACGCAACGGGCGCTGGAAGCGTTGCGCGACCTGTCGGCACCACAGGCGCGTGTCATTCGCAATGGACTTGAAACACGCATCCCTTCCGCGGAAGTGGTCGTGGACGATGTCCTCTCGCTGCGCGAGGGCGATCGCATCGCGGCCGACGCCGCGGTGTTCGGTGGTCACCTGGAGGCCGATGAGTCCTTGCTGACGGGCGAGTCCGTGCCCGTTCGCAAGGTTCCCCATCCTGGCGACAGCAGCGTCTTTGCCGGGACTGTGGTGACCAAAGGCCGCGGCATGGCACGGGTCACTGCAATAGCCACCGCCACAGCGCTTGGCCGTATCGGGCAGGCCCTGAGTTCGACGATAGAAGTAACCTCCGGGCTCCAGCACGCTTCACGGCGCCTGGTGCGCCGTTTTGCGGTGGCTGCTGTGGTCTGCGCGATCAGTCTCTGGCTGATGAACTGGCTATGGGACCGGCATAGCCTGGTGGATAGCTTGTTGTCGGGTATCGCACTGGCGATGGCGATATTGCCTGAGGAATTTCCGGTCATCCTGACTGTATTTCTTGCCTTGGGTGCGTGGCGCATCGCCAGGCAAAAGGTGCTCACACGCCGAATATCGGCCGTCGAAGCCTTGGGCGCGATCACCGTTCTTGCGGTGGACAAAACCGGCACATTGACGCAGAACCGGATGCGCGTGGCCGAGCTGTACGCCGATCGACATAGCTTTCGGGCCGATGAGGCAGCCCTTCCACCAGAATTTCACGCACTGCTACGGTTCGCGCTGCTGGCGACCCCTACCGATTCCGCCGATCCGATGGAACAGGCCATCCGCCTGTTCGGTGCAAACCGGCTCGGAACGGCGGCGTATTCACCGACGAAGGCTACGCCGGTGAAAGAGTACGGGCTGGATCCGGAGCTTCTCGCCATGACACGGGCATTCCAGGAAGCGCCGAACGAACCGTATCTGCTTGGCGCCAAAGGTGCGCCGGAAGCGATCATCGAGCTTTGCGGCCTCACGGCCACCGAGCAGGCCACACTGAGCAGCCAGGTGCACGCCATGGCGGAGCGAGGCTTGCGGGTGATTGGCGTCGCGGCAGCAGCCTGGGGCGATGGCGACTGGCCGGCAACCCAGCGTGGTTTCCGTTACCGCTTTATCGGACTGGTCGGCCTGATCGATCCACCCAGGCCCGAGGTTGCCGCGGCTATCGCCGAATGCCACACCGCAGGCATCAGGATCATCATGATGACCGGCGATCATCAGGCCACCGCACGGGCCATCGCCACTCAGGTGGGACTGAGCCTAGCGCCGAAGGTGATCGCCGGCGCGGAAATGGATGCGCTGACCGACGAGCAGCTCGGTGAACGGCTGCGCCATGCCGACGTCTGCGCGCGCGTGCAGCCGACCCAGAAACTGCGCTTGGTGAAAACCCTGCAGCAACAGGGCGAAGTGGTCGGCATGACCGGCGATGGCGTCAACGATGCGCCCGCGCTCAAAGCAGCGAATGTGGGTGTCGCCATGGGCGAACGGGGTACCGACGTAGCACGCGAGGCGGCGGCATTGGTGCTGCTCGACGACAACTTCGCCAGCCTGGTAGTGGCGGTCCGCCAGGGACGGAGGATCTACGACAACATCACCAAGGCGACCCGCTTCGTGGTGGCGGTGCATATCCCCATCGTCGCGCTCGCCCTGGTGCCCAGCCTGTTGCATTGGCCGATTCTTCTGATGCCGGTACAGATCGTTCTGCTCGAGCTGCTGATCGACCCGGCCTGCTCTATCGTCTTCGAATCGGCAAAGGCTTCGTCGGTGATCATGCGACGGCCGCCGCGACCCATCGACGAGTCTCCATTTCGCGGCATCAACCTCGGCTACGGCATTGCTCAGGGCATTGGCCTTGCGGCGGTCCTGCTGCTTGGCTACGCATTCGCACTGGGGCGCGGCATCGGTGTCGAGCAGGGACGTGCCGCCGTTTTCATCGGCCTGATCGTGGCAGTGTTCCTGTTGACGCTCGCCAACCATGATCTCGGTCATGCCCTGTGGCGAGGAAGACTTGCGGACAACCCCTGGCTGCTGCGCATGCTCGGCGGGGTCGGTCTGATGCTGGCCGGCATCATGAGTATCCCTGCACTGCGTACCATGCTGGGCTTTGGCGCGCCTGACGCGATCACGTTGGTCTTCGGGCTGTCCATACTCGCGGGTTGCGTCATCTGGCTCGAGGTTGTGCGCCATCTGACACGCCATACACCGCTGGCCATCAGCGAGTGATGATGGCGGCGCCGGCATCATCGCGTTGACGTGGATCAAGATCGCTGGAGGGGTTTGCCGGTTTCATGGGAGCGGACCCGGGGCTGACAGCGCCGGGGTAGACACCGCTACCTGGGAGACAGTGTATGAAAGTGCTCTTGCCCGTGGATGGAAGCGCCATCAACACCCGTGCGGCCCGATACCTGGTGAAGCATTGGCCTGAAGGCGCGCAGGTAACCCTGCTCCATGTGGATGTGCCGCTGAGCGAGAACATCGCCGGCTATGTAGACGCGCAGAGCTTGGCCAAGTTCCACACCGACCGGGGCAACGCGGCCTTGAAGCGGGCGCGTCGCGTCCTGACAGAAGCGGGCCATATCCACGACGAAAAGCTGCTCGTCGGCGACCCTGGCATCGAGATCATCGACATGGCCAAGCGAGGCAAGTACGACCTCATCGTCATGGGTTCGCATGGACGCGGAGTATTGAAGAGCCTTTTCCTGGGCTCGGTTGTGGTCAAGGTGCTTGCGAACTCCACGGTGCCGGTCCTGGTGATTCGCTGAAAGGAGGCGCCGTGTTCCACCAATGGTGCAAAACGCCAGCCACCTGCCCACCTTCGCCACAGCACGTTGACCAGCTTCGCCAGCGAAACTGACCAAGGCCGGCAACCAAACTGCCCACTGTTGCCAACTAGCTGCACATCACAGGCGTCGAACGTGACGGCCATCGCCAAGCGGACTTGCTAGGCTCCCAAGCAACTCTGATCTGCCTGGTCGACCGACAGGGGCCGGCCAACAATAGCCGGTCGGCTGCTGTAAATGCATGCCGCAAAGCGGTCGTTCGCGTAGAACGACCAATAGCTAGGCGCAGCTAAGGCCCTTGATCGGTCAGACGGTAAGCATCAGCCACATCTTTTCCAATTTCCGCAAAAAGTGCATCCCGCACCTTTCTGTCGGCCCGCGATGCAGTTAGAAATGCTGCCACGATAACAGTGTGGCCATCGGGCCCAGTCATGATGCCGATGTCATTGAAAGCCGCTGTCTCACCTTCCAGTGAATAGGATGTGCCGCACTTGTCGGCAAAGCGAACGCTAGCAGGTAGTCCTGAGCGCAAGCGGGACGGCATGGTCTGACCGTACATCAAGCCGAGCAAGCGCCTCGTTGAACGAGCAGGGAGCAACTGGCCAGTCCAAAGCTTTTCGAGAAAGTTCGCCGCCGCATCCGGCGTCGTGCGGTTGCGCGGGTCATCGAGATACGCGCGATAGCCTCGCCGCAGGCGCTCCAACTCCGCCTTTTTGGCTTCGTTCTCCGAAATGGGCTGTTCGTCGGTTGTCCCTTCGAAAATACGACTGACGTCGCCTTCGCTCAGATCAACTCGCATGCCGTCGATACCGTGCTTGCGCAAAAAGTCAGTAACCACATGCGGACCGCCCACCAGCCTGATCAAAGCGTCGACTGCGGTGTTGTCGCTCTCGCTCACAGCGGCCACCAACAATCGATCGACCGTAAAGCGCATATGCTCGCCCTTGAATTGGATACCGATGGATGGCACTGCCGCGCCATTCACCACTTCCTGGCGATCGATGGTCACTTTCTGGCTCAAGGAAATGTGCCCGGCATCGACTTGTGCAAGCACGGCCGCGGCGACCGGCGCCTTGAAAACGCTCATCATGGGATAGGAGCGATCGGCGTTGATCCGCGTTCGCGCCCTGGTATCCAAATCCACAACCGTGACACCCAGTACACCGGGTCGAGCCTTGCTGGCGAGTTGCGTCAAGGCTTGCTGCAGGCGCGCATTCGAGGATTCAGTGGCTGTAGCAGGCGCAGTCAGCAGCAGCGCGACACACAGTGGCAACGAGCTACGAAAGAACGACTGGAAGGACTTTCCCATCGGGATTCCAAAGAATGGCTGTGTGACCAAGGGGGTTCGCTTTGGGCCGACCCTTGGCTGTCGCATCCTTCAAGGTTGCCATAGTTTCGGCAAGGGCAGGGAACGGCCAGAGGACTAAACCGCTATCGCGGTAGGGGTCCGCGGCACCGTTGAGTGCCGCTATAAATCGGGTGGTAGCGCTGCAATGTTGTGGATCGAGGCATAAGCCTCGACCACGACAGGAGCACAGCCATGAGTCTTCCCCGTCAATCCATCAGCCCGTTACGGCAACGCATGCTCGAAGACATGACGTTGCGCAAGCTGTCCGACAAGACCCAGTCCGCCTACGTCCGCGCCGTGCGCGGATTCGCCGGCTACTTGCGCCGCCCTCCCGACACGGCGAGCGCCGAGGATCTGCGCCGCTATCAGCTTCATCTGGTGGAGACCGGCGTCTCGCCAATGTCGGTCAACGCGGCCATCACCGGGTTGAAGTTTTTCTTCGAGGTGACCGTGGAGCGTGCCGATGCCCTTGCCAAGATGAGCCCGGTGCGCGTCCCCCACAGGTTGCCGGTGGTACTGAGCCGCGAGGAGGTCGCTCGGTTGATCGAGTGCGCCGGCAACGACAAGTACCGAGCCGCGCTGTCGGTGGCCTACGGTGCCGGGCTGCGCACCAGCGAAGTCGTCGGCCTGAAGATCGGCGACATCGATAGCCAACGGATGGTCTTGCGCGTGGATCAGGGCAAGGGTCATCGGGATCGTTTTGCGATGCTCTCGCCGGTGCTGCTGCAGACGCTGCGCGTGTGGTGGCGCACGGCGCACGCCCAAGGCAAGCTGCTCGATGGCGGTTGGCTGTTCCCCGGCATGAACCGGGTCAATCCGTTGACGCCGCGCCAGCTCAACCGCGCCATCCATGCCGCAGCGCAAGCAGCCGGCATCGACAAGCGCGTGTCGATGCACACGCTTCGACACAGCTTCGCCACCCACCTGCTGGAACAGAAGGTGGACATCCGGGTGATCCAGGTGCTGCTCGGCCACAAGAAGCTGGAGACGACCGCGCTCTACGCGCAGGTCGCCACCGAGATCCTGCGCCAGGTGATCAGTCCACTGGAGGGATTGCCGCCCGGATAGGCCCGTGGCACGCCCCGCCCTGGAGGTCGCGGATGTTTTCCGCGCCCATGGGTCGCACTGGCGGCGCGAACAGCGCGGCCATCTGAGCCTGGGCCAGCTCAAGGTGATGTCGGCCATCGAGCAGTGCCGCCGTGCGGCGCTGGGAGGCCATAGCCTGCAGTGCCCCGCCTGCGACCACCTCCAGATCGCGTACAACTCCTGTCGCAACCGGCACTGCCCCAAGTGCCAGGGCAGTCTGGCCCGACGCTGGCTGGAAGCCCGGCAGACCGAGCTGCTGCCGGTGGATTATTACCACGTGGTCTTCACGCTACCCGCGCCGATCAGCGCTCTGGCCTACGCCAACAAGGCGGTGATCTACCGCCTGCTGTTTCAGGCCACGGCCCAGACCTTGCTCACCATCGCCGCCGATCCCCAACATCTGGGGGCCCGCATCGGCATGCTGTTGGTTCTGCATACCTGGGGCTCGGCGATGACCCATCATCCGCATGTGCACGGCATCGTGCCCGGCGGCGGCATCGCGCCAGACGGTCAACGCTGGATCGCCTGCAAGCCCGGCTTCTTCCTCCCGGTGCGCGTGCTGTCGCGACTGTTTCGGCGGCTCTTCCTCGAACGCCTGGTCCAGGCGCACCGCAACGGCCAACTGCAGTTCTTTGGCGAGCATGCGCCCTTGGCACAGGCCGACGCCTTCGCCCAGTGGATCGCGCCATTGCGCCGCAATGAATGGGTGGTGTACGCCAAACGGCCCTTCGCCGGTCCGGCCGCCGTGCTGGCCTACCTGTCCCGTTACACCCATCGCGTCGCCATCTCCAACCAGCGGCTGGTCGCCATAGACCAGCACGATGTCACGTTCCGCTGGAAGGATTACCGCGCCAAGGGACGCACGCGCCACAAGACCATGACGCTGGATGCCGATGAGTTCATGCGGCGCTTCCTGCTCCACGTATTGCCCCGCGGCTTTCATCGCATCCGCGCCTACGGACTCATGGCCAATGCTGAGCGCAGGGACAACCTCGCCACCGCACGCGCACTCCTCACCCAACGCGCGCCAGTACCGCCCGTCGCGCCTGCGCCGTCGGCGACCGCGACGGCGCAACCCACTGTCGGTCCGCGCCCAGACACCTTCCACTGCCCGCACTGCGGCGCACCGATGCTCATCATCGCCATCCTGGCTCGCCACCATTTGCCACGTGCTCCCCCATGACCACCGTCTCCGTCATCCATGCCGACACGGGCCCATCCTGCTGCCATCGGTTCCTGCCGATGCGGGCCGCTTTTTTTCTGCGCCACCCATCGCCGCCTTTCTACCGCCATCACGGTCCACTTCACCGCCTCGTCGATGCTTCAACCGACCACACGAGCACCCACCATCGGATCCGTCACGCTCCCATTTCCTCTCGTGACCGCTGCCGCACTATTCAAATCTCCATAGAATAGCAGCGCGCCATGACCACGCTCGCGCCGTAATTACCGCGGTTTCCTCCCTTGAGGGTTGTCCGACGCCTGCCCGATGCAGCTCCGGCAGACGTGGAACGTCAGTGCGTGGGCAGGCGTCGGACAACCCTTAACAACAACGGCCGGTCGCCAGTTACAAATGCATGCTGAAAAGCGGCCACTCCCGAGAGATCTAGCGTTGGAGTTAACCGGCGCCGGAGGCGGCGGCCTTGAACTGGTTAGGGCGGCTGCTTAGAGACGTGCGCAATCTGCGCACGCCTGCACCGTGCAACTCCGACTTGTTCAAGTGACCGGTGAAAAGCTTTGGCTTTTCAGGTCAACGGCCGGTCATTTTCAACGCGGCTTCCGGAAGACGTTCGCCCTCGATCTCGATTTTCGAGGCAGCAACGCCAATCTCGTGGAGGTCACCACTCGTTAGCTCCAGGTCGACTGCACCGAGATTCTCTTCAAGGCGATGCAATTTGGTTGTCCCAGGGATCGGCACAATCCACGGCTTCTGCACGAGCAGCCACGCCAAAGCCACCTGCGCCGGCGTCGCGTGCTTGCGCTCGGCAACCGCCTTGACCAGATCCACCAGGGCCATATTCGCCTTGCGCGCTTCGGGGGAGAAGCGAGGCACGACATTGCGGAAATCGGTCGGGTCGAATTTCGTGTTCTCGTCGATCTTGCCGGTCAGGAACCCGGCACCGAGCGGACTAAACGGCACGAAGCCGATGCCGAGTTCTTCAAGCAGCGGCAGCAACTCGGCTTCGGGTCCGCGCCAGAACAGCGAGTATTCGCTCTGCACAGCCGTTACTGGCTGCACGGCGTGCGCGCGACGGATCGTCTGGATACCCGCTTCCGACAGACCGAAGTGTTTCACCTTGCCCTCGGCGATCAACTCCTTGACCACGCCGGCCACGTCTTCGATCGGTACGTTCGGATCGACGCGATGCTGGAACAGCAGATCAATCCGGTCGGTGCGCAGACGCCTGAGGCTGCCTTCAACTGCGGCCTTGATGTGCTCAGGCCGACTGTTGACGCCGCTGCCGCGTTCACCGGTCTGGGGGTTGATCTCGAAGCCGAACTTGGTCGCAATGATCACCTGGTCGCGGATCGGCGCCAGCGCTTCCCCGACCAGTTCCTCGTTGACGAAGGGGCCGTAGGCTTCGGCCGTATCGAAGAAGGTGATGCCGCGTTCATGCGCGGAGCGCATCAGGGTGATCATGTCCTGCCTATCCGCGGCCGGGCCATAGGCGGAACTCATGCCCATGCAGCCGAGCCCAAGGGCGGAGACTTCCAGATTGCTGTTGCCGAGTTTGCGGTTCTTCATGGGTCTACTCCGTTCGTTGCTTTCGTTGTTTCAGCCAGCCGGTCACTTGCTCCATCGTTTGCCTCTCCTGATCGGCCTGCATCGAGAAACCGGGGCGAAGCTGCGCTTTCGGGGCATGGCTGGCGAGGATGGATGGGCTGTTCCCCAACCCGTAACCACCATGGGTGACGAAGGGGATCAGGGTCTTCCCGGACAGATCGTGCGCGGACAGGAAGGCGCGAATGACCGGTGGGGTGGTCTCTCCCCAGATGGGAAAGCCCAGATAGATGGTGTCGTAGGTGGCCATGTTGGAAACCTTGGCTTCCAACACGGGTTCATAGCCGCGATCGCGTTCGAGTCGTGCCTGTTCGACCGTTTCCAGATATTCCTCCGGATAGGGTTGAGCGGGCCGGATCTCGAACAAATCGGTGCCGAACGTTCGGTGAATCAACCCGGCGACGACGCGTGTGTTTCCCGAACGCGAGAAATAAGCCACGAGCGTGCGCGAACCTGTTCTCTGCACGTCGCCACTGTCGCTCGTTTGAGCCGTGAGGCTGATGAAGGGAAGGCCCGCGAGCGCGGTCACCACCACTCGGCGCGCGGGATCATGCGGCGATGTCATGTTGTCTCCCACGAATCAGCGCCCGACGCGCGCCTGGTGCGCGGGGGAATAGCGGTCGCCCACGACCTTGACCTCTTCCAACAGTTTGGCGAGCTTGCGCTTTTCGTCATCGGTCAGGACGACGGCAGCAGCGCCGAGGTTCTCTTCCAGCCGGTGCAGTTTGGTCGTGCCCGGGATCGGCACGATCCACGGCTTCTGCGCCAGCAGCCAAGCCAGTGCGATCTGCGCAGGTGTCACGCCCTTCTCCTTGGCGATCTGGCCGAGCAAATCCACCAAGGCCTGGTTGGCTTGGAGTGCCTCGGGCGAAAAGCGCGGTACCTGACTGCGGTAGTCATCGCTGCCGAAGGTGGTGCCGGCACCGATCGCGCCGGTCAGGAAACCCCTGCCGAGAGGGCTGAAAGGCACAAAGCCGATGCCAAGTTCCTCCAGCGTTGGCAGGATGTCCTGCTCGGGCTGGCGCCACCACAATGAGTATTCGCTTTGCAGGGCGGTCACCGGCTGCACGGCATGCGCGCGACGAATGGTTTGCGCGCCAGCTTCGGACAGGCCGAAGTGCTTGACCTTGCCTTCGGCGATCAGCTCCTTGACCGTACCGGCCACGTCTTCGATCGGCACCTCGGGATCGACCCGGTGCTGGTACAGCAGGTCGATCACGTCGGTGCGCAGGCGTTTGAGTGAGCCTTCGACGGCCCAGCGGATATGGTCAGGTCGGCTGTTGAGGATCTGCTGCTTGCCGTCGTCGCCGAAGGTGAAGCCGAACTTGGTGGCGATCACGACTCGCTCCCGCACCGGGGCGAGCGCTTCACCAACGACCTCCTCGTTGAGGTTGGGGCCATAGACCTCGGCCGTATCGAACAGCGTCACGCCCCGATCGACGGCGGCGCGGATCAGCGTGATCGCCGCCTGTCTGTCCATGGCAGGCCCATAGCCATGGCTCAGTCCCATGCAGCCCAAGCCGATGGCGGAGACTTCGAGTTGGCTGTTACCGAGTTTGCGCGTCTTCATGATGGTGTCCTCCATGAGCACAATTTAGGCTCGAACGATTGGCAGCACTAGATGGCATAATCGGAAAGGGTTGATAACCGGAGCGGATAAATGTCGACCGAGAGCTACGATCAACTCGCGATTTTTTCGGTCGTGGCACGGGAGCGCAGCTTTACCCGTGCGGCGGCCAAGCTCGGCATATCGCAGCCCGCGTTAAGCCGAACCATGCGGCAGTTGGAAGAACGGCTGGGCGTCCGGCTCCTGGCGCGCACGACCCGCAGCGTTTCCCCTACGGAGGCGGGCGAACACCTGCTGAAAGTGATCACTCCCCGGCTCGAAGAAATCGACACCGAGCTGGCCTTGCTCAGCGAATTCCGGGACAAGCCGGCAGGCCGATTGCGCATCACGGCGGGCGAACATGCGGCAATCGCGGTCCTGCAGCCGGTACTCGCAAAACTGCTTCCGGACCATCCCGACCTTCATATCGAAATCATCGTGGACTATGGCCTGACCGACATCGTGGCCGAGGGCTACGACGCCGGCGTCCGGCTAGGCGAACAGGTCGCCAAGGACATGATCGCGGTGCGCATCGGCCCCGATGTGCGCATGGCCGTGGTCGGTTCCCCGGATTACTTCGCCCGGCATCCGCGACCCAAGACCCCGCGCGACCTCGTCCGGCACAACTGCATCGCCATCCGCCTGCCGACCTACGGTGGCCTCTTCCCCTGGGAGTTCGAAAAGAAAGGGGAGGAGCTGAAAGTACGCATCGAAGGCCAACTGGTGTTCAACAATATCGCCATGCGCCTGGACGCTGCCCTGAAGGGGCTCGGGTTGGCCTATATGCCCGAGGACCTGGTGAAGACATACGTCAAAGAGGGTCGATTGATGCGTGTGCTCTCGGACTGGTGTCCCTCGTTCCCGGGATACCACCTCTACTATCCGAGCCGACGCCAAAGCTCACCGGCCTTCACGCTGTTCCGTGATGCCTTGCGTTACTCGGGCTGACTCGCCAGATACTGCGCGTCAGTCACCAGCTCCATCCAATCGACCGACTTCCCGTTGAGGGCTTCCGCGATCGCAATGTGCGTCATGCTTGTCGTGCGCGTGGCGCCATGCCAGTGCTTGACTCCCGGCGGAATCCAGACGATATCGCCGGGCTTGATGACCTGGATCGGGCCGCCCCACTGCTGAACCAGTCCTATGCCGGACGTGACAATCAACGTCTGTCCTAGTGGATGCGTGTGCCAGGCTGTTCGGGCGCCCGGCTCGAACGTCACGATCGCACCACCGCTGCGCGCCGGCGCCTCCGCCTGGAACCGTGAGTCCACCTGTACCGAGCCGGTGAAATGGTCGGCGGATCCGTGAGTGGAAGACTGAGAGCCTGCGTGTATGACGGTGATCGTTCGACCCTCCCGAGTCTGCGCCTCCTGATCGGGCTGGTTCGCCGAAGCGTCCGCTGTCTTGAACACCTCGCGCGCGATCGGCACGGCCGAAACAGCATTGGGCCAGCCCGTATAAAAGGCGAGCTGCGTGATCGTCTCAACCAGTTCGTCTTGGGTCACGCCGTTCTGCAGGGCCAGCGCCATGTGCGAACGAAGCTGATCGGGTCGATTAAGCGCGATGAGCGCGGCAACGGTGACAAGGCTGCGGTCACGCTTGGAGAGTTGCTTACGCTCCCAGACGTCGCCGAAGAGCACCTTGTCGGTGAGTTCCGCGAGCTTGGGGTCGATGTCGCCCATCAACTGCTGCGCCCGGGTGGGTGGCTGACTGGTGGTGGGTGCGGATTTTTCGGACATGGGGGATACCATTTCTTGAGCGTGAAGCGGAGTGCTCACGCCTTGAGTCAGAACCGCACCCGATAACACCAGAGCCCATGCAAGCAATTTCATGATGTTCCTTCGCATTTCGTGCGCAGTACGCGGAATCACAAGGTCCTCGCGTAGAACGGAGTCAGCTTGCCGATGGTGGCGTCCACGTACTTGGGAACCCAGTAGGTTTCGATGTGCGTGGCGCCGTCGATCTTGAACAGTTCCTTGTCCTTGGCGCCCGTGGTCTTGGCGAAGGCTTCCTCGGTCATATACAGGCTGTCGGCCTTGCTGCCGGCAATCATCAGCAGGGGTTGCTCGATCAGTTCGATCTGGTCGGTGGCATCCCAGCGCATCAGATCGACCAGGCTGCTCATGGTGTACTTGAAGGTCGAGCCGGGATGCGCGTTGGTGCGCCAGTAGTACTGGTAGCCCTGCCGGTACATATCGAACGGCAGGGCGGCGATCTGCGCGTCGGTCATGTCCGCGTCGCCGGCATAGAGGATCTTTCCGCCGGCTTTTTCCTGCGCGCGCGCGTCCGATGCCTGCTTGAGGCGTTGCTGGATCGTGTTCAACTGCGAATCCGCGAAGCCGTTGCGGCGGACGCGACCGGAGTTGAACATGCTCAGCGTCGCCACCGCCTTGAAACGCTTGTCGGATTTGGCGGCATTCAAGGAATACCCGCCGCCGCCGCAGATGCCAAGCAACCCCAGGCGTTCGGGATCGACGCCCGGATAGCGGGTAATGAAGTCCGCCGCGCCGTGGATGTCCTCGGTGCGGAACTGGGGCTTGTCCACGCTGCGCGGCTCGCCTCCGCTGCCACCCTGATACGCAGCATCCATGGCGATCGTGATGTAGCCCTGTTCGGCCAGACGCTGGGCATGCAGGCCGGCGGTCTGTTCCTTCACCCCTCCATTGGGGTGGGCGACCACGATCGCGGCGTACTTCTTCGTCGGATCGTAGTTGGCCGGGGTATAGACGTTGGCGACGACGTTCAGGCTGTTGAGATCGTAGTTGACCGGGTGGATGTTGATGTTGACCTTGCCCGGCTCGTTCTTCGTGATGGCGTCGGCATACACCAGCGTGAACGGATTCTTCTTGTAGTCGAAGGTGGTGCCTGCGGCAGCGGTAGTGGTCATTGCCGGAACTCCTACTAGTGCAACTGATGAGAGAACGAAGGCGGTGGTTCCAAGGAACTCGCGCCGATTTCTGTTGATGACTTCATCGCTCATTTGAACTTGAACTCCTACCTTGTTCTTTGCGAATGACGGGTTCGCAGAACTTCGCGAGGGGTCGCGCGAAGCGCGTTAATCCAGATGCTTCCTCGCAAGGAACTTCGACACCAGGTCCGCGATCTGGACGTTGTTCAAATCGGAGAAGGCGAAATGTGTGTTGCCCCGGATGCCGATGTCCGGCAGATGTATCAAGGTCACGTCGCCGCCATGTTTATTGACGGCATCCCGCCACAACCGCGCCATCTGTAGTCGCGCACGCCAGCTATCCTGGGCGGGCAAGTCGATCGGATGATCGGGAATGTTGTCGCCGTAGATGACGAGGATCGGAATCCTGGTCAGCGCCACGAACTGGCTCATGGGAACGGCCTCGCCCTTGACGGTATCGAACGCACTCGGTATTGCCGGCGGCACTTCGCCCTCAGGGAAGACGAAGCTGCTGCCTGGCTCAAAAGCCACGATGGCTTTGACGTTCGCGTTCTTGATGGCGATGAGCCAACCGGGACCGCCGCCCTGGGAATGCGTGAACAGAATGCCGTGACCGATCTTCTTGAAGAGGGCCGCAACACCGTCCGAGATGACGTTCTCGTCGAACGGTCCGGTGTTCGGGGTCATCGCCCGAAAGAACTGATTCAACGTCTCCGGATCGCACGAAAACTGCACATGCGGGAAGCATTTCGGCCATAGACCAATGCGGAATTGATTGAACCAGAGCTGCTCGTCGGGCGTCGGCTTTATGGTCGTCTCAACCATGCTACGACCGGCATCGCCGCGACGCGGCTGATCGACCAGATACACGCCAAACCTGCGGCGCAGGAAAAGGGTCTGGAACCCTTCGCGGCCATCGGCCGTGGTTTCCCAACTCTTGGAGAACTGACCGGCACCGTGCAACATGACGATCGGATACTTCCGAGCGTTCACGGGGATTTCGTAGAAGGCGTAGGCGTGGTCGCCGTGGTAGCTCTGGCCGGCTGGATCCAACGGCTTGCGCGGGTCGAAGGTCCCCGGTGCCGTCGTCACCGTGCCGCCGGCGGCGAAGCTCCCTTGGTCCTTGATGACCAGTGGGCTGTGGTCGGCTGCATTCACGGCTGCGCCGGCACACAGAGCAAAACAGAGGACGCTTGCCTTCATCACGGTGGAAAAGCATCTGACGACGCGCTGGTTCATGGTTTGCCCTCAGCCTGAAATAGCTGAGTGCAAAGTACCGGCCGTCTATTGATAGATAAATATCAGTAGTGCGATAGCACTAATATCAAATTCGCATAGATGTCAGCTTGAGCAAGTCGCACGGCCGACAGACTGACCAGCAGTCCGCGGTACATTCGCTGCGTGTACCCAGCGATCATTTGCAGGCCCGAGGAACGCAGTGATCGCACCGGGTCTGCTCGCACGGCAGCTATTTTTCCGCTGCTTCCTGAAAAATGGACTCCCCCAAAGCGGCCGTTCGCAACCGGCTCAAATGGGTCGGTCAGCGACCATCGGGCAATACTCTCCAGTCGACGAATCGGCGAATGGCGACCAACGGTCGCTGACCGGCCAAGAAGAGACGTTCGTGGAAGCGAACATAGATCCCGCTACTGGGATTGCTCTTAACCGCCAAAGCTATCGAACTTGAAGCCCAAGTGCGTTTCTTTACCGCGTAACTGGACCTGATCACCAACATGAAGGCGATTCGCGGACTCTGCGTCGATGCAAAAGTCTGTTTTGCTGCCGCCCTGCTGGCTTTCAATCGTTAAGGTGTATGGACACAATACGCTTCCTCCCCATTCGTGTCTGAAAATCTCTGTGACGCTAAATGCGTGATGGGTGGGATGACCGAACAGCTTGGTGAATTCGGCTGGAGCAGATCTGAAGGCCACCAAAAATGACCCGAAGGCAATCATAAGCAGGCCGCCAAGCATGCCAAGCGCTAGCTTCGCGCCCCCGCCCGCTTGGCGCCACCTTTCAGCATAGTTGACGCGCCCTATGACCGAATTAAGAGAAATAATAAGTAGCACATAGCTTCCGCCAATGACCGCAGCTATCAGCCTCAAATCGGGATTCGGAATGAACCACATGTACATTCCGGCAATACCGACGATCAACGGTGCGCTAACCATTACCAAGATCAGAATGCCAGCTTTTTGCGACGGCTTATGACTTCGGCGATTATTCATCCGAACCTGCCCCACAGTGTATGGATGCAACCAAAGAACTCTCGAAGAGGCTCTCATTCTGCGCTACATTTTACGTCTGCTTTGGGTCGGTGAGGGACCTCAACTAAGCAGAAGATTGGTGACCAAGATGGGAAACCGATCTGTAACATTCCCAAGAAACTTTTCAATTACAGGAAGTAGTTCGTCGTCTACAGGTCTACCAGCGATCGGCTGCCGGTAAATGCATGACGTCCAAATGTGCGGAGAATAGCGAACAAGGTTACTGAGCCCAAGAAGCGAGGCCAGCATCAGACTGAACTCGGAAATTTGCTCGCCACTGATACTTTCTATATAGGCGGAGCTTGCGCCTAAACCCCCGGCAAGAGGTGCAAGACGTTCGAAAGGGTCGAACACTTCGCCGGGCGTACTTGCGCGATAGTGGTTTGCGTCTCCAGCCAAAAAACCAAATTCGTCCAGGGCCGGCTCAATGTTCTCGAACTGGAATACCGAGTTATCCCAGGCCTTGACTGCCTCCTTAAGTCGCCAGTGCTTTAGGAAAGGCACCTTGTCTCTAACTGCGCTTACGAGGCTTTGTAGCGACTCGATGTTGTCAAATAGCTCCGGGATATCGACCCTAATCCCATACCCACCCTTGCTTTGAAAGTCACTGTCGAAATGCAGATGCTGAACATTCGAAGGCCGTCCGGTGCACAACTCGTACACGGATTGCAAATCAGGAATGTGGGCAAAGCAATCGCTTAGTGACACTTCCAGATTGGCCAGCCTGTCAGACGACGAGGAAGGAACGATCTTCGAGCGTGCGCTCGTACCCTCGAAAAAGCGTATGCGATTCTGTGATGCCACGACATTGTTGAACTGCTGGAACAGCCCGTCGCCTTTCGCTTTGATGCAGAAGTCCGCGATTTTTTCTCCGTTTTTTGCGGAACACTGCAGTCCATGTGACTGGGCCAAGTTTCCCGGCTGACACCCCGTAAAGGCGATCACAAGGGCTTTTGCGTACGCCGCAGCACCGTAGTAGAGAAGTAGCGGCCTAGTTTCCAAAGTAGCGGACGCCGCGGATTGCCAGAAGAGCCTGCCATGTAAGAGGCACCTGATTAGCGTCGAACCTCAGTGAAGAAAATTACTCGCCAAGCGCAGCATCGGCTCCGGGCAAGGCTTGCAGAGCACCATCGCGCGCGTCAGCCGCGGCAGCAGGTCGTGCAGTCGAAACCGGCG
>NZ_JBHSNG010000044.1:0-16169 GCF_042657005.1 Rhodanobacter terrae
CTTCCCGAGAACAAAGTCTCGCTCGGCTTCGTCGAAGGACTCAACAACAAAATCCGAGTCATCCAACGTCGCGCCTACGGACTGCGCGATGAGGAGTACCTGCGACTGAAAGTGCTCACCTGCATGCCGCCGGAGCTGTGAAATCGCGCGAATCTACCCACACGACTTCACGAAGACCCACAAAAAAAGGCCGCGCTGGATGCGCGGCCTTTTTGTAGCGGCTGCAGGCGAAACGCTTACTTGCCTTCCTTCAACGCGATCGCGTTGATCCCTGCACGAGCCAGCCGCTGCTTGGTCGATTCCAGCTCGGTGGCGGAATGGAACGGACCGAGCCGGACACGGTTATAGTTCTGCCCGCCGATGCTGACGGATTGCACGTTGGCGACGAAGCCCTGCATCGCGAGCTTTGCCTTCAGCGTTTCCGCGTCGGCGGAGTTCGGGAATGCACCGACCTGCAGCAGGTAGCCGCTGCCGGCGCCGGGCTGCGACAGGGCGGAAGCCGGCGCGGCGACGACGTTCTCGCTGACGGCGGCTGGCGCATTCGCCGGCGCCGTTGTCGCCGCCTGCTGAGCCGCCTGCTGCTGGGCCTGCAGCTGCGCTGCTTGTTGCTTCTGCTGTTGTTCGGCACGCGCCTGCGCACTGATCACAGCGTCGGGGATGCGCACTTCCTTTTCCGAAAGTACCGAGTAGAAATCGAATTGCGGTTTCTTCGGCGCGCTTTCACCGGCGGACGGTTCGACCACGCCAGGTTCGCTCGCACGTTCGGCGGTGGCCTGCGGGTTCGCCTGCGGGCCGCTGGGTTTGTTCATGCTGGTCAGCAGGCTGCCGTGCATCATCACCGCCATCAGGATCGCGCCGATCACCACGCCGATGACGGCGTAGCCCCAGCCCGGGAAACCGCTGCTGTTGTTGCGCACGGCCTGCCGGCCCTTGCCCTTGCGTGCTGCCATTACATCTTCTCCGGGGCGCTCAGGCCCAACAATGCCAAGCCATTCTTCAACACTTGCCGCGTCGCCACCACCAGCGCGAGGCGCGCGTTGCGCAGCGCGGCGTCCTCGACCAGGAACTGATGCGAGTTGTAGTAGGTGTGGAATGCGTTGGCCAGCTCACGCAACCAGGCGGCAACCAGATGCGGCTCCAGGTTTGCCGCGGCGGCATCGACCAGTTCGGGGTATTTCGACAGCTCGGTGAGCAGGATCTGCTCGTGCTCGTTGTCCAGCCGGGCCAGATGGGCGAGGCCATCCTGCAGGTCGAACGTGAAGCCCTTCTCGGGCGCCTGCCGCAGAACGCTGCATACGCGGGCATGTGCGTACTGGATGTAGTACACCGGGTTGTCGTTCGATTGCGAGCGGGCCAGGTCTATGTCGAACACCAGCTGCGAATCGCTCTTGCGCGCGATCAGGAAATAGCGCGTGGCGTCGCGGCCGACCTCGTCGATCAGGTCGCGCAAGGTGACGTAGCTGCCCGCACGCTTGGAAATCTTCACTTCCTCGCCATTGCGCATCACCGTCACCATCTGGTGCAGCACGTACTCCGGCCAGCTTGCCGGGATGCCGCAGTCGAGTGCCTGCAGGCCGGCCTTCACGCGCGCCAGCGAGCCGTGGTGATCAGAGCCTAGTTCGGTGATCGCGCGCTCGTAGCCGCGCTGCCACTTGCTGAGGTGGTAGGCCACGTCGGGCAGGAAATAGGTGTAGGTGCCGTCGGACTTGCGCATCACGCGGTCCTTGTCGTCACCGAAATCGGTGGTGCGCAGCCACAGCGCACCGCCCTCCTCGTAGGTGTGGCCGTGCGCGATCAGCTCGCGCACGGTCTCCTCGACCTTGCCGTCGCTGTACAGCGACGATTCGAGGAAGTAGGTGTCGAAGCCCACACCGAACGCCTGCAAGTCCAGGTCCTGCTCGCGCCGCAGGCTGGCCACGGCGAAGCGGCGGATCGCGTCGAGATCGTCGACATCGCCGGCTGCGATTACCGTCTCGCCGTCGGCGACCACCGATTCGCGATCGAGATAGGCGCGCGCCACATCGGCGATGTAGTCGCCGCGGTAGCCGCCGTCCGGCCAGCTGCTGTCATCCGGTGTAATGCCGCGTGCGCGCGCCTGCACCGAGATCGCCAGATTCGCGATCTGCACGCCGGCATCGTTGTAGTAGAACTCGCGCTTGACGTTCCAGCCGGTAGCGTCGAGCAGCCGGCTCAGGCAATCGCCGATCGCAGCGGCGCGGCCGTGGCCCACGTGCAGCGGACCGGTCGGATTCGCCGAGACGAATTCCACGCCGACCGTCCTGCCGTGGCCCACGGTGCCGCGGCCGTAGGCATCGCCTTCGGCCATGATGCGGCGCACCTCGGCGTGGCAGGCGCCGGCGGCGAGGAAGAAATTGACGAAGCCGGGCCCGGCGATTTCAATCTTTGCCACCAGCTCGTTCGCCGGCAGCGCGGCAACCAGCTTGTCGGCCAGTTCACGCGGTTTCGCACGGGCCGGTTTGGCCAACAGCATCGCCACGTTGCAGGCGAAGTCACCGTGTTCGCGGCTGCGCGAGCGCTCGATCACGAACCCGGGCGGGGTCAGGTCGACGGGCAGGGTGGCATCGTTTTGCAAGGTCTGGATGGCCTGCAGCACCAGGTCGCGCAACTGTTCTTTCACGGAGGGGGTCGATTTCGTGATGGAACCGCCAATCCTAACAGACCGCCGTGCCGGCGAAACGCCGGGCGGCAATGCTTGCGGCGCCTGCTTCCGCGATGCAGAAGCTTTGATGCGCTGCGGCTAGCCGTCCTGTGGATAAGTCTGTGGGGAAAGCGGCCGTTGGCGCCGGCCAAGTGGTCGCGACGCGTCGGAAGCCGGCTAGACATCACGGATAATTCATTATTTTCAATAGGTTGGTCAATTAACCTAGGGTGAAAATCGCGATAGGACCGGCAAGGGCCGGTATCACCTTTTTGTGCATAAGTTTCGGCGACTTGGCGGCACTTCATGCGGACGACACATGTCATCGGTTCGTCATGCGGCGCTGCGACACTGCTCGCGCCTGGACATGACTCCCCTCCATGAAACGGCAGCGGAGACGCCGCTCTCTCCCCTCCCCAATCGGCCCAACGGCGTGGTTCGTTCCACGCCGTTTTTTTATGGCGCGGTTCAGAGCAGGCCGCGCGCCGCCATCGACACCGGCTCACCGCTACCGATGATCAGGTGATCGAGCACGCGCACGCCGATCAGTTGCAGTGCATTGCGCAGTTCTAGCGTGATCGCGCGATCGGCCGTGCTGGGCTCGGCAACGCCGGAGGGATGGTTGTGCGCGAAGATCACGGCGCAGGCGTTGCGTTGCAGGCAGGCCCGTACCACTTCGCGCGGATGCACGCTGGCGCCGTCGATGGTGCCGCGGAAAAGCTCCTCGAACCCCAATACGCGGTGGCGATTGTCCAGATACAGGCAGCCGAATACCTCGTACGGGAGATGGCGCAGGCGGGCGCGCAGAAAATCGCCGCTGTCGCGAGGGTTGCCCAGACAGGGCTTCTCCTGCAGCTGCTCGGCCAGGCTGCGACGGGCCAGTTCCAGTGCGGCGACAATGCGCGCGCGCTTGGCCGGACCCAGCCCGTTGGCGGGGACTTGTTGGTCGGGCCGGCCGAGCAATGCACCCAGGGTGCCGGCCGAGTTCAGCAGCTCCCGACCCAATGCCAGGGCATCCTTGCCGCGGCTGCCGCTGCCCAGCAGCACTGCCAGCAGCTCGGCATCGGACAGCGCGGCGCTGCCCAGGGTCAGCAGCTTTTCACGGGGACGTTCGCGTTCTGGCCAGTCACGGATGCTCATGCTTTCAATTTGCCGGACGGCGTCGCCGCCGGGCAGCGGTCAGGGCGAATGAATCCGGTAAGCTAGGCGTCTGCCCGATTGTCAGGCCCTCCTTACATGAGTCTTGCCCAACGCCGTATTCTGCTGGGAGTGTCCGGCGGCATCGCCGCCTACAAGTCCTGCGAGCTGGTCCGCCGCTTGCGCGACCTCGATGCCGAGGTGCGCGTGGTGATGACCGAGGCTGCCACCCACTTCGTCAGTCCGACCACGTTCCAGGCGTTGTCCGGCCTGAGCGTGCGGGTGAGCTTGTGGGACGCGCAGGCCGAAGCGGCCATGGGGCACATCGAACTGGCGCGCTGGGCCGAACGCATCCTGGTCGCGCCGGCCAGCGCCGACCTGCTGGCGCGGCTGGCGCATGGGATGGCCGGCGACTTGCTGACCACGCTGTGCCTGGCCAGCGCCGCGCCACTGTACCTGGCGCCGGCCATGAACCAGCAAATGTGGGCGCATCCGGCGGTGCAGGCGAATATCGACACGCTGCGCCAGCGCGGTGCGCAGCTGCTCGGCCCGGCCGCCGGTGATCAAGCTTGCGGCGATGTCGGTACGGGCCGGATGCTGGAGCCGCACGAATTGCGGGACGCGCTGCTGGCCTCGTTCGGCAACCGGTCGTTGGCCGGGCTGAACGTCCTGGTCAGTGCCGGCCCCACTTATGAAGACATCGACCCGGTGCGTTTCGTCGGCAACCGCAGTTCCGGCCGGATGGGTTTTGCGGTGGCTGCCGCGGCCGCCGAGGCCGGTGCCGAGGTGACCTTGATTGCCGGGCCGGTGAGCCTGTCCACGCCGGCCGGCGTGGCGCGACGCGTCGATGTGCGCAGCGCGGCGCAGATGCACGCGGCGGTGCTGACCGCGGCCGCTCAGGCGGACATCTATATCGGTGCGGCGGCGGTCGGCGATTACCGCCCGCTGGAAGTGTCCGCGCAAAAACTGAAGAAGCGCGCCGGCGCCGGCCTGTCGCTGCAGCTGAGCGAGAATCCGGACATCCTGGCCAGCCTGTCGGCGCAAACCGCGCACCCGTTCCTGGTCGGATTCGCCGCAGAAACGCATGATGTCGCGAGTTACGCGCAGGGCAAGCTGCGGAACAAGGGGCTGGACATGATTGCGGCCAATCAGGTGGGCGGCGGCCTCGGTTTCGAGACCGCCGACAATGCGTTGACGCTGTACTGGGCCGACGGTGCGGTCGAATTGCCGCGGGCGGCGAAACCGGAACTGGCGCGTCAGCTGATCGCCCGGGTGGCCGAGCGCTTTCGGGCCGCGCGCGGATGACGATCGACGTCGAACTGAAAATTCTCGATCCGCGCCTCGGCGACAGCATCCCGTTGCCGCAGGCCGCCACGCCCGGCAGCGCCGGTATGGACCTGCGCGCCGCACTGGAGGCACCGTTGACGCTGGCGCCGGGAGAAAGTGCGCTGGTGCCCAGCGGCTTCGCAATCCATATCGGCGATCCGGGCTGGTGCGCGCTGATCGTGCCGCGCTCGGGACTGGGCCACAAGCACGGCCTGGTGATGGGCAACCTGGTCGGGGTGATCGATGCGGACTACCAGGGGCCGCTGATGATTTCATGCTGGAATCGCAGCACTCAGTCGTACACCATCGCGGTGGGCGACCGGATCGCCCAGTTGCTGCTGGTGCCGGTGGCACAGGCGCGGTTGAAGGTCGTGAACACTTTTGCGCCGAGCGAACGTGGCGGCGGTGGTTTTGGCTCGACCGGTATCCAATGAACAGGCGGGCAGGCCCGAAACCGGCCGCGCCGGCACGCAGGCACAGCCGAGGGGACGGGGCATGGCGTTGAACATCGCGAAAGAGCGACTGCGCAACCTGCAGAGCAACTGGCGGGAGCTGTTGCCGCTGGCCGGCGGCACCATCTTGCTGCTGCTGGGGCTGTTCTGTGCGTGGCAGACCTGGCTGATCGCCGATGAAAGCGCCGCGATCGAGCAGGTGCACCTCGCCCAGGACCAGGCCGTGCAGGCGATGTCCGACGAGGTCGCCAAGCAGCGCGGTACGGTCGAAGAGGTGCTGGCTGGTCTGAACCCGGCCACCTTGATGAGCGATCCGGCGCGGTCCGCGGCGGCGCTGCGGCAACGGTTGCCGCAGGCGAAGAAGCTGGAGTTGTACAGCGGCGATCTCAACGAGGTATTGAAGGCCAACTACCGCGAGTTCGGTTACGCCAAGGCGGCCCAGCTGATGGCTGCGCAGAGTTCCGAGGGCGTACCGCTGGCGCAGAGCGTTTCCTATGGCAACGGCGATCGCCGATTGAGCCTGGTGATCCCGCTGGGGCCGCCACAGCAGGCGCAGGCCTGGGTCTGGGTCGAGCTGCCGTTCGCTCCGTTGCGGAAACGTTTCGATGCCATCTCGCCGGCCGGTGGCCGGCTGGAATTCCGCCAGGGCGATGAGCACGGCAACGTACAGCTGTTTTCGAATGGCTCCGCGTCGGCCGAAGCCGAGGCGACCGGCAAGCCGGTCGCCGGCAGCGTATTCAGTGTCGGTGCCGGCCTGCCCGGTGCCTTCATCGTGTTGCCGCGCTCGTGGTTGTTGAGCGGACTGCTGACTTTGCTGGGTCTGGGCGGCAGCGGTTATCTGCTGCGTTTGCGACGGCGCGCCATGCCCGCACCCGAGTTCGAGGAAGTGGCCCTGCCGACGAGAATCGAAAAGGTCCCCGCGGCGGCCAAGCCGGCGAAGCCACCGCTTGACCAGCCACCCGCGCCGGCCGCAGCTGCGACGGTCGAGGTGGACCCGAGCATCTTCCGTGCGTATGACGTGCGCGGCGTGGTCGGCAAGACCTTGAGCAAGGAGGTCGCGCACGCGCTCGGCCAGTCGATCGGCGCGGTGATGACCGAGAAGGGTCTGCGTGAAATCGTGGTCGGCCGCGACGGTCGACAGTCCGGCCCGGAGCTGGCCGGCGCGCTGGCCGATGGCCTGCGCGCGGCCGGCATCGATGTGATCGACATCGGTTCGGTGTCCACGCCGGTGGTCTACTACGCGGCATATCGCCTCAATACCGGCTGTGGCGTGGCGGTGACCGGCAGCCACAATCCGCCGGACTACAACGGCTTCAAGATCGTGGTCGGCGGCGAGACCTTGTCCGAGGGCGCGATCCAGGATCTGTACCAGCGGATCGTCGGCGGCGCCCTGGCCAGCGACGGCCATGGCAGCCTGCGCCAAGTCGATGTGGCGCCCGACTACATCGAAAAGATCGTCTCCGACGTGCTGGCCGAGCGTCGCCTGAAGATCGTGGTCGACTGCGGCAACGGCATTCCCGGCGCGATCGCGCCGCAGGTGCTGGAGGGCGTCGGTGCCGAGGTGATCACGCTGTACTGCGACGTCGACGGCAATTTCCCGAATCACCACCCGGATCCGTCCGACCCGCACAACCTCGAGGACCTGATCCTGTCGGTAAAGCGGACCGGCGCCGATCTGGGCATTGCGTTCGACGGCGACGGCGATCGTCTGGGCGTGGTCACCCGGTCCGGCGAGATCATCTATCCGGATCGCCTGCTGATGTTGTTCGCACGCGACGTGCTGTCGCGCCAGCCCGGCGCCACCATCATCTACGACGTCAAGTGCACCAGCCACCTGAAGGGCCAGATCCTGGATGCCGGCGGCAGCCCGTTGATGTGGCGCACCGGCCATTCACTGATTAAGGCGAAGATGCGCGAGACCGGCGCCGAGCTGGCCGGCGAGATGAGCGGGCACTTCTTCTTCAAGGAGCGGTGGTACGGTTTCGACGATGGCATCTACGCCGCCGCCCGATTGCTGGAAATCCTCGCCGGCGACCTGCAGGGGCGCAGCCCGGAAGAAATCTTCGCCACGTTGCCGAAAAGCGTCTCCACGCCCGAGTTGAAGGTCGAACTGGCCGAGGGCGAGCACTACCGCTTCATGGACAAGTTGCGCCAGCAGGCCAACTTCGACGATGCCGCGCTGACCACCATCGACGGACTGCGCGCGGACTGGCCGGACGGCTGGGGACTGGTCCGCGCATCCAACACCACGCCGGTGCTGGTGCTGCGTTTCGAGGCGGACGATGCGGTTGCGTTGAAGCGCATCCAGCAGGTCTTCAGGCAGCAGCTGCTCGCCGTGGATTCCAAGCTGCAACTGCCGTTCTGAGCCGAATCAACAGGCGGCTTATGCCGGCTGTTCGCTGAACATGCGGGCTACTCCGTGGGCTGCGCTTGCGCCGCCTTGATCTCGCGATATCGCGCCAGCTGTTTGGCCTGCAATTGCACAGTCTGTGTGCGCAAGGCCTGTTCATGCTGCAGGGCATTGCGCTGCTCGGTGACGATGGTGCGCTGCTGGGCGATGCTGTCGACCAGGAACTTCGGCACCGGTGTCTTGGCGTTCTCCAGGTCGGCCGCGCGGCCAAGCAAGTCGGTCAGCGCCTTTTCCTGGCTGCGCAGATTGATCTGGGTGGTATGGATCTGCTGGTCGATCGTATCCAGCTGTTGCTGCAGCGACAGCTTGTATGAGGCCTCGTCCGGATAGGCGGCCAGCATCTGCGCTTCGGCGCTGGCGATTTCCTGCGCCGCTCGTTGCTTGGCCGCCTGTTCGGCCGCCAGCTTGTTGGCGGCGATACGTTCCTCGGGGGTCAACTGGCGCGGCACGTGCTGTACCACCAGGCCACGGTCGTTGACCAGGTCATAGCCGTACTTCATCGCTTCGGCGGTGAGGCTGTCGCTGAAATGCATCAGGCCTTGCCCGTCGTGCCATTTATAGCGGATGTTGCCGGTGTTCTGGGCGTGCGCCGACAGGCTGGCGAGCAGCACAGCAGCAGCAAAAAAAAGCGGTGACTTGCGCATGGATTCTCCCTTGTCTCCCAGTATAGCCGGCGCCATCGCATTGCCCAGCTCGGCGCCGCGGCACCGGTAGCCGCGGTAACCGGGTTCGCTGGAGTTTACGTCCGTGTGGGTGAACTCAACCTTGAACTCCGTAGCGTTCGCGATAAGCCAGCAGACGGGCGTGCTCGGCGGCCAGCCGAGGGTGTTCGCCGGCGTAAGCCAGCACATCGTCGAGGCTGGTGATCGCGATCACCGGGATGCCGTAGTCGGCGGCCACTTCCTGCGCGGCGGAGCGCTCGCCCTGGCCGCGTTCCTGCCGATCAAGGGCGATCAGCACGCCGGCCGGTTCGGCGCCGTGCGCACGGATCAGCGCCAGCGATTCGCGCACCGCGGTGCCGGCGGTCATCACGTCATCGACGATCAGTACGCGGCCCGCGAGCGGCGCGCCGACCAGCACGCCGCCTTCGCCGTGATCCTTCGCCTCCTTGCGGTTGTACGCCCACGGCAAATCGCGTTGATGTTGATCGGCCAGCGCGATGGCGGTAGCCGCGGCCAGTGCGATGCCCTTGTAGGCCGGGCCGAACAACATGTCGACGGCGACACCGGAATTGACCACCGCGGCGGCATAGGCGCGTCCGAGCTGGGCCAGCGCGGCGCCCGTATCGATGCGGCCCATGTTGAAGAAATACGGACTTTGCCGGCCGGATTTCAGGGTGAACTCGCCGAAGCGCAGCACTTCGCGCTGCAGGGTGAGTTCGATGAAGTCGCGCTGGTAGTCGTGCACAGTCGTCTCGCAGGTGGCCGGGATCAGGGCGGGGCCCGCAGCAACCGATGCCGCGGTCCGGAACGGCGGACATGGTACAGCCCGCCGCCGTCAGGAAGTCCGCGCGCAGAGACAGCCGCAAGGCGACATGAGTGCGGCGGTTCAGGCTTGTCCGCTTCCATTGACGCTGGTCAGAGGCGCTCTGGTTGTTATGATCACCCATCACGAGCCGGGAGACTTCATGCGCATCATCAGCCTCAATGCCAACGGCATCCGCTCGGCCGCGAACAAGGGCGTGTTCGACTGGCTGCGCAAGCAAAACGCGGACGTGGTCTGCCTGCAGGAAACCAAGGCGCAGGAGGATCAGCTGGGCGATCCGATGTTCCGCCCCGACGGGCATCACTGTTTCTATCGCGACGCCAGCAGCAAGAAGGGTTACAGCGGCGTGGCGATCTACGCCAGGCGCGAGCCCGATCAGGTGCTGACCGAGCTGGGCTGGGACGAGTTCGACAACGAAGGCCGTTACATCGAGGCGCGTTTCGGCAATCTGTCGGTGGTGTCGCTGTATTTCCCGTCCGGCACGTCGGGCGACGAGCGCCAGCAGTTCAAGTTCAAGGCGATGGAGTGGATCACCCCGATCTTCGACGCGTGGTTGAAAAGTGGCCGAGACTACGTGATCTGCGGCGACTGGAACATCGTGCACACGAAGAACGACATCAAGAACTGGAGCTCGAACCAGAAGAATTCCGGCTGTCTTCCCGAGGAACGCGCATGGCTGGACCTGCTGTTCCAGCAGCGCGGCTGGGTCGACAGCTTCCGCGCGATCAAGCCCGAGGCCGTCGAATACACCTGGTGGTCGAACCGCGGCCAGGCCCGCGCGAACAATGTGGGATGGCGCATCGACTACCAGGTCTGCACGCCGTCGCTGCGCGCGCGGTTGCGCGATTGCTCGATCTATCGCGAACAGCGGTTCTCCGACCACGCGCCCTATACGGTGGACTATGCCGACTGAGCCGGTGTTGCCGACGACAGAGGCCGTGCCGGGCCGTCGCTGGCGTGTACTGAGCATCGGCCTGCTCGGTTTCGCCTCCGGCCTGCCGCTGGCCTTGTCGCTGAGCACGCTGCAAGCGTGGTTCACCACGGCCGGGATGAGTTTGAAAACCATCGGCTGGATCACCTTGATCAGCCAGGCTTACGTGTTCAAGTTCCTGTGGGCGCCGCTGCTGGATCGCCTGCCGTTGCCGTTTCTCGGTCGACGCCGCGGCTGGATCCTGCTGATGCAATTGCTCTGCGGTGCGGCGCTGATCAGCATGAGTTTCTACACGCCGCAGGGTGCGGCGACCACCATCGCGTTCCTGGGCGTGCTGCTGGCGTTCGCCTCGGCCACGCAGGATATCGCTTACGACGCGCACCGCACCGATCTGCTGCCGCCAGCCGAACGCGGCTGGGGCACGGCGTTCTCGCAGGGCGGCTACCGGCTGGGCATGCTGGTCTCCGGTGCGCTGGCGTTGATCCTCGCCGACCATCTGGGCTGGGCCTGGGTATACCGTTTGATGGGCGCGTTGATGCTGGGCTCGATGCTGGTCACCGTGTCGTCGCCCGACGCGCCGGGCGAGCGGCCCACGCGGAGCTTCGCTGAGGCGGTGGTGCAGCCGTTTGCGGACTTCTTCACGCGCTACGGCAAGGTGGCGCTGGCGTGGCTGGCGCTGATGGTGCTGTACAAGCTGAGTGATGCGTTCGCATTGTCGTTGTCGACCACTTTTCTGTTGCGTGTACCGCAGTTCTCGCTGACTCAGTTGGGGGCGATCAACAAGACCTTCGGTTTGATAGCCGGCCTGCTCGGTGCGCTGGCCGGCGGCTGGGTCGTGACGCGGATGCGGCTGTTTCCCGCGCTGCTGGCGCTGGGAGTGGCGCAGGCGCTGGTGAACCTCGGTTACATCTGGCTGGTGCACAGCGGCCCGGACATCTATGCGCTGGCCACCGTGGTGGGACTGGAGAATTTCTTCAGCGGACTGGGCAGCACCGCCTTCGTGGTGCTGGTGACAGGGCTGTGCAACATGCGGTTCTCCGCGACCCAGTACGCGCTGCTGTCCTCGCTGTCGGCGGTGGGGCGGGTGTTCCTCGGACCGCTGTCGGCATGGCTGGTGCCACAGGTGGGCTGGTCGACATTCTTCGTCATCACGGTCCTGTCGGCGATCCCGGGACTGCTGCTGGTGATCGTGTTGCGCCATGCGATCCACCGCGTCGAACTGGCCCAGCCGCACTGAGATTGCCAACCAGGCCACGGAAGTGGCTGCGGGATCGGTCAGAATTCCTAACCAGCACGAGGGAGACGCGGTTCCCTGCGCAACACGGAGTGACGCCTGTGCCGGACATGGTCCTTCAGCACATCGACAGTTTGCTGGTCGAGCGCATCAAGGCGCTGGCAAGAGACCGTCAATGGTCGATCAATGACGTCTTGTTGCACGCCTTGCGCAACGGCCTGGGCATATCGGCTGCGCAACCGTGCAGCGAAAGCCTGCGCGATCCGCAGGCGCTGGCCGTGCTCGGAGGCCATTGGGAAGCTGCGGAACAGGGCGCATTCCAGGAGGCGCTGCACGCCTTGGCGCAGACCAATCCGACTCAGCTGGCGCCCGAAAGTATCCGTTCCGGCGAGCCTGCCCTGGGCGCGGAGTAGATCGCGCCCAGTACCCGTGGCCCGTGCGCACCGGTTACCGCCGGCAGATTGCCGGGCAGACCGAGCAGGCGTTGCCGCGCCAGCCATGCAAACGCGGTGGCTTCGAGAAAATCCGGATCGATGCCGTGGCGCGCGGTGCTGTGCAGAGCCCGAGGCGCCAGCAGTTGGCCCAGTCGCCGCATCAGTGCGCCGTTATGCACGCCGCCACCGCAAACCAGCACTTCGTCGGCGCCCGGTGCGTGCTGCGCGATCGCCTCTGCAATGCTGCGTGCGCTGAGTTCAAGCAAGGTGGTCTGCACGTCCGCAGGATCCAGCCCAGCCAGTGGCGCATGCATGGCCAGCCAGTCCAGATGGAAGTGTTCGCGCCCGGTGCTCTTCGGCGGCGGCAGCGCGAAGTAATCGTCGGCCAGCAAGGCATCGAGCAAGTCCGCATCGAGCCGGCCACTGGCCGCAAACATGCCGTCGCGGTCGAACGGCTCGCCACGATGGCGCAGGCACCAGGCATCGAGCAGGCCGTTGGCCGGGCCGGTGTCGAAACCGCGCACGCTGCCTTCGGCGCCGAGCACGGTGATATTGGCAATGCCGCCGAGGTTGAGGACCACCCGCGCGTGGCCGGGGCGGGCCAGCAGCATCGCGTGCAGCGCCGGCAACAAGGGAGCGCCCTGCCCGCCCGCGGCGACGTCGGCACGCCGGAAATCCGCTACCACGTCGATGCGGCAGCGCTCGGCAATCGTGGTCGGATCGCCCAGTTGCAGGGTGAAGGGATAGTCGCCGCCGGGGCGATGGCGCAAGGTCTGGCCGTGCGAGCCGATCGCCCGCACCGCGTCCGCCGGCGTGCCACTTTGCTCGAGCAATTGCAGGGCAGCGTCGGCGAAGCAGCGGCCGATCTCGACGTCCAGCCGTCCAAATGCATCCAGATCCAGCGCGGCCTCGCCCTGCGCAAGCGCGAGAATGCGTTTGCGCAGGACTGGTGGCCACGGGTGGGTATGGATGGCGAGAACCTGCGGTGCTCCGCGTGCGAAGTCGACCAGCACGGCATCGATGCTGTCCGCGCTGGTACCCGAGATCAGTCCGAGATAAAGCGCCTTAGCGTCATTCACGCTCGCGTTTCGCTCAGTTGTCGCTGCGGGCGGGAGTGTTCGTGCGGGCCAGTCTGACGCGGGCATCCAGTTCGGTCAGCCGCGCCAGCTGCGGTTTCACCACCTGGGCCCGGAACCTCGCCAGCTGGACCGCCGGCAACGGTTCGGGCTGCGGCAGCGTTACCGTCTGCGGATTGCGCTGCACGCCATTGACGCGGAACTCATAGTGCAAATGCGGTCCGGTGGCCAGGCCGGTCATGCCCACGAAACCGATCACCTGCCCCTGGCTGACATGCTGCCCGACGCGCTCATTGGCGAATCGCGACATGTGGCCATAGGCCGTGCTGATCGTCTTGTTGTGCTGGATGATCACGAAGTTGCCGTACCCGTTCATCCAGCCCTTGAACTTGATCACGCCATCGCCGGCGGCATGAATCGGCGTACCGGTGGGGGCGGCGTAGTCGACGCCCTTGTGCGCGCGCATGAGGCCGAGGATCGGGTGCAGGCGCGCCGCGCTGAAGGTCGAGGAGATCCGGGTGAAGTCGACCGGGATGCGCAGGAACGACTTCTGGATCGGCCGGCCATCCTCGCTGAACCAGCCGTAGTTGCCGTCGGCCTTCTTGAAGCGATAGGCGGTATAGCGCTTGCCCTGGTTGGTGAATTCGGCGGCGACGATGTTGCCTTCGCCGTAGCGCACGCCGTCGCGGTAGACGTCGTCATAGATCACCGTGAAGCTGTCGCCGACGCGTAGATCCTGCACGAAATCGATGTCGTACTTGAACAGGTCGGCCAGCTTGCCGACCATCGCTGCGTTCAAGCCGGCCTCGTCGCCAGCGGCATACAGGCTGCTGTGAATGACGCCGTGCGCCACCTGCTCGCGCAGATCCATGTCGCGCTGCTGGATGGAGACGGTGGGTTGCGCGCCGTCGAAACGAACGATCGCGCGATTGGCCTGATCCTGGTCGAAGCGGAAGCCTTTGAGGCTGCCGTCGCTGTCAAGCAGGAAATCGAACTCCTGGCCAGGCCGGATGTCGTGCAACGCGGACTTCGCATTGCCGGATGCATCTATCACCTTTTGCAGGTCGGCCATGCCGAGACCGCGGGCGTTGAAGATATCCGACAAGGTCTGGCCTGGTTGCACCCGCACCACCTGCCAGTCGTCCACGGCGGGAGCCGTCGCGTTGGTCGGCGCGATTCGCGGCAGTGCCAGCGGCAATAGCGAATGCACTACCGGCTCGGGCGCGGGACGCATAGCGCTGGCCCACGCAGGCATGATGAAACCGGACAGCAAGGTGATCAGCAGCGCGGTACCGGCGAGTACAAAACGTTCGCGATGCCAGCGAATGGGCTCGATCTCGGCCGAGCGGTTGAACGACCAATGCGAGCAGCGCTCGTAGAAGTGAGAGTGCCGGCGTTGTGCCTTGCGGCAGATCGCCAGCTTGCGGGCATGCCGCGACCCCTGCTTTTCTTCAGCCATGCTCTCAACGCCCGCAGTACAAAGTAACAAACTGCGCGTACCATAACGGTCATGTGTAAATGGCGTCAACGCCTTTTCCATCAAGGGTTTGCACGATATTCCCGGTTAACACACAATTAACGGCAACGGCACGACCGAGTTTCCGGTTGCCCATTGTCACCTGAGAGGAATACATGAGCGAGCTTGAGCAGGCGCTGGCCACGATCGCGCGCGGCGCCGACGAAATCATCAAGCGGGAGGATCTGGCCGAGCGGCTGAAAAGCGGCCGGCCATTGCGGATCAAGGCCGGCTTCGACCCGACGGCACCGGATCTGCACCTCGGCCATACCGTCTTGTTGAACAAGATGCGCCAGTTTCAGGATCTGGGTCATCAGGTCATTTTCCTGATCGGCGACTTCACCGGCATGATCGGCGATCCGACCGGGAAGAATGTCACCCGCAAGCCACTGACTCGCGAGGATGTGCTGGCGAATGCCGAAACCTACGCGGAACAGGTCTACAAAGTGCTGGACAGGGAGCGCACCGAGTTGCGTTTCAATTCCGAGTGGTTCGGCCAGATGTCGGCGGCCGACATGATCAAGCTGGCCGCCCAGCACACCGTGGCGCGCATGCTCGAGCGTGACGACTTCACCAAGCGCTACGCCGCGCAGCAGCCGATCGCGATCCACGAATTCCTGTATCCGTTGGTACAAGGCTACGACTCGGTCGCGCTGAAGGCCGATGTCGAGCTGGGTGGCACCGATCAGAAGTTCAACCTGCTGATGGGCCGTGCCTTGCAGGAGCACCACGGCCAGCCGCCGCAGATCGTGTTGACCATGCCTTTGCTGGAAGGCCTGGACGGCATCAACAAGATGTCCAAGTCGCTGGGCAACTACATCGGCATCAACGAGCCCGCGATCGACATCGTCACCAAGACGATGAAGATCGGCGACGAGTTGATGTGGCGCTGGTTCGAACTGCTGAGCTTCGAGGTGTCGCTGGATGAACTGGCACAGATGAAGAAAGACATCGCCAGCGGCGTGCTCAATCCGCGGGATGCCAAACTGCGCCTCGCACGCGAACTGACGGCGCGCTTCCATGGCGCAGCCGCTGCCGAACTGGCGCTCGCCGGCTGGCACGCGGTCGTGCGCGGCGAAGGCGATACGTCATTGCTGCCGCAGGTCGACATCGTCGTACCGGCGGAAGGCATGCGTCTGACAGCCTTGCTCAGCGCGGCCGGGCTGACCGCGAGCAACTCCGAAGCCAGCCGCAAGCTGAAGGAGCGCGCCGTGCGCATCGACGCCGAAGTCGTGGAAGATGCACAGCGCGTATTCGCTGCCGGTTTCGAAGGTGTCGTGCAGGTGGGCAAGCGCAACTTCGCAAGAGTGAAGCTCGTCGAGGCGTGATCGAAGCGCGCTCGGTCCGGAATACGGATTGGGATGACGCTGCCAAACAAAGAAGGGTCTTCGTGAAGTCGTGTGGGTAGATTCGCGCGATTTCACAGCTCCGGCAGCATGCAGGTGAGCACTTTCAGTCGCAGGTACTCCTCATCGCGCAGTCCGTAGGCGCGACGTTGGATGACTCGGA
>NZ_JBHSNG010000045.1:0-16118 GCF_042657005.1 Rhodanobacter terrae
AGTGATCACGGCCGGCACGCTGACGGGCAGCTCGACGGGCGACACCACGCTAGACGGCGCCAACCTGATCGGCACGCTGGGCGCCTTCAATGCAGCCAGCTTCAGCCTGACCAACGCGCAGGCGCTGGCCGTGAATGGCCCGCTGACGGTCCCGGGCACACTGAGCCTCACCACGACCTCCGGCGCGCTTACGCTCAATACCGACCTGGCGGCCAATGCGCTCGCGCTCACCTCGGCTTCCGACCTGGCCCTGGCGCACAACCTGACGGCGGCCACGGTATCGCTCGACTCGGGCGGCAGCATCACGCAGTCTGCGGGGGCGATCACGGCCGGCACGCTGACGGGCAGCTCGACGGGCGACACCACGCTAGACGGCGCCAACCTGATCGGCACGCTGGGCGCCTTCAATGCAGCCAGCTTCAGCCTGACCAACGCGCAGGCGCTGACGGTCAACGGCCCGCTGACGACCACGGGCGGCACCGGCAGCATTCGCCTGGTCACCACCAGCGGCGCACTCAACGTCGACCAGGATCTCAGCGGCGGCGCGATCACGCTGAGTTCCGCCAGCGATCTGGCGCTGGCCACCAACGTGGCCAGCCGGAGCCTCACGCTGGTCTCGGGCGGCAACATCACCCAGAACGGCGGTGTGCTCAGCGCGGACTCGCTGTCCGGCAGCGCGGCCGGAGGCGCCGCGCTGAGCGGCAGCAACCAGATCGCCACGCTGGGCGCCTTCAGCAGCGGTAGCGGATTCCTTCTCGACGATGCCCGCGCCCTGGTGGTGACGGGGCCGGTCACAGGTGGCAATGGCGCGGTATCGCTGGGTACCACCGCCGGCGCGCTGACCATCAACGGCACGCTCGGCGGCACCGCCATCGATCTGTCCGGCCAGGATGGCCTCGTCATCAATGCGGCGACCAGCAGCGGCGCGGGCGACACCACCCTGGCGTCCGCGGCCGGTGCGGTCAGCGAAGGCAGCAACGGCAGCGTCACGGCGGCCAACCTGTCCGGCAGCGCGGCCGGAGGCGTCTCGCTGGGCGGTGCCAACCAGGTGGCCACACTGGGCCATTTCGGCAGCGGCGGCAACTTCAGCTTGAACGATATCGGCACGCTCACTGTGAACAGCCCGCTGGACGTCAACGGCGGTGCCGGTGACCTCAGCTTGACCACCGCCGGCAACACCTCCGACCTGATCCTGGCTTCCGACCTCAATGCGGTGAACGTGATGCTGAGGTCCGGGCGCGACATCAAGCAGACCGGTTCGGGTATCACGGCGACCACTCTCAGCGGCAGTTCGGTCGGCGACGCCGTGCTCACGGGAGGCAACCACATCGTCACGCTGGGCATTTTCAGCGCGGCCGACTTCAGCTTGAGCAACGGCCAGTCGCTGGCGGTCAACGGGCCCCTCACCACCACCAACAACCAGGGCAACCTCAGCCTGACCACCACCAGCGGCCAGCTCGCGATCAACGCTGCGCTGGCCGGCAACGCGGTCACGCTGGGATCGGCCGGAAACCTCGTGCTGTCCAGTCCGATCAAGGGCAACGCGGTCGTCTTGAATTCCGGCGGGAATATCAGCCAGAGCGGTGCGAGCGCGATCTTCGCCGGCATGCTGAGCGGGCAGTCGTCGGGCGACACCATGCTCAACCAGGCCAACCAGGTCGGCACGCTGGGAGGGTTCCGCGCTGCGGGCTTCAGCTTCACCAACGGCAGTGCGCTGAACGTGGCCGGGCCGATCGACGGCGGCACGAGCGTATCGCTCACCACCACTTCCGGCGATCTGGCGATCAACGGCGCGGTGAACGGCATCACGACCACCTTGCAGTCGGCGGGCGGCATCAACGAGGGCAGCAGCGGCGCGATCACTGCTGCCACGCTGACGGGCCGCTCGGGCGGTGCCGCCTCGCTGCTCGGGGCCAATCATATCGATACGCTCGGCAGCTTCAGCGCTTCCGCTTTCGGCCTCTCCAACGCGCAGTCGCTCACCGTTACCGGGCCGCTCGATGGCGGCAGCAGCACTACGCTCGCCACCACCGCGGGTGATCTGGCCATCGATGGTGCGGTGAGCGGTACGCAGACCACATTGCATTCGGCTGGAATCATCAACGAAGGCCGCGGCGGCACGATCACCGCCGGTACGCTCAGTGGCAGCGCCACCGGCATCACCACGCTGGGCAGCAGCACCCAGCCGGTGGCCAACCGGATCGGCACGCTGGGCAACTTTTCCTCGACCGCAGGCTTCAGCCTGACCAACGCCCAGACGCTGACACTCGCATCAGTCGGCGGCAGCAGCTACAGCGTGGATGCGGGCACAGCGGCGCTGTATCTGGCCGTCACCGGAGGCGATCTGCTGGAGCAGGGCCAGACCCCGGTGTACGACGGGCTAGGCACGTTCTCCGCCACCGGCAAGATCGGCTCTCCCGACTTGCCCGTCTACGTGATCGGCACCGGCGACCAGACCGTTGCCATGGTCGGCGAGCCGCCTGCCTATTTCTATGCGGTGGACCGCCAGGGCAACATCCTCCCCCTGGTGGGTGAGCTGAGTGTCAACGTACCCACTTCGTTGTTCACCAGCCGCGCGCAGAATGCCAACAATCGTGGCGATGCCTACATCGATCCCAGCGTGATCTCCGCCAACTACCGTTCGTTCGGCATCGTGCCCTCGGGCATCCTGTTGCCGGAGGATCAACAGCGGTGCCAGCCGGAGCTGGAGGATTGTTCCAATGAGTGATTGCAGCGACGTGCCGGGATGGTCATGGCGCACGGGGCACGCCGGCTTCGGTTGCGCGATGTTCGCGCACGTGGCCTGGCTGGTGACGCTGGCCTTGCTGCTGGCTGTGACGGCGCAGCCTGTGGCTGCGCAGATTGCCCCGCGCCTGACTGGCGAGGTCGCCATCAGGGAGCTCGACGCCGCCTCCGTGGCGCTGGCCGCGCGTGCAGCCGGCCAGCCGGGAACTTCGCTCGACGCCGCCAGCCGGCAACTCAAGGCGCTGGCCGTGTCCCTGCATGAGTCGCTCGGTGGGGACATCGGCAAGCCGGTGGAAACCATCGGCGGCGAGCCGCGTGCACGGGTGCTGCGCGCGCATGCGGCAGCCTTGCGCACGCAGGATTTTCTGAAGTCGTGCGGCGCTTGTACGGGCGTCGATGGCGGCGCCACAGCCGCCGCGCTGGCCGCAGGCATCGACGCTCTCGCCAAGGCCGGCCAGGTGGCCAAACTGGTGCCGGTCATCGATACGGTGGAAACGCTGGATCATCGGCCCCTGTTTGCGGTGCGCCAAGGCGGCAAGTCGTCGGGTCTGGCGTTGAATGGCGTGAACCTGGCGGACACCCAGTGCGCCGATCCCCGCATCACGGCCACCGATGCCGGCGGCAGGCCGCTCGCGAGCCAGCCGACGCTCATCGGCGTGCTGGCGACCCGGCTGGAGCTGCACTGGCCCGAGGTAGCGACGCTTCCCGCAGGCCCGGTGGTGCTGCACGTGGTGCCGCAGCACAAGGTGTTCCTGCTGGGTTGCACGACGTTGCCGGAGGCTACTGCGACCTTCCAGGTGACGCCGCCGGTGCACTTTGCCGTGGCCTATGAGCTTTCCGCCAGCTGCGCCAGCGGCCAGACGGTGCTGGGTCGTGGCACGATGCCGACGATCGAGGGTTACGGCAGCACCGCCACGCGCGCCATCGACACCGCATCCTGCACGGCGCCGCGAAGCTATACCGTGACGGCGACGGTGACGCCCGGCGGCAGCGATCCCGTTTCAGTGGGCCCGATCACCCAGAGTGCGGACGCGGCCATTACCGCGGGCCTTCCGGGCGGACTCATCCTGAGCTGGAACCCCATGGTGAAGACACTGTTCGTGCGTTCGGGCGCCAGCCTGTGCAAGGGCGTCGACTGAGCTCGAAGGACCGCTCGCGAAACCCATGCCATCGCACCCGCACCGACTTGCGGTTGGAGTTTCATCCGACTGTCCCGCTTCGCTGCTGTCGATGAGGCTGCGGCCGTCTTGGTCAACCGTGTGCATCGGCCGCGCAGGCATCGGCGTGGCGGGCCGCCTTGGAAGCGGCGATCAGCCGCCCTCTTCGGAGCCGGAAATCGTCCGCAGTTCGCTGATGCCACCCGGCGCCAGGTCCTTCAGCAGATCGAGGAAATTCAGGCCGATCAGGCGCTGTGCGCGTCGCAGCAGCAGCGGTACCGGGCTCGACGGTTCGTTTCTGGCGTAGTACTCGCACAGCTCGTCGATCCGGCGTGTCACATCCTGCGGACTGCTGATGCGTCCGCTGGCGGCAGCCACGGCGGTGGACAAGTCGCCACCGGCGCCATCGGTCGCGCCATCCTCCCCAGCATCCTCGACGGCCTGCGGCATGCGCCTGGCGACCTGGGCATCCAGAAACTTCTTCAGCTCGAACGTATCGGACAGCAGCGGCTTAAGCTCCGGCCCGGCGGTGCCGACCTGAGCACTGAAGATCGCGTCGATCGCCTTGGCATGCTCCAGCGCATCGCTGACCGCCTGTGCGACCTCCAGCAGCTGATCTTCCGGACAGTCCATGCAACACGCTTCGATATCGGTCATGGCGGGCAGGCCGGTGGCATCGTCGCCGAGTTTCAGCGTGCCGTTGGCGATGCGCAGGTCGCGCAGTGAAAAGCGTCCGACGCGCGGCGACTGCACAAACGGCGTGGTGCGGAAATAGCTCAGCACACCAAGCGGGTCGCCAATCGGAACCACGGCATTGACGCGCGCGGTAGGGTCGTTGTCATCCTCGGCGTCGAGTTGCGGGTGGACGCCGTCCCAATAGGCCTCAAGCAACCCCCGGATCAGTGCGAGGCCGCTGGACCAGCCCGGCGCCCCGTGGATGCGCGTCCAAGCCGTGCCCAGATGCACGGCCACGCGCAGATCCTTGGATCGACCCAGCAGCCCTTGCGCAAGCACAACGACCTTGTCCCATTCGGGTTCCTCGGCGGCTTTCACCGCGTCGCCGATGGCGCGCTCGCCCTTCGCTGTCGCAGCGCGATCCAACGCCATGAAGTCGGGGTCGTATTCCAGATCTTCCCCGGCGGGCGAGGCTTCGCTGACGGGCGACAGCAGGGATTCGAGCAGTTCATGGTTCATGATGGCGGCTCACATGGGTGCAGTGACAAGGCCGGGTACGGTGAGAACGGTACCTGCCGGGCTGTGGGTGGATCGGGAACGCCGATACGCCTTCCTAAAGAAGCAGTGCGTTATTTTGAGCCGGAAAACGTCATGTCCGAATCTCCTTCGGATGGGGGATTGGACCCCAATCCGATGCGCCACCCAAAACCGGGAGGACGTCGGACGTGAACCCGCGGTCACCGAAGCGGGGCGTTCGCCGTGATTCCCGCACATGGCTTGTAGGCGCGGGCTGACATAAGAGGCGGTCTTCGGCATGGCACATTGCGCTTCGTCGACGAAGCTCGAGGTGGCATTTGTCTGTCGGGCCGTTGCGGTTTTCGCCGCTGAATAGGGAGCTGGCATGGTGACGATTTTGCTCAAGCAATCGGCTGCAGGCAGCTGGCATGTGTGCCGCTGCCAGATCGTGTTGTTCCGCGACTTGCAGCTGGGATCGGCGATCGGCCTGGCCCGGGAAATGGCTCGCGACGAATACCAACGGCTGGGGCGTCGAGTATGTGTGAAAATGCCCGGCCCAAGTTCCACGATCGTCCTGGCACATTACGCAACGGATGATGACGCCGCACGCGCGGCCTGTACGATGGCAGCCTGAGTTCTCCGCGCTCTTTCCGCCCGCAGCGAGATGGCGGAGTAGGCGTGGACTATGGCGGATGTATGGCGACGAACCATGTCGTGGGGTGCACAGAGGATGTGAATTGCTTGCTTGCAATAGGGTGCTGTGCAGCCTAATTTCAGTAAGCCCAACCAAGGAGGGCGTGAAGTGACCAATGTTGTCCTGGTGGATGATCACGAGCTGGTTCGCACCGGCTTTCGGATGATTTTGCAGCAACAGCCGGATATCCACATCAGTGGTGAAGCAGGTACTGCCGAGGAAGGCCTGCGCCTGATTCGCACGCTGACGCCGGATGTCGCGCTGGTCGACGTGCACATGCCCGGCATGAGCGGTATCGAACTCACCGAACGCGTGTGCCGCTCGAAACTGTCCACGCATATCGTCGTCGTGACGGTGGTCGACGATGCGCGCTTTCCCAAACGCCTGCTCGATGCCGGCGCGCTGGGCTACCTGACCAAGGGTTGCAGCGCCGACGAACTGGTGTCGGCTGTGCGCCAGGTGGCCGGCGGACGGCGTTATCTTGCCCCGGCGGTTGCGCAGCAGCTTGCACTGGCCACCCTCGATGGGAGTAGTTCGCCGTTCGACGTGCTGTCCAGTCGTGAACTGGAGGTGGCGATGATGCTGGTGCGCGGCAAGCCGCTGACGATCATTGGCGAACAGCTCAACCTGAGCCCGAAAACTGTGTCCACCTACAAGCAGCGCCTGATGGAAAAGCTGCATGTGGACCATGTTCTCAGCCTGGCCCACTTGATGACGGTGCATGGGTTGATCGATACGCCGAACCATCACGTGGGTAGCTGACGGCATCTACGGCAGCGGGATGACTGGCGGCAAAAAAAAACCGGACTTGCGTCCGGTTTTTTTTGCTTGAAAGAGCGCAGCGACGACTCAGTCGTGGGAGCCGTTCTCGTGCTCGCCGTTCCCGTCATCGGGCAGAGCGGTCATCGGCTTGCTTTCTTCAGGACTCGGCACGGCCGGTTTCACCGGATGGTTCGGTTGAGCCAGCAGATCGCCCTGCTTCGGCAGCGGAGCGATGGGGCTGGTGCTGGCCGGCTTCTCAGGCATGTCGACCGGCGCGGCCGGCGGTACGAGGTCGGCTGGCTTGCCGGGCTGCTCGATGACCGGGGCCGTCGGCGCTGTAGCTACGGGAGTCGGCCTTGCCACCGGTTGGACATCGGATGCGAGTTCGACGCCGCGAACCGGGGCGGTCTGGTCGATCGGCATTGCCGCCGGCGTTGTTGCAGGCATGACGACCACAGGCGCGGGGGTGATGGCATCTGCTTGTGCGCCAGCATCGTCAGGGCTGACGACAACTGCGGATACGATCTGCGGCGTGCTGCTGATCGGAGCGGGAGCCGTTGCCGCCGCAGCGGCGACCTTGACGACGTCGTGTTCGTGGTCGGCATCGGCCGCTGCCGATTTCGCCCGATCGGGGATCGGCGGAAGCGTAGGCAGGTTGAAGGCCGTCACGGTGGGTGCGGCAGCATTGACGATAGCGGCGATCGGTGCAGCTGTCGGCTTCGGCGGGTTGTCCGCAGAAGGGGCTGCTGCGACTTTTTCGAATGGCTGCGAGGCAGCCGGATAGGGAACTTCGGCAGCGTGCGCCGACTCCTGCGCCGGAGTGCCGTTATCCATCACGCCGACTACCGTCGCAGCTGCCGTACCGACGGCAACAGACTCACGCAACGGTTCGCTGCGGATAGCCGGCTTGGCTGCCGTAGCGGCGCCTGCGGCTTCGTCACGATCCTCATCATCGAGCGCACGTGCCTGCGCGGTGTCGACTGCCGTTCCGTTCGGGGCCGCCTCGTCATGACGGCGGCGGCGACGGCCACCGCGGCGACCGCGGCGGCGGCGCGACTGACTGCCATCCGCGTCGAGGGCGTCATCGGCGGATTCCGGTACCGCCGATTCGGCCAGCGGCGTGAGCAGCTCGGCTTCCTTGGCTGCTTCGTCCAGCGGTGCGGCGAGCGGACGTTCGCTGGCAGCGGGGCGGGGCTGCCGCTCCGCTTTCGGCTGCGGCGGACTGGGCTTGCGCTCGGTTCGTGCCTGGTTGTTTTCGGCCGCAGCGGGCTTGGGTTGACGTTCCTGACGTTCCGCCCTTGCAGTCTGCGCTTGGGCCTGCTGCTGCGGCTGGCGCGACTGCGCCTCGCTATTGCCTCGCTGGCGATTGTTCCTTGCTTGCTGCTGCGCACCGGCTTTGGATGCATTCTGCTGCGCCGGTTCGCGCCGCGGCTGGCGCGACGAAGATGTGCTCGAGGTACTGCCGGCGCGGGTGTTGCGTTCGTCGCGGCGACTGCGGTTGCTGCTGTCGCGATCGCTGTCATCGGTACGTTTCGGAGCTGGGGTCGGAGCCGCGGCCTCGGCGCTGCGGAACCAGCCCAGCAAGCGCGAGATGACGCCACCCGTCGGTGCCGCGCGGGATGCGGTCGCCGCAGCGGGCTGCTGGCGACGTGCAGCCGGTGCAGCAACCGCAACCGGCGCGGCGATTTCCTCACGCAGCGGAGCAGGGCTGGACGGCACGATGCCGCTCACTGCGGGCTGTTCGCCGCTGCCGAGCGCCTGGCCCATCTTCGGCAGCTCGGCGGTTTCCACCGTAGTCAACCGCTCGTAGCTGGGCTTGCTGTGCTCGCCCATGTCCGCTTCACGGATACGCTGGATCTCGATATGGGGAGTCTCCAGCTTCTCGTCGGCGACGATCATCACGTGCACCTTGTGGCGCAGCTCGATCTCGACCACGCTGGCGCGCTTCTCGTTGAGCAGGAAATTGACCACGCTGGAGGGCGCCTGCACCAGCACCTGGCCGGTGTTGTCCTTCATCGCGTGCTCTTCGATCAGGCGCAGGGTCGACAGCGACAACGATTCCACGCCGCGGATATGGCCATGGCCTTCGCAACGCGGGCAGACGATCTGGGTCGCTTCGCCCAGGCTGGGACGCAGGCGCTGGCGCGACATCTCGAGCAGGCCGAAGCGCGAGATGCGCCCGATCTGCACGCGGGCGCGGTCCTGCTTCAAGGCTTCCTTCAGGCGATCTTCCACTTCGCGCTGGTGCTTGGGGCTGTCCATGTCGATGAAGTCGATCACGATCAGGCCGCCGGCGTCGCGGATGCGGGCCTGACGGGCGATTTCCACCGCGGCCTCGCAATTGGTGTTGAAGGCGGTCTCCTCGATGTCGCTGCCCTTGGTGGCCTTGGAGGAGTTGATGTCGATCGCGGTCAGCGCTTCGGTCTGGTCGATCACGATCGAGCCGCCCGAGGGCAGGCGTACCTGGCGATCGAACGCGCTCTCGATCTGCGTCTCGATCTGGTAACGGGTGAACAGCGGGGTGTCGTCCCTGTACAACTTGAGCTTGCGCAGGGCGTTCGGCATAACCTGCTGCATGAAGTCGCGCGCATCGTTGTACAGCGACTCCTCGTCGATCAGGATCTCGCCGATGTCGCTGCGCAGGTAGTCGCGCAGGGCGCGGATGAACAGTTTGGATTCCTGATAGATCAGGAACGGCGCGCGCTGCTTGCTGGCGGCTTCGGAAATCGACTTCCACAGCTGCAGCAGATAATCGAGATCCCACTGCAGTTCTTCGGCGTCGCGGCCCAGGCCGGCGGTGCGCACGATCAGGCCGACATCGTCGGGTACGGTGACGTGTTCCAGCGCTTCCTTCAGTGCCTGCCGGTCCTCGCCCTCGATCCGGCGCGAGACGCCGCCGGCCTTCGGGTTGTTCGGCATCAGCACCATGTAGCGGCCGGCCAGGCTGATGAACGTGGTCAGGGCAGCACCCTTGTTGCCGCGTTCTTCCTTTTCCACCTGAACGACCACTTCCTGACCTTCCTTGATCAGTTCGCGGATGTTGGACTTGTGCGGGTCCAGGCCCGGTGTGAAGTACTCGCGTGAGATTTCCTTCAGCGGCAGGAAGCCATGCCGCTCGGCTCCGTATTCGACGAAGCAGGCTTCGAGCGAAGCCTCAACACGAGTAATTCGACCCTTGTAAATGTTGGACTTTTTCTGTTCCCGCGAAGGGATTTCGATGTCCAGGTCATAAAGGTTTTGGCCATCTACAATGGCCACGCGCAACTCTTCACGCTGAGTCGCGTTGATCAACATACGTTTCATGGTGGTAATCCTCGGCTTGGCCGCGCGTCGCGTGCCGCGGTGGCGCCTCAATGGCGGCCTGCCGGGGATCGCGCCGCTGCGGTTAAGCGGCAAAAAAACGGCACCGTTTCCGGTGTCGGGATGATTCGGTCAACTACGCCTGCCGCCTCCGATACCTCATGGCATCGGACAAACAGCAGCCCAAACCGTTACGATGAAAGGGAGCCGCGACCGGCCGCCAAGGCAACCGGCGCAATCCTCGCCGACGTTACGGGCAGGCACTCGACCCGATCCAGACATCGATGGGCAGAATGTAGCGCCCGCCGAGTATCCTATTTCAGCAGGTTTTTTTCAATGCAGACGGCAACTTCCCATGACGCACCTCACGGTGTACGTCAAGTCGCGATCGGCCCCGAGCGGGATGGTCAGCGCATCGACAATGCGCTGGTGACCCTGCTGAAAGGCGTGCCCAAGAGCATGATTTACCGGCTTTTGCGCACCGGTCAGGTGCGCGTCAACGGCAAGCGGGCCAAGCCGGATACCCGTCTCGCGGACGGTGATACGCTGCGCATTCCTCCGGTGCGGGTAGCTGAACGGCCCGAGGGCAACGCACCCGCCGGTGGCCTGGTGGCCTCCGTGGCCGATGCCGTCATTTTCGAGGACAAGCATTTCCTGGTCATCGACAAGCCCTCCGGCGTGGCCAGTCACGGCGGCAGCGGGGTCAGTCATGGCGCGATCGAACTGCTGCGCGCGGCCCGGCCGCAGGAACACCTGGAACTGGTGCACCGGCTCGATCGCGATACCAGCGGCGTGCTGGTGTTTGCCCGCACGCGGGCCGGGCTGACCGGCCTGCAGGCTGCGATACGTGCCGGTGAAGTCATCAAACAATATCTGTGTCTGATGCTAGGCCACCCGTCCAAGGCGAAGTTCGATGTCAATGCGCCGTTGCTGAAATCCGTGCTGCAGGGCGGCGAGCGGATGGTGCGGGTTGCCGAGAACGGCAAGCCGTCACTCACGTTTTTCCGTGAAATGGAGCAATACCCCAGCGCCCGCCTGATGCTGGCCACGCTGGGAACCGGTCGTACCCATCAGATCCGCGTGCATGCCGCACATATCGGCCATCCGCTGGCCGGCGATCCGAAATATGGCGATCACGAGATGAACAAACGCTTCCGCGACATGGGTCTGAACCGGTTGTTCCTGCACGCCTCGCACATGAGCTTCGATCTGGATGGGCGTTCCTACAGTTTTTCCGCTCCGCTGCCGGATGACTTGAAAGACTTCCTCGACGTGCTGTCGGTGAAGGGCAAGCGGTTGCTGTGGATGAAGGAAAAGTCGCGCACGGATTTCTGATCAGCGCGCCAGCAGGGCCTCGGTTCGTGCGGCACAAATGAAGTCGTTCAGCGATAGGCCGCCCACGTCGTGGGTCGACCACAGCACCTGACAATGGCCGTAGCCGGCTTCAAGGTCGGGGTGATGATCCTCTTGATTGGCTATGAAGCCCACCGCATTGATGAAGCCCAGGGTGTGGTGGAAGTCGGCGAACTTGAAGTCCTTGATGATGGCCAGGCCATCGTCCCGCAGTCGCCAGCCCGGCAGTTGCGGCAGCAGCTCGGCTGCCTGCGTGGCGTCCAGCGCCTGCTCCTTGCCTTTGCGCGGTTGGCAATGTTCTGCGGCCAGATCGTGGGCGTTCATGTTGATTTCCGTGTGGATGAAAGTCTGGAACGTGAAGGGTCGGAGTTGCGCGCGCGAATGTCAAAGCGCGCAACAGATGAAAAACAGTACTAAAATGGTGCTGATTCACCGGCGAAGTTCGCCGGCACCTAGGGTGGGCGGTACTGGAGCAGTCATGATCGATATTTCCGAACGCGCGCAGCAGCACTTTCTGCGGCTTCTCTCACAACAAGGCATCGACGGGCTGAGCATTCGCCTGCGCGTGACGGCGCCCGGTACAGCAGCGGCCAACTGCGAGCTGGAGTTCTGCGAACCGGCCGATCTTGCCGGTGGGGAATGGACGATCGAATGTGTTGGCTTCAACTTTCACATCGATGGCGACAGCGCCAGCTGGCTGGACGATGCCACCATCGATTTCGAACCCAATGCCACCGGCGGCCAGCTCAATATCCGTGCGCCGAAGATCAAGGGCAACGTGCCGGGCACTGGAGCGGGACTGGTCGAGCGGGTGCGCTACGTGCTCGAGGCGGAGGTGAATCCGAAACTGGCTTCGCATGGCGGCCGGGTCACCTTGCTGGAGGTCGATGCCGACGGCGCCGTGCTGCTGCAGTTTGGCGGGGGGTGCCATGGCTGCGGCATGGTCGACGTGACGCTCAAGCAGGGCGTGGAAAAGACCTTGCGCGAACGTGTGCCGGAGATCACCACGGTGCGCGATGCGACGGATCACGCCGGCGGCGAAAAGCCGTATTACAGCAAGCCCGAGGGAAAGTCCGCGATCGCCTGAGTCAACTGCGGTCGTGGCAACACGCCAGATGCGCAAAGGCCCGCCGAAGCAGGCCTTTGCGTGTCATGCGTGGGACGCGAACAGGCCTACTTGCTCGCGCTGGCTCCACCGACATGACCTTGCAAGTTGTCCAGCCTGGTCGGAAGGCTGGAAAAATAAGCGGCAACGTCTTCGATATCCTGATCGGACAAGGTGGCCACCATGCCCTTCATGATCGGGTTATTGCGCTGACCATCCTTGTATTCGTGCAGCACTTGCTGCAGATACAGGTTGTACTGGCCGGCGAGGCGCGGATATTGCGGATCGACCGCGTTGCCGTCCACACCGTGACAGGCAAAGCAGGTGGCGGCCTTTTGCTTGCCGTTCTCGGCGTTGCCGCTGGCCAGCAACTGGGTGGAGGCGAACGCCAGCAAGGCGCCGAACGAAAGCAGGGTAAGCGCACGTTTCATGCGGAAGGTCCTTGGCAACTACTTGGCGAGGCTGGAAAGATAGGCGGCGATGTTCTGGATGTCCGTGTCGGACAAACTCTGCGCCTGCGCACCCATGGTCGGGTGCTTGCGCTCGCCACTCTGGTAGCCGTGCAGCGCATTGATGATGTATTGCTCGTTTTGTCCGGCGATCTTCGGCACCGGATATTGCGGGTACGCATTGGTGTAGCCGGGTACGCCATGGCAACCGGCGCACGTGTAGATCAGTTCGCGTCCGGCAGCCTTGTCGCCTTCAGCGTGCACACCGGTGGTGGCGAAGAAGACGGTGGCCGCGGCCAGGCCAAGCAATTGCAGTCGAGTCATCGAGATCATTCCCACGAGTACGGCGGGTACAGAGTGATATAAGTCGCCAAGTATAGACGTTGCGTCAGTACGTGAACAACACTCCGGTCTGATATGGGCAATGTTTGTGCAAGGCTTCGCCGGGCAAGCGATGTGCGGTTGTCCTGGCGCGCCGCGGCATCCTCGCCAACGGACGGAGAGCCCGCGGGAAATTTCATGGGCTGATTCGTGGATGCTGTCGTGCGCAGCTTTGCCTGCAATGCGAGAGGCACCATTGATGCTTTGCCCGTCGGCCCCATATACTGACGCGGTCGTATCGTTTTCCCCGGGGGTGTTCTGGCTTCGACGGGGGTAGTGAGATGACTTGGTGCATGTCGAGGGGGCAGCTTTCCTCGTTAATCCAGCAGCAAACTTCTAGTTGCCAACGACGACAACTACGCTCTCGCCGCTTAAGGCGTAAGCCCCGAACCCACTTGTGCTCATGCTCGTCGGTGTAGGGTCATTATCATGAGATCGCCGAACGCTGCCGCCTGGCGGTTCTAGGCTAAATCAATCAGGCTGGTTCCGCGGTGCGCCTTGCCCATCGTGCTTGTCGCGGAACGAGATCGAACGGTGAGCTAAGCATGTAGATCCGGGCATTTAACACCTTCGGACGCGGGTTCGACTCCCGCCACCTCCACCATTTTAAGCTCCAACGCAGTCCAACGAAGGCCGGCAACCCTAGCAACAGCAACGGTTCCGGCCTTTTTTGTGCCTGAATACCGTCCAGCCGCATCCATTGCCATCCGGGGGTAACAGGGGGTAACTTCAGGGGTAACAGACTTACCCCCGCAAGGTGTTACCCCCATGCCTTTATCAGACACAGCCATCCGCAATGCCAAGCCCGCCGACAAGCCGCAGAAACTCGCGGACGGTGGTGGCCTGTACCTGCTGCTGAATCCGAACGGCTCGCGCTGGTGGCGTTTGAAGTACCGCGTTGGGGGTAAGGAAAAGCTGCTCTCACTGGGCACTTACCCTGATACCGGCCTGAAGGATGCCCGCGACAAGCGCGACGCGGCCCGCAAGCTGCTGGCCGCTGGCGTCGACCCCGGCGAGCAGCGCAAGGCCAGCAAGGCCGCTGGCGAGGAACGCGCGGCGAACAGTTTTGAAGTGGTGGCGCGCGAGTGGCACGCCAAGCAATCGGCAACGTGGGTGGAGCTGCACGCCAGCCGGATCATGCTGCGATTGGAGAATGATGTTTTCCCGTGGCTGGGCAGTCGACCGATTGCCGACGTTACGGCAAAGGAATTGCTGGCAACGGTGAACCGCATTGTTGACCGTGGCGCAGTCGAGTCCGCGCACCGAGTGCTGCAAAACTGCGGGCAGGTGTTGCGCTATGCCATCGCCACCGGTCGCGCCGAACGCAACCCGGCGGCTGACCTGCGCGGCGCGCTGCCCCCGGTCAAGCAAACCCACCTAGCCGCGATCATCGAACCGGCAGCCATCGGCGGCTTGCTGCGCGCGATGGACGGCTATAACGGCTCGCTGGTGACGAAATGCGCGCTACGGCTGGCGCCACTGGTATTCGTGCGACCCGGCGAACTGCGGCAAGCGGAGTGGGCGGAGTTCGATCTGGACGGCGCGCAGTGGAACATCCCCGCTGAGAAAATGAAGATGCGCGAGCCGCACCTAGTCCCGCTGGCGCCGCAAGCCGTGGCGATCCTGCGCGAACTACATGCACTGACCGGGCGAGGGCGCTATGTGTTCCCCAGCGGCCGGAGTTCGCAACGGCCGATGAGCAACAACGCCGTGTTGTCGGGATTGCGCCGCATGGGTTACGCCACCGACGAAATGAGCGGACACGGTTTTCGTGCAATGGCGCGCACGGTGCTGGACGAAGTGCTTCACTTCCGTCCCGACTACATCGAACACCAGCTTGCGCACGCGGTAAAAGATCCGAACGGCCGTGCGTACAACCGCACGGCGCACCTGGCCGAACGTCGCAAGATGATGGCGGCATGGGCGAACTATCTGGACACGCTGAAGGTCGCCGGCAATGTCGTGCCGATCAAGCGCAAAGCAGGCTGACACGTTCAACGCCGCGCCTAGGCTGATCTCCGAACACCGGGCACCTTCCCCGGCTGGCGCGGCACCAATTGAAGGGCGTAGAGGTGTGCGCGTGGAACTTCCACCGTTGTCCGCTGAGGACTTGAAGCAGCCCGATGAAAAATTAGGGTGGTGGCTGGTATCGACATGGATAGGCCATCACGCGCAACGGGCAGGCTTTGCACTGGATGCCATACCGCCTGAATGGGCCACGCGGCTTGTTGAAGAAACCGCCAAGATGGATTCCGAGTCGGTAGCTAACGCGCCACTGGAAAGCGCATTTCGGAAAGCGTGCGGGGGAGATATGGCAGCGGCGGGACGTATGTTGCGCGCGTACGTGCATAGCGGTGCTGTGGCGATGGTGAACGAAAAATATGCTGCTGTCGGAATCAAGCAAACCGTAGGCCGCAAGAAAGGCGGCAAGAAAGCCGCCGCCGTGAATAAGGCAGTCGCCGCTCCGTGGCATGCGAGCTGCGCAGAGAAAGCGCGCGCATTGCTTGAGCAAGGAAAGTCACCCCGTGAACTGACTGGGATGCTCGCGACGCAGTTTCAACGTGATGTGACCACGATCCGGCGGGTGCTGAAAAAAGCGGGCGTGAAGTAAGCGCGCGCCCGTTTCCATGTTCAATATCCATGACCGTCTACCCCAACAAGGAGCGGTCATATGTCATCCGAAGTCATCGCATCACGCGCTTACCTGCGCGTCTCTGAAATAGCCAACAACCGCCGCACCGGCGCACCCGGCATCATCCCGGTATCTGCTGCGACGTGGTGGGCGTGGGTGAAGGCTCAAAAGGCACCCCAGCCGATCCGGTTATCTGCTGGCGTCACAGTCTGGCGATATTCCGTAAGCGCCCGCCCACCGCACCTTGATGTTGACCGAAGCCTATGCCAGCGGCAGCAAAGATGCGATGTCGCGATCTTTGGTGGTGGGCAGGCGAGTGAGGGTGTCGGTGAGCCAGGCGTGGGGCTCG
>NZ_JBHSNG010000046.1:0-15298 GCF_042657005.1 Rhodanobacter terrae
AACGTTCAACGCCGCACGCACTGACATGCACGACGCAACACAGAGGACAACATGATGGCCAGCGAAAGCCTGAAAGCTCAAGGCAAGAGCATCAAGCGGGCGGTATTGACGGGAAGTCTCTTACGGGATGTCAGGGACAATACCCGACGCAGCTGCGATGATGGCAATGCCGGATCAGCGCAGCGGTTCCGTCGCCAGGTCACCTCTGCACGGGATCGGCGCGCCATCCTTGCCGAAGACTTGCGCAAAGCTCGTGCCGCTGCGGTTGATGACGACGCCACCGACGCATTGCTGGTTTCGGTCCAGTCGGTAACTTTCCTGCACGCGAAGCTCTTCCTGCCGCTGTTTTTCCAGGCGTACGGCTTGCTCCGCCTGATACTGGCGAGCCTGCTCGTTCACCTGCTGGTAGGTGTTGGACAATTCCTCGCGCCGCTGCAGCAGATCGGCCGCCAACTGCGCCTGGGATTGCTGGGCACGGGCTTTCGCCTGTTGCGCGGTTATCTCGGCGGTTCGAGCGGAATCGCGCGTGACCTCATCGGCGTGGCGCGCCGCGAGGTATTGGGAAAGCCCATTCCAGGCAAACGCGGCGACGATCAACCCCGCCACGCCGGCCCCGATTTTCCACGACAACGGCATGGCCATCGCACCCACCCCCGGCAACATTGTGAAAATCCCGCACGGCCCGCACTCCCGACACAACTTCTTGGGGAGTCGAAACAGTCTAGCTGCGAAAAGTCGCGAAGAACGTCGACAGCCTTAGAGGAAACAAAACGACCAGCCCGTTTCGCAGGCTCGATCCCCGATAAGATCGGCCCTGTCCAAATCGCCGAACCTCGCGCGTCATGGGAATGGCGTCGCACATTGCCCGCCGATCACTCACTCATTGTGGAGAATCCCGATGCAATACTTATTGATGCTGTATTCGAACGAGAACGGTTGGTCGCAGATGACGCCGGCCGAACAGGAACAGGGCGTCGCGGCCTACGGGGCGTATACGCAGGCGCTGAAGACGGCGGGCGTGCTGGTCGGCTCGAACCGTCTGCAACCCAGCACCACCGCGACCACCGTGCATGTGGCGGACGGCAAATCGCAGGTACTGGATGGCCCCTATGTGGATTCCAAGGAGCAGTTGGCCGGCTATTACCTGATCGACGTGCCTGACCTGGATGCGGCGCTCGCCTGGACGGCGCGCTGCCCCGGTGCGAGCCATGGCACGATCGAAGTGCGGCCCCTCTGGAACATGTGCGCTGGATAGCGCGGCGCAGGCGCGCACTACCGCAGACGCCGTCGCGCGCCGCAGCTACGGCAAGCTGGTCGCCTTTCTGGCCGCCGCCATGCGCGACGTGGCGGCCGCCGAAGATGCGTTGTCGGAAGCGTTTGCCGCGGCGCTGGCGGACTGGCCGGTCAACGGCTGTCCTGCGAATCCGGAAGCGTGGTTGCTGACCGTGGCGCGGCGCAAAGGGATCGACGGCCTTCGGCGCCGCCGCAGCGGTGAGGCCGCGGCCGTGCAGTTGCAGATTCTGGCGGAACTCGACGAGGCTGCGTCGACGGTGGCGGACGACGCGGCCATTCCGGATCAGCGCCTGGCGCTGCTGTTCGCCTGCGCACATCCGGCCATCGATGCCGGCATCCGCGCACCGTTGATGTTGCAGGCTGTGCTCGGGCTGGATGCGAAGACCATCGCCTCGGCGTTTCTCGCGTCACCGGGCGCCATGGGCAAACGCCTCGGGCGCGCGAAACAGAAAATCCGCGAGGCCGGCATCCGGTTTGCCATTCCCGCACGCGACGAGCTGGCCGGCCGGCTGGACGGCGTGCTGGATGCGATTTACGCAGCCTTCGCCGAGGGCTGGAGCGATCCCGGCGGCACCGATGTGATACGGCGCGATCTCACCGCGGAAGCGCTGTTCCTCGCCGGCCTGGTGGCCGGGCTGCTGCCGCAGGAACCGGAAGCGCTGGGCCTGCTGGCCTGCATGCTGCACGCGGAGGCACGGCGCCGCGCGCGCCGCACTGCGGACGGCGACTACGTGCCGCTGGCCGAACAGGACGTCGCGCTGTGGGATGCGGCGATGATCGACCAGGCCGAAGCGCTGTTGCTGCGCGCCAGCGCGCTGGGCCGTATCGGCCGCTATCAACTCGAAGCGGCGCTGCAGTCCGCGCATGTCGAGCGCCGCCGCAGCGGGCGCACCGACTGGACCCCCGAGGTGCAGATCTACGACGCGCTGCTCGCTCTCTCCGGCTCGCCGGTGGTCGCCCTCAACCGCGCGCTGGCCATCGCGGAACTGCAAGGCCCGCGCGCCGCACTCGAGATCGTGGATACGCTCGCCGCCGACGGCCGGCTCGTCGATTACCAGCCCTACTGGGCGGCACGCGCGGCGCTGCTGGCCAGGACCCACGCCTGTTCCGAGGCGCGCGACGCCTTCGACATCGCGATCGGCCTCGCCGGCGACCCCGCCGTGCGGCGCTTCCTGCAGGAACGCCAGGCCGTATTGCCACGCTGCGTGGAAAAGGAGGAAGAAGGTGTCGGGGGCAATTCCCGACATCCTTCCTGGTAGGACCGCCCGCATTCGATGGTGCGTGCCGAGGTTGAGCGACGAGGGCCTCAAGCGTAGTAATGTCGGCGCTTTCCCGGTGGAGGTTCCCCATGATCCGTTGCCCGCGGTTGCTCCCGTTCGTGTTGCTCTGCACAGTCTTCGCCAGTCGCGCCCAGACGCTGGCCGAACCGGGCGAACAGCCGCAGCTGCGTGCGCTGGCGGCGGCGCCGAGCGAGGCCGAGCTGCATGCGACGATTGCCCGCCTGGTCGGTTTCGGCACCCGCCACACTTTGTCCGATACCCGGTCGGACAAGCGCGGCATCGGTGCCGCGCGGCGCTGGGTGAAAGCCCGTTTCGAGCAGATCGCGCGTGACTGCGGCGGCTGCATCGAGGTGGTCACGCCGGCGCAAACGGTCACCGGCAAGCGCGTGCCGCAGCCTACCGAGGTGATGGACGTGGTCGCGATCAAGCGCGGCAGCACCGACCCGCAACGGGTGATCGCGATGACCGGCCATCTGGATTCGCGTGTCACCGACATCATGAATTCCACCAGCGATGCGCCCGGCGCGAACGACGACGCTTCCGGCGTGGCCGCGCTGATCGAGGCCGCACGGCTGTTGTCGAAGCAGGACAATCAGGCCACCTTGGTGTTCGCGGCGCTGTCCGGCGAGGAGCAGGGGTTGTACGGCGGCAAGGTCCTGGCCGACTACGCGGTCGCGCAGGGCTGGAACGTCGAGGCCGATCTCAACAACGACATCGTCGGCAATAGCCGGGGCCAGAACGGGGTGCGCGACAACACGGTCGTACGCGTGTTCTCCGAAGGCACCAAGAGCAACGAAACGCCGGCGCAGGCCAGCTACCGCCGCTACCATGGCGGCGAGGTGGATTCGCCCTCGCGCAATGTCGCGCGCATGATGTCGCAGCTGGCGGGGCAGTACCTGCCGGACTTCCATGTGCACATGATCTACCGCACCGATCGTTATAGCCGTGGCGGGGATCAGGTGCCGTTCCTCGAAGCGGGCTTCCCAGCGGTGCGCGTCACCGAGGGCCACGAGGATTACACGCGCCAGCATCAGGACCTGCGTGTCGGCCATACCGACCAGGACCGCGGCGTCCACTACGGCGACACGATCGACGGCATCGACTTCCGCTACCTGGCGCGCGTTACGGCGCTCAACACGATCACGATGGCGGCCTTGAGCCGCGCACCCGCGCCGCCCACGGGCGTCGACATCGCCGGCTCCCTGGCCACCGACACGACGGTGACCTGGCACAAGGTGCCTGCGGCGGCCGGCTACCGCGTGCACTGGCGCGAAACCACCGCGCCGCAATGGCAGTTCGCACGGGCCGTCGGCGACGTCGATCACGCCGTCATCAAGGACGTGGTGATCGACGACTGGTATTTCGGCGTGTCGTCCGTCTCTGCCGACGGCTACGAAAGCCCGGTGGTGTTTCCCGGTTATGTGGGCAGTTTCGAACGCTCGCCACCGGCGGCGACGCACTGAAACGAAACGGGGGTGGGAAAGAGGCCGGGGACAATTCCTGACAACTCTTCCTTTCATTCTTCGACGCCGGCGATGCAGGTGGCATCGTCGGCGCTCCATGCAATTGGACTACTTCACTCGCGCTACTTCTCTTGCGCTACCTCATGGATAAGACAGCACGCAACCGCCGGCATCACTGTTGAACGCGTTGCTCCACAACGACTGCACCGGGTAGGTGTGGCGGCCCGAGAACGTCACGTCGGCGAATGCACCCTGACCGGATGAGATCCAGGCACACTTGTCACCGTTTTCCGGGCCGTTGGCCTCCAGCCAGCCCGTGCTGGGGAATTGATCCGTCACCGTCTCGGCGAGTTCGTGTCCTCCGACGAGGGTGATGCCCGCGTCGGGACCCAGGCTGTTGAAGGTGGCACCACAGCTCGAGCCCGCGTCGGTGATGTACGGCAGATTGGCGTAGGCCACGTTGCCGTAGGACGAACTGGTCGAACTGTGCCACGCGCAGTACTGCCGTCCGAAGCCCGACGAACTGTAGCCGGACGCGGTCGCGACCACGTACTGCGTGCGGTCGTTGGCGCCGGTGCCCGTGTTGCCGAGATACTGGGCGGCCCGCGCCGCTTCGGTGGCCTGCTGCGACTGTTTGGACGGTTCGGCGAGACCGGGCCGGTGTCAAAAAAGACACCTTTGTAGACACTCGGCGGATTGCCCGCGGGTGTGCCGGCGCCGCTGCAGAGCACAGTGCCGCTGGGTATTCCCTGACAGTACCGGGTCACGCTGTTGAGCCAGGAGCTGCCCCACGCCATTCAAAAATGGGTAGATCAAGTCGGTAGATCGCGGGTGTGCTTTGTCATGGAAGCAACGGACGCACGCGTCCGTTGCTTCCAGCCTCTTCGCGCTATGTGCCGCTTTCATGCCGCCACGTATCCAGTCGCTTTCAGGGACGAACCAGCCTCCTCGGGCTCGATGGATGCGTGACAAGAACATGCATTGCGGGCCTGCGCCCGACCTTTGCTCCCCACGGCATCGGAACTCTGTCCGGGGCCAGCGCACGCGAATCCGTATGGCAAATTGCTTGGAAGCTCAAGTCCATTCGATAAGAAACGCTCTCGGGTTCACTTAAGGAACGTCTGAACAAGCTTCCGCTCGTCGCCAAGATCCCCGTTTGCCTGTGGGAGCGACTTCAGTCGCGATGGCCGCGGCAGCGGCCTGCAGTATCTCGGCGTTGCAACGGCTCGATGCACAACCGGGCGGCGCAGCGCACTGCTACGCAAGTCGCGACTGAAGTCGCTCCCACAAAACAGGCCGCGACCGGTGTGCGCCTTTCTGCGGACCGTTGTGGGCTTCGTTCCTTTGGGATGGCTTGTATAAGTCCGAATTTTCCAATGCTTGTCATCGCAAGTCATCAAGGTAAAAGGCTCTCAATTCTTGCGTCTGGACTTATTCAGACCATCCTTAATCCTTTCCGCTGGGTCAGAAGGTGAATCTGCACCTTCTTTTTTGACCCGGATGTTGGCGTGCCGCAGCAGAAGTCATCGGGCCAGGACGCTTTCACCGGCACCGCGCAAAACATAGACGCACAGCCCTTGCCGGTCGTTCGGAAAACGATACTCGGTGGTCCTGCAGGCGCGCGTTGAATCGCATCCGTTTTGACTCAGCCACCCGGCGGGAGTTCTGGTATGTTGGCCCCAGGGGGCCGCGCCTGCACGTCTATTCGCATCTGTCCAGCGGGGGTCAGTCATATGGGCCACGACAAGTCACGCTCAAGCGTTTCGGTCGGCACGGTCGACTGGAGCGATCCGCGTCTGGATTCGCTGCTGCAAAAAGCCGATGGCTGGAGACTCGACAATCGCAACGGCCCGCCGCCGCAGGAGGTGCAGATCCATGTCACATCGGGATGGATGGCCAGCTCCGTCATCAGCAAGCCCGCGCTGGTGGTTTCAAGGGACGAGCAAACCATGGTGCTGGTGACCCGGTTTCCGGTTTCGCCGGGCGAGCACGTACGGGTGGATAGCCAGCATGAGGATGGCACCCATACCGTGTGGGGCTGGATGGTCGAAGGACGCGAGGGCTACCGCGTCGAGGATCGCGAGCACGGCTTGTTCCTGAACTGGCTGCGGATTGCCTGACGTCACCATGTTGGACAAGGTGCTCGCCCCGTCCAGCACTGCCTGTCGTCAAGGTTCGACGATGACCGCCCTGCGGATGTAGTGATCGGCGGCATCGCGGTCGCGCGATGCTTCGCCACACAGCCAGTCGCGAAACCGGGCGATCTTGCCGCTGTGCTGCCGGGCCACCGGGAAGGTGAACCAGAACGTGCGGCCATCGCCGGCGACGGCGTCGTGCGCCGGCACCAGTCGGCCGGCTTCTATCTCGTTGCGGAACAGTATCGGCGAGCCGATCGCGATGCCGTGGCCGGCGACGGCCGCGGCGATGTCCAGGTATTCGGCAGACAGATGGGTGCCGAACCGGCCGTGCAGCACGACGTCGTCGAAACCCCGTGCGCGGTACCACAGTGCCCACCAATCGGATCGGCCCAGCAGCGGGATGTTCAGTGGACCTCGCGGGTCGGCGATGCCCGCCGCGGCATCCTTCAGCGACGGCGCGCACAGCGGCATGAAGATGCTGGGAAACAGTTCGACCGTGCGCAGACCGGGCCAGCGGCCATGGCCGTTGCGGATGGCGGCGTCGAAATGGCCGCTGCTGAGATCCTGGGCGTCCGGCGACAGGTCGAGGTCGAGCGCGATCTCCGGATGCTTCGCGCGGAAACGGCCCAGCTTCGGTGTCAGCCAGCTGGTGCCGAAAGTAGGCAGCGTAGTCAGCGACAGCCGTGTCTCATCCAGATTGGCGGCCTTGATGAAGCTGGCACGCAAAGCGGCGAAGGCGTAGATCGCCTCGCGTGCGACCAGTTGACCAGGCTCGGTCAGTTCGACGCGCTGCGGGTAACGCGCGAACAGCCGTACGCCGATCTGTTCTTCGAGGCGCCGCACGTGATAGCTGACGGAGGCCGCCGTGGTGTCGAGCTCCTGCGCCGCGCGGGCGAAACTGCCGAGGCGGGCCGCGGCCTCGAACGCGCGGATGGCCAGAAGGGACGGGAAGCGGCGCTGGTCGACCATAAGTCCGCCTTATGCTGAGACCCCGCTTTCGCGTGGTCAACTGCGCGCCACATCCACCATCATCCGGTTCCCTCCCTCGTGGCTTTGCAAGGATCCGCCCATGCTTCCACCTCGTTCTATGCCGTTCTCCCGCCGCGCGTTTCTCAAGGTCATGGCAATGGCCGGCGGGGCCGCGGCACTCGGCCTGCCGGAGTGGGCCGGCGCGCGGCCTGCTTCGCATGAGATGGCAAGCGGCCCCGCTCAGGGCGCCGCCGCCCATGCGCGCGACTGGGCCTGGCTGGTGGGCAACTGGGACGTGTGGCATCGCCGGTTGAAGGAGCGCCTGGTCGGCGACACGCACTGGCAGACGTTTTCGGGCCGCAGCGCGTTGTGGCTGGCCATGGGCGGCCAGGGGACGATCGACGACAACGTAGTCGAGCTACCCGGCCATCCCTATCGTGGGCTCACCCTGCGCGCGTTCGACCCCGGCACCGGCAAGTGGTCGATCTGGTGGCTGGACGGGCGCAACCCGACGCATATCGATCCACCCGTGCTGGGCGGTTTTCACGGTGACGCCGGCACCTTCATCGGCCACGACACCTTCAATGGCCGTCCCATCACGATGCGGTTCCGCTGGAACGACATCCACGGTTCGCGGCCCTGGTGGGAGCAGGCGTTTTCCGCCGACGACGGCGCCAGCTGGGAGGTCAACTGGCGCAACTACTTCACCCGCACGGCGGGCGTGCCGACGCCGTTGCCCAGTCTGGCGGATGCGCCGCGCGACTACGATTTCCTGGTCGGGTCGTGGAACGTACAACACCGCCGTCTCCGCCGCCGCCTGGTCGGCAACCACGACTGGGACAGTTTCGGCGGCACGCTGGTCAACTGGCCGGTGCTGGGCGGGCACGGCAACGTGGGCGACAACGTCATGACGTTGCCCTCAGGCACGGTGCGCGGCATCGGCCTGCGCGCCTTCGACCCGGCTACCGGGCAGTGGCTGAGCTGGTGGCTCGACAACAGGACTCCCTCGATCATCGAGCCGCCCGTGCGCGGACGCTTCATGGACGGCATCGGCACCTTCATCGGCGACGACCAACTGGATGGCCGTCCGATCAAGACACGCGTGGTCTGGTCGCGCATCACCCCGCACTCGGCGCGCTGGGAGCAGTCCTGCTCGGCCGACGACGGCGCGACCTGGGAGCTGAACTGGGTAAGTGACTTCACCCGCACCGCCTGAGCGCACTGAATCGAATGGACAACGGGCCGGGAAAAGTTTCAGGGACGATCGGACGAACACCGCATCGTTCAACGGGTTCCTGACGCCGGTTCCATTTTTCCCGAACTGCCGTCGCGGGGCATCAGGCGCAAGCCTTGGCAGCGACAGGCGTCGATGCGGGGGTAGAGCAGGGTGCGGCCATTGCGGAAGGTCACCCGTAGGTCGCGCAGGCACCCGCCGTCGGGAACGTCGATGGTGATCGAGGTCAGCCCGCCCTGCAGCGGCTCGCCTAGTGCGATGTCGTGGAAGGCCTCGCTGCCGGCGGGCGCGATGGCGAGTGCGGTCACGCTGTTGAAGGTGGCGTTGACCACGCTGAAATGCCGCGCGGCATGGCGATTGCCCCAGGCATACGCAGGATCGGCGAGCAGGAAGGCCACAGCGGCGAGCATGGTGGTGAAAGCGGCGGCGCGGGTCGTTTGCATGGCGGCTGTCCGGATGGGATGAGGGGCGCCGACGGTACGTGCAGCGCATCGCGCGCGTACCGTCGGCGTCGCCATCGGACCGGATCGGCAGCGTTCCACGAAAGCGATCCGGGACCAATCGTCGTGGCGCGGTGGCGAATCGTAGTGACAGCGCGGATCGCTTTGCAGCGCCGGGCGCAGCGCCTAGGATGGGTCGACGATTTCTCCGGACACCCCGCGATGAAGGTTCGCCTCGGTAGCACGCAGATCGGCCTGTTCCGTTATCTCGGGCTTTGGGCGGTGGTAGTGGTCGTGTTTACGATACAACGGACCATGCAAGACGCGTTGTACGGAAGAACCTGGACGGTCTTCGATGACCTGCGCTGGTCGGTTATTCAGTGGTACACCTGGGCAGCACTGGCGCCGCTGGTGTTCCGGCTGGCAGCAAAGTATCCGATCCAGTCGCCGGTGCGTCTGCGCGGGCTGGGCATGCAACTGCCGGCGAGCCTGGGCGTGACCTTGCTGGCGATGGCGATCGGAGCCATCGTCTCCACGCCGTTCGAGCCAAGCGATTTCGCGGAGCAGATGCGGCAGTTTCTCGGCCAGCATGTTGCCACCGGACTGCTCACATACTGGGCGTTGTTTGCGATCCAGCAGGCCATGCAGTTCCATGCCGAGAAAACACGCCGCGAGATGGAGGCGAGCCGGCTGGCGGCGGAACTGGCGCAGTCGCGGCTGCGGGCGCTGAAGTCGCAGTTGCAGCCGCATTTCCTGTTCAACACGCTGCACGCGATCGCGACGCTGCTGGACGAGGACACCGTGTCGGCTGAGGACATGCTGCTGCGCTTGAGCGACCTGCTGCGCGCGTTTCTCGAGGACTACGATGGACAGGAGATCGGCCTGCGGCGAGAACTGGTGCTGCTGGATCTTTACCTCGGCATTCAGCGCACGCGCTTCAAGGATCGCCTGACCACGCAGATCTATGTCGCGCCGGACACGCTCGACTGCGCTGTGCCGAGCCTGATCCTGCAGCCGATCGTGGAGAACGCCATCCGCCATGGCATCAGCGAGCGCGTCGGCGCGGACTGCATCGAGATCGAAATTCGGCGCGAGGGCGACAGCCTCTGCATCGACGTGCGCAACCGCAACAGCACGCTGGAAGACGGGTCCGCCTCCGGGCACGGCATCGGGCTGTCGAACACCGCCCTGCGCCTGCGCGAACTTTATGGCGATGCGGCGCAGGTACGGCTGGAGATGATCTGGCCGCAAGGCGTGGTCTGCCGCATCCGCTTGCCGTTCCGCGAGGCCGAAGAGTTCGACGACGCGCCTGAGGTCGCGATCGCGTGACTATCGCCACCCTCGTGGTGGACGACGAGCTGATCGCACGCCATGCGATCGTGCGCCTGCTGCGCGACGATCCGGATATCGAGCTGCTAGGCGAATGCGGCGATGGCGTATCCGCGGTCAAGGCGATACGCAGCCAGTCGCCCGACCTGGTGTTCCTCGATATCCAGATGCCCGCGATCAACGGCATGGATGTGGTGGCGACCATCGGCGCCGCGCGCATGCCGGCGACGGTGTTTGTCACCGCGTTCGAGCAGTACGCGGTGCGGGCGTTCGAGGCAAATGCGGTGGACTACCTGGTGAAGCCGTTCGGTCGCGAGCGCTTCGCCCAATCGTTGCTGCGTGTGAAGACACGGCTGGCCGCCGGCGAAGCCATGGGCGGGCCCGCCTCGGCGCGTATCATGCTGGCGCTGAACGCGCTGCGCCGGCGCGACAACCATCTCGAACGCATCCCCGTGCGCATCGACGAACACATCACCTTCGTCGACGTCCAGGACATCGTGTGGATCAAGGCCAGCCGCAACACGGTGCAGATCCACCTGGCGGACAGCGTGCACGAACTGCGCGAGACCATGACCGCGCTGGCCGAACGCCTCGACCCGAAGCAGTTTGCGCGGGTGCATCGCTCCGCCATCATCAACGTCCGCCGCGTCAAGGCCATCCACCCATGGTTCAACGGCCACCACGTCATCACCATGGATACCGGCCAGAAACTCCGCATGAGCCGCTACCAGCACGAAACATTTCTGCGGCTGGTCACGACCGGAGGCGAGGAGCGGAAGGAGTAGGGTGCTGGTACGACCTGACCTGCCGCTGCCCTGAGGAAACCTCGAAAAAAATTGGCTGCTGCTCGTCATCCCAGCGAAAGCTGGGACCCAGCGCCCCCGGGTTTCAATGAATTGGAGTCACTGGAGCCCGGCTTTCGCCGGGACGACGGTCCAAATCACGGGTTTTTCGAGGGGCCCTCGATTGTTGTAGCGTTGGCCGGCGCCGCTATGGCGACGAGAGCGGTGACATGTTTCTCGCGACATCGCCCTGCGGCGGCCATGCGTCACTCCTATGGGTCAGACGAGGGCATTCGAATGAATTCTCAGCGCATCCTCGGTCGCGTGATGACCTGGCTGCTTGTCGGACTTGTTCCGATCTGCCTGGCGTCCTGTGCCCGATCTCCGGCCAAGCCCGCCATCGCCGTCGGAGAGGCCAACCCCACGATCGTCGTCGGCGATGCCCGGTTCGAATTCCTCACCCCGTCGCTGGTGCGGATGGAATACTCGGCGTCCGGCGCATTCGTCGATGCGCCCACGGCAGTGGTGCAGAAGAGGGACTGGCCTGCGGTCCAGGTGCGGTCGACGCAGAAGGACGGCTGGCTGATCGCCGCCAGCAGCGCCATGACCTTGCGTTACCGGTTGCGGTCCGGCCCGTTCGCCGCGTCCAACCTCGAGGTGAGCTGGAACGATCCTGCCGCCGGCGCGCACGTCTGGCACCCCGGCGACGCGGATACGCGGAACCTGGGCGGCCTCACCTATTCTCTGGACAACATCAGCAAGGCCAACCTGCCGCCAGGCCGGATGGACCTCGACAGCCCGATCAACGACATCATCCCCGGGATCGACGTCCTGTTGCCCAAGGCCAAGCCCGGGCTGTTGAGCCGCAGCGGCTATGCGTTCATCGACGACAGCACCACGCCGGTATGGAACGCGCAGAAAACGTGGATAGAACCGCGGCCGCAACCGACCGGCCAGGACTGGTACCTGTTCACGTACAACCGCGATTACCGCAAGGTGCTCGACGAGTACGCGCAGTTGTGCGGGCCGGTGCCGATGATCCCGCGATTCGCGCTCGGCCCCTGGGTCACCGATTTCAATTTCGAATATTTTCCGGACTCGGCGCAGGCCAGGCAGCCGGCCTTCAAGCGGTACGACCAGCAGCGCCTCGAACAGGAGCTTGCGCGGCTGCGCGACGATCACATTCCGTTCGACACGCTGGTGCTGGATTTCGCCTGGCACAACGATGGCTGGCAGGGCGGCTATGACTGGAGCCCGCTGATACCGCATCCCCGCCAGCTCCTGCGCTGGCTGCACAGCCGGGGCATCAAGCTCAGCCTCAACGATCATCCCGGCTACGCCAACACCGACGAAAGCATCTTGTCGTTCAAGGACAGCCACGCGCCGGAAGTGCTCGAGGCGCTGGGCCGGCCGCTGCCGCCGAAACCTTCGTTCGACATGGATATTTCAGGCCGATGGAAGTTTTCCGCCGACCCGCACGATCAAGGCCTGGACCATCGCTGGTTCGCGGCGGATCACGACGATGGGCAGTGGATACCGATAAGGGTGGGCATGCCCTGGCAGGATCAGGGCTTCAAGGCCTATCGGGGTGTCGCGTGGTACCGGACATCGGTTCGACTGCCGGCAAAACTTCCCGCCACGCTTTACCTCACTCTGGGCGAGGTCGGCCAGACCTACCGGATTTTCGTCAACGGCACGGAGGTGGCGCACAGCAAGGTGCAATGGCCGCGCCGGCTGACCTACGCCGACATCACGCCGTATGCCCATGCGGGCCGCACGAATGTCATCGCCTTGCGCGTGGAGCCGGGCAAGGCCGGCGGCGGTATCCTTGCCGCGCCGGTCGCGATCCGCAACGTCAAGCCACCGCAGCGCATCTATTTCGACCTGTCGAACCAGCGCCAGGCCGATGTCTTCATGCGCTACCTGCACAAGCCGCTGATGCAGGAAGGTGTGGACGTCTGGTGGGTCGACGGCGGCAGCGGCGCGGTCGACATGCCCGGCCTCAACAAGCAGCTGTGGACCAACAAGGTTTTCTACGACTACAGCTTGCACAAGGACGGCGAGCCGGGCGTCGCGCAGCGCGGATTCATCCTCAGCCGCTACGGCGACTGGGGCAGCGAACGCTATCCCGCGTTCTTCACCGGCGACGCTTATTCGCAGTGGCCGGTGCTCGCCTACGAGGTCGCCTTTACCGTGCGCGGCGGCAACATGCTGGTGCCGTACATCAGCAACGACATCGGCGGATTCCACGGCGCGAAAATCGATTTCGGCCTGTATGCGCGCTGGATCGAGTTCGGCACCTTCAGCCCGATCCTGCGCGTGCACAGCGCCCACGCCAACCCGCGCGAGGGCAACGTGCGCATGCCCTGGGTCTACGGCAGCCAGGGCGTCGCGTTGATGAAAAAGTATTTCACCTTGCGCACCCAGCTGATTCCCTACGTGTATACGTACGCCTGGCAGGCGCACAAGGACTCCATGCCGATCCTGCGGCCGCTGTACCTGCAGTACCCGGAGCTGGAACAGGCCTACCAGCACCCCCACGAATATTTCTTCGGCAAGGACATGCTGGTGGCTCCCGTGGTCGACGAAAGCGGCAACCGAACCGTCTATCTGCCTCCCGGCGAGTGGATCGGCTTCTTCAACGGCAAGCGCTATCAGGGTGGTACCAGTTTCACCGCGCACTATGCCGTGGACGACATGCCGGTGTTCGTGCGTGCGGGCTCGATCGTTCCCGAGCAGCGCGCAAGCGACTACTCGGATGCCCGACCGTTGGACGCCGTGATCCTCAATGTCTACGGATCGGGCAAGGGCAGCTTCGACCTCTATGAAGACGACGGGATATCGCTCGCCTACGCCCAGGGCCAGCACGCGCAGACGCCGATGACGTATGCCACGAACGGCGACGGTTCCCACCAGATGGTCATCGAACCGACCAGCGGCTCGTTCAAGGGCCAGCTGCAGGCCCGTTCCTACGAACTGCGCGTCCATGCCGCGGGCAAGCCACCGTCGATCGCGATCAACGGCAAGGATGCGGGCCGGTGGACTTGGAACAGCAAGGACGCCACGGCCACGGTCATGCTGCCTCGTCAAAGCATCCACAACAGGATCGTCGTGACATGGCCGTGAGGCTGCGAAGGCCAGAAGTCGACCCAAAGCGGAAATTCAACGGGTCAAGGCCAACGACTGCTTCGCAGCGAAAAGCGGAAGTGGCGATTCCGCACCGCCTCCCCACCGGCCCGGTCGCCGCATTCGATCGCACGGCGCAGATCGCCTCGGACGGATTCTCGGTGTTTAAGCAGTTACCATGTGAGAGCGGCTTCCTCGAATCGGCAGAACATGGGCTGCAGGCGCTGACTGACAGCTACGCACTTACCGGACGAGTGCGCCAACGGCTAGCTCGAGAACATCGACGCACTAGAAGACCCGTTTAAGGATGCTCTGATTTTGCTCGTCATTCCTGCTTTCGTAGGAATGACGAGCAAGAAGCTTATTGACCAGACTTTCCTTAAGGTGGAACTGCTTTCGGTGACAATGACTTATGAAGTTCAGAAACGGCCCAAACGGGGTGCACCTTTTCGATCGACTTTCAGGTCTGAATGTCCTAGTAGACGAGTTGCGCCCGAAAGAGGCGGTTTGGTCGACGTCCCCCCGCCAGGTATCCATTGCACTAACCAATGTTTGCGACCTTCACTGCTCGTACTGCTACGCTCCGAAGCACAAGGCGTCACTGCATACGGACCAAGTGCTCGACTGGTTGAAGGAACTGGATACTGAGGGGTGCCTCGGCATTGGATTTGGCGGCGGCGAGCCTACGCTGCATCCTGACTTCCTCGACATATGCAAACGGGCTGCGGGAGAGACTCAGCTCGCGGTCACATTCACGACTCATGGTCATCGCCTGACGCCACAACTGGTCGGGAGCCTCAAGGGCTCGATCCACTTCGCACGCATTAGCGTTGACGGAGTAGGTCGCACCTATGAAGAACAGCGCGGCAAGCAGTTTGCAAGCCTGCTCCGAGGCATGGAGTCTATTGCGACCTTGTCGCCCTTTGGGATCAACGTAGTGGTCAACGGTCGCACGGTTGCAGAACTTGACGCGATGAGCGAGCTCGCGCAAAAGGTTGGAGCTAGCGAATTGCTGCTGCTTCCTCAGCAAGCAACCAAAGCGGTCGCAAACATGGATGGAGTGGTCGGCCGAGCACTTCTCGACTGGGTCTCCCACTACAGAGGCAAGGTTCGCCTTCCCGCGGCGTCAGACTAGTTGTCGCCTCTGAAATTTCTTAATCAAGAAGCTCAGAGGTGTAAGTTGAAGATCAAACAAACGTATTCGTTGGCGTTTCGTGAGCAGGCGCTGGCCAAGGTATTTAGCC
>NZ_JBHSNG010000047.1:0-11243 GCF_042657005.1 Rhodanobacter terrae
CGCTCTTCGCCAAATCCACGCCAATGGTTATAGTGCTCATGGAGACTTCCTCTTCGAGTGACGGTTGACCAGCATCACCATCATGGCCCTCGAGGCCGAAAGGGGAGGAAGTCTCTTTTTACTCGTTAGGTCTCGACGGGTCGCTGGCGAGCAATTCCAGAGTAGAAGCTGATGCGCCACTCACGTCCTGCATAAGCCATTTTAGGTACGCTTCGAAATTGAGCAGATCGAGGGAGCGCAGGCTAAGACCAGTATCCAGGAACTCTTGAGCAAATTGTTCCGCAACCGTTCGTGATGCGACTTCGGCTTCTAAATCTTCTAGCTTGGCTGCATGGCCAAAGATTCTGCAGTTGCATACTTCTTTACGGTAGATATTGGCGATGATTCGTTGCCTATGAGGGTCACTCCAGACGATGAAATGACATCGGTCGTGGCGTTGTTCCATGTCAGGTCGCCGCGGTAGCGATTGGCATAGTGCCCGCCGGCGTGGCTTGTCCACTTCATCGCGAATGTCGGCTTCGCGGAACTTGAACTCGACCAGCGCGAAACGCGATGCATCGCTCAAGAGGTAATCAGCGCCCGCGTCGCGGTCTTGCCCACCCAGGCTGAAGTCATGCACAGCAATGCCTTGGCGCTCTCCGGCGCGACGCAGAAACGCGTTGAATTTGTCGGCAACGCCCTGTTCGTGGTTTCGCATTTCGATCCCCGCTATATTTACAAGGACATCGGCATATCGATGAATAAGTTGAGGCTATGAGGGTGACGCCGGGCTGTTGGTGGAGTTACTTGTTGGGCCGCTGCTCGGTGGTCTGCGCACGAGCTGGCACCCTCGCCCCCGATACATTCCGTGGTTTTCTTTTCCTGGCCGCCGGCTTGACCTTCGCGTCCGCAGGAATGCTATCTAACTTTGCTTGAAGCGCCACTTCCCGTTGCGTACTTGCTTTCAATGCGTGCTGGGCCGCCAGTAACGCCGCCGGAAGGCCATCCATCCGCGCCAGTTGCTGCTCCAGGGTTTTCGCGCGCGCCCCGTGTTCGGTGGCCAGGTGCTCGGCGGCACGAGCCGACACCATGGCTGTTTCCAACCGCGAGGCGACCACCGAGGTTTCCCGTTCCTTCTGCCGCAGCGCCGCCTGGAGGGCTTTGGTTTCTTCTCGGGCCCGATCGATTTCCGCGTGTGCACGGTCCTCCACGGCCCGAACATGCGCCGCCCGGGCTTCCCGTTCGGCGGCCACGGTGCTTTGGTGCGTGTCGAATGCTCCATCCAGCTGCTCGGCTCGCCGCTGCCATCCATCGCGCTGTTGAATCAGCTCAGCCAGTTGGCCCGCCTGTTGCTCCACGAGACGTTGGACGTCCGTCAGTCGTGTTTCGGCGACCTCACAGGCTTGAGCCGCGCTCTGCGCTTGCCCCTGGGCTTCGGCAATCGCGATTTCCCAGATCTTGCGTTCTTGCGTGAGGGACGTTTGGGCGGCAAGGAGGGCATTTTGCTCTTGCGCGAGGGCGCCTTGCGCCAGCGACCCGGCCTGAGCCATGGCGAGGCGCCAGACCTCGGTAAACGCCTGCCCCACGTCCGCCGGCACGTCGGGTAAAGCGAGTACCTGGCTCAGTCGCGTGGCGAGCTCACCGCGCCACGTGTCCAACATGCGGGTCACGGTATTGGGCGAGCCCGTACCGAGCCGTGCACGAATCTTCTCGACAGTCGGCCGCTCGCCGGCGGTCACCAGCGCATCGGCGGCGGCGTTGACCTGGTCTTGGGTGATGCCTCTAGCCATCTCGCGTATCTCCCTGATTGGCGCCCTGCCCGCTGGTTGACGTACTGGTGATAAGTGATGATTATCGTGGCTAGGCGTCCTATTTCATAGTATATATTACATAATATGAAAGATAATTCCACCATCTCGACCTTTGCGCAGCCGGCCTCCAGCTTGGCGCTGCCGATCCAGCTGGCGCAGCAGGCCGCCGATGCCGTGCGTGAACTGCTGGCGGAAGCGGCTGCGGCCAACACCACGCGCAGCTACGCCAGCGCCCTGCGCTACTGGGCCGGCTGGCACGCGGCACGCACCGGCGTCGAGTTCACGTTGCCGGTGCCGGAAGCCACCGTGCTGCAGTTCGTGGTCGACCACGTGGTGCGCCGGTCGGCCGACGGCGACTTGGCCTGGGAGCTGCCGCCGGCTATCGACCAGGCGTTGGTGGCCGCCGGCCTGAAAGCCAAGCTTGGGCCGTGGACCTTGGCGACCGTCCGTCATCGCGTGGCGGTGCTCTCGACCGCGCACCGGCTGAAACACGTGACCAATCCGTGCGAGCAACCGGCGATCCGCACGGTGCTCAGCCGTGCCGCCCGAGCAGCCGTGAAACGCGGCGAACGGCCGCGCAAGAAGACGGCGATCACCTTGGCTGAACTCGAGGCGATGCTGGCCACCTGTGACGACAGCCTGGAAGGCGTGCGCGACCGCGCCCTACTCTGCTTCGGTTTCGCCAGTGGCGGACGTCGGCGCAGCGAGATCGCCGGAGCAGACATTCGAGATTTACGCCGCATCGGCCCGCAGGGCTACATCTATCGCCTGGAACACAGTAAAACCCAGCAAGCCGGCGTCACCAAGTCGTCGACGCCGGACAAGCCGATTCTCGATCGCGCCGCGCAGGCGTTGGAGGCGTGGTTGAGCGCCGCTGGCATCATCGACGGTGCGATCTTCAGGAGGCTGTGGAAACACCGGGTCGGTCCTCCCCTGTCGCCGGCCGCCGTGGGCGAGATCGTGCAGCGGCGCGCTCGTTTAGCCGGGCTGGAGGGAGATTTTGGGGGGCACAGCCTACGCTCCGGGTTCGTGACCGAGGCTAGCCGCCAAGGGGTCTCACTCCCGGCGATTATGCAACTGACTGAGCACCGTGCGGTGTCGAGTGTGATCGGGTACTTCCAGACGGGCGGTGCCACGTCGAATCCCGCTGCTCGTCTTCTGGAAGACTGATCGATCCGGGGTTCTCGATTTCGGCGCCTATCGGCCAGGAGCAGACCAACATGTTGCCGGCATACTATAAATCGATGGTCACACTCTCGACGCCTCCCCAATCGGGTCTCAAGGAGCCTTCTTTGTTAGGTGGGAATGGCGATGAGGGATGATTTCAGCCAGCCCACCAAGAACCTGCTGGCAAAGCAGGCGGGCCATCGTTGCGCGCATCCCAGTTGCGGCAAGCCGACATCCGGGGCAGACGAGAGCGGGACCGGCGCGATCAACATAGGTGTTGCAGCGCATATCACTGCAGCGTCTGCGGGAGGGCCCAGGTACGACCCGGCCTTGACCTCCGAGCAACGCAAGGATGCGTCCAACGGGATATGGCTGTGCCAGGATCACGCGCATGCGATAGACGCCGATGACAGCGGCTTCAGCGCGGAAATCCTACGGACCTGGAAACGGCAGGCAGAAGCCCGGTCCTTCCATGCGCTGATGGCGGGAATGGCCGGTGGCGCCCCGGGGCGCGGCTTCCTGCTTGATCCGGGCGATGGCATCGACATCCGGCATCGGTTCAACCTCGCCGTGGACGAGGACCTCATCGCGCTGAAAGCGGGCCTGTTGGCGGCAGCGCGCGAAGATGCCGCGACTTTCCGCAGGACCCGATACTGGCCCGAACACGCCATCGAATTGAAGCTCCGCCTGAAGGGCGACGCGGACACGGTATCGTTTTCCGTGCGCGACTTGGCCGCCACCACCGAGGCCTTCAACGAGATCGTGATTCTCTCGCCGCCAGGCACAGGCAAGACCACCACGTTGTTGCAGCTGGTCGAGGCGATCATCGACAAGCGCGGCGCGGCGGCCAGCTTCATCCCGCTGGATGATTGGTCGGCCCAGCCCCGGTCGCTGTTCGAGAGCATCCTTGATCGTCAGGCGTTCCGTCCGTATAGCCAAGACCATCTTCGGCTCCTTGCCCATACCGGCGAACTCACCCTCGTGCTGGATGGCTGGAACCAGCTCGACGGCGCGTCCCGCAGGCGAGCACGCAACGAGCTCGAGGATTTACGTCGCGACTACCCGAAATTGGGCATCGTCATCAGTTCGAGGAACCTGAGCGTTGCCGTTCCCTTCGCCACCACGGTGATGGTGATCGAACCGCTCGACAACGCACAACAACGCCAGGTCGCCAACGCGCTGCGAGGCGCCGACGGCGAGACGCTGCTGGAGGAAGCCCACGCAATCCCGGGACTTAGGGAACTGGTGTCCGTGCCCCTGTTCCTCAACGTCATCCTGCGCCTGTCGCCCGGAAGCCGCCTACCTACGACGAAAGAAGGCGTCCTTGCAGCATTCGTCGAGCAGCACAATCAGATCGCCAATCGTACCGAAGTGCTGCGCAATGCGACCCTCGGCCACGAGAGAGAGATCCTTGTCGATCTCGCCACCGAAAGCACCCGCACCGCCAATACGTCGCTTCCCGACAACAAGGCCAGGGCATCGGTACATGCAACCCAGTGCCGCCTAACGGACGAGGGCCAGATCTCTGCGTATTCGGCACCGCAGCCCATGACGGTGCTGGACGCGCTGATCGCCGAACACTTGCTGGTGCGATCATCCGGCGAACCTGCGGGATACTCCTTCCAGCATCAGCAGTTCCAAGAATGGTATGCCTCCTTCGCGGTGGAGCACGCCATGCGAAACATGGCAGCCGGCGACGCCACCGCGGCCGACCATCTCGCCATCGAGTTCCTCGATGTCCGTCCATGGGAGGAATCGATCCTGTTCGCCTGCGAACGCATGGCATCGAGCACCAGCGTCGACATGGATGCCGTGTCCGCGACGATCGTCCGCTGCCTGTCGATCGACCCCATGCTCGCAGCCGAGATCGTCTACCGCGCACCGGCGGTGTGGCGCCGGGTCGAACACGAAGTGACCAAGTTCCTCCAGCGCTGGCACCAGCCGGGCAAGGTGGACCGCGCCATCGGATTCATCGTCAACAGCGGCCGGCCGGAATTCGCCGGTTTGTTGTGGCCGTTGCTCGCCGATTCCGGGCATCGGAACCATCTGGACGTCCCACGCTCCGGACGCCGGTTTCCTCCCTCGCTGCTACCTGATATCGGCACCCGGCTGGCGACGCTCGAGGAATCCACTCGCGCCGAGTTACTCGGCGAGCTGGCCGACCATGGCGGCATGGAAGGCGCGCTGACCGCGGCGTCACTGGCACAGACCGATTCAAGCGTGCATGTGAAGAAGGAGGTCGTGGAATCCCTGTACTTCCGCGGAGCTGACCAACAAGCCGCCCGGGTGTTGCAAAACGGGCCACCGGAGTTGTGGCAGGAGTTGGCTTCAAGACATCCCTTGACCGGGATCCACAACATTGCAGTGGCCACCCGAATGGCCGTCGAACGTCGGGCCGCGTTCGAACGCATGCAGAATCCGGGACACAGGCTGCACTTCTTGTTGAATGGCGGCGTGGACGGTATCGACACCGAGCAAGAGGTCTTCACGTTGCTGGCCGATCCTGCGTTGGAGGTACACGCCAGCGCTGCGGACCACGCCCTGTATCAGGCCTATGAACGATATCCGTCGGTCGTCGCCTCCGCCTTGGTGCGGAGAATCAAACAGGGTCTTGAGATCCCGTTCCGGGCCCACCTGCTCGTGCAGGAGCAGCATATCGTCACCGACGAGGAGCCGATAAGCGGCATGATCAACGATGCGGCCCTCGACGAGAACGCCAGGCGCAACGCGGCCAGCATCGCCGGTCCGGTTTCGATCGGTCGACTGATCGACGCACAACTGGTGCTGGACGCGCGGGCTGCAAGTGATCCCACGGCAAGGAGACCCCTGGCAGAGCAACAGCGCTTCCTGGAAGGTCTTGTCATCACCGCCCCCTACAGTTCTTTGGTTGCCGCAGTGCTCGCGCGGGCCGATACCACTGACCCGCGACGAATCGCCCTGTTCGCCAATCTGCTGGCCTCCCATCGCGAACAGGACTCCGCCATTCGCCCGCCCGCGATTCTGCAAGATGCGCAGAAGAGCCAGCTCGTGGATACGTTGTTGCGCTGGGTGCCAACAATGGTGGATGCATTCAATTCCACTCGGGCGCAGCTCGCGGAACTTGCCCGCGCCATCGGCAGCGTCGGCGATGCCAGGCTGGCCGAACCGCTTGACCTGCTGCTGTCGGAAGACCTTCGACGTTGGAACATCTCACGCGCCGCGTTCGCCGCATCCGATTATCGCGACCAGACGTCGGATGCGCGACACTCCTGGACGAACTGGTATCAGCGCGCCTTCATCGCCATTGGCACCGAGCAGACAGAGAGGCTGCTGATCCAGTATCTGCCTCATCCCAGCTTCGGCGTCGAAGCGGCGTCCGCGTTGATGCAATTGTGGGAACAGCGGCATCCGGTGACCACTCCCTCGTCTTTTCCGCGCACCTTCCTGCGGGAAATGACGGTGCGACGTGGACGACTCCTGCGTGATCAGCAGCCCGCGCCCGTGGCACTGTCGATTCTGGATGTGGTCGCGTCTCTGGTCGAAAGTAGCGCGGATAGCGAGCAACAGCATGCCATTCGGTTGGCGACGGCAGCCTTCCGCATGCCGTGTGGCGACATTAGCGCTTTGGTCCGTCGGTTGATCGAGCTTCCGGCACCGCTCAACTTGCGGCAGGACCTGTACATCGCACTGGCGCTCTCCGGCGAACGCCTGCAGGCCGACGCGATCCAAACATGCATTCGGACCTTGTTCGCAGAATCCGTGGCCAAGCCTTGGGTGTTGGGTGACAACTACAGTGCGTTTTTCCGCTGGGTGGAGTTGCTCGCGTTCTCCGAGCGCCCTGCAGCGATGCTCGACGAGGTAGCCTCCCTGGATCAGCCCCATTTGAAGCAGCCATATCAGTTGCGCGGATTGCTGGCATCGCTCGGTGCCTCGGCAGAGCCCGAGGTCGAGGACGTCCTGTTGCAGTTCGCGGCGCTCATTCCCGGACTGGCTCAGGAGCACGAATGGATCGCTGCCCTGCGCACGCGCGGCACCGAATCTTCGGGCCGAGCGTTGCTTAGGCTGCTACAGGAGGGCATCTTCGACGGCAGCGGGCGTACGGACACCGAGGTACTCGGCGCCTATCTCGCACAGCTTGCGAAGAACGTTCCGGGCTTCCGCACCGAAATGGTCGGGCTCCTGGATCGCCTGGGCCGAGAGCTATCCGCCTCAGTCATCGAGCGCGCCCTGCTCATGCTGTCTGATATGGAGAGCATCTTGTCACTGGTCCACTACTACGCTCGGACAGGGCAGTCGGGTAACGGGCTGTACATGAGCATCAAGGAAGTCGCGGTGGACGAACGGATTTCCGCACAGTTTAGTGGCGCACTTGTCCTGTTCCCAGTGCCAGCGGACGAACTGCGTAGGCGGCTTTTCTCCCTGGCATTGACCCAGACCAGTGAGGCTGGTGTTGCAAGGCAATGCCTAGCCTTGATCGACGTCATCCGTGACGACTACGGGTATCCCGAATCCGAAGCGCGCCATCCTGATATTCGATCGGGGCAACCTTGGCCCCTGCTCGCTCCAGCCGCATGAGGCCAAGGCAAGCAACCAACCTTCAATCAGGCCGACGGATCCGATACACGCGTAACCGCAGCTTCGCGCTTATCCACTAAACGCGGTGACCGTCCCCGCTGCGCGCCGCCCGCCAGCGCGCAGCGTAAGCCGATGCCGCCATGAGGTCGTCATCAATGTACGTGATGAGATCCTCGTAAAGGTGCCGCACCTCATCGATGGTCAGCTCGACCGCAAGAAGCGGCTGCATGCGCACGCACAGGCGCATCAGCTGGGATGGCGTGACCTGCACCTCCCCGCTCGTGAAGAGATATGGTAAGAGCATCGCGGTGGGACTGCTGGCACAGGGCCGTATCAGCCACGTGGCCGGCAATTGGAAGTCTTTCCGAAGCGCCAGGCGCAGCCATCGCGCGTCTCTGATCGCCACCAAGCAACGGTGATTCCCAATGCTGCGCGCGTTGCTGATGAGATGCAGCGCGAAAGCGGCATCGCTGTAGTACGGTTGAGGATCGAGGGAAAACCTCAAGACGGGATTCATTCGCCGGGTTTCCCGCATGGTATGTTCGACGCCCGCGGGGGTACCTAGATGCCCGGCAGCGCTCGCGGATGCCGGATTGAGTTCGTCCACGGCGAGAATCTGGACCGAGCCGTTTTTTTCCCTTTCCCAGGCGAGAAGCGCCAGCGTGGGCACCGCGTCCCCGGACGGGCTGCCGGTAGACACATCGCAGTGCTCAACTGGGCCGCTGGTGGCATCGGCCCCGGTACCCAAGAGCCAGTCGGAGAGGTCGAAACATGTCCGGATGGATTGGCCGATCACCGACACGTCCTTCCATGCTCCGCCGGTCTGTGCCGCGAGCCCTCTCCAGGGCTCGCCTTCACTCAACGCCATGACATGCAGGAACAGTGACAGGTCGGCCCAATACTCGGGCCGCGCGGCGGACTCCTCGCGGTAACGCGTCATATCGGCTTCGACCGCCTGCGTCAGCGCGCTCAGCGCAACGGCCTCGATTTCGTCCGCCGCCTTGGGCGCCAACTCGTCGCGATTGGCGGATAGCCAAGTACCGGCTGCTCCTGACAGCAAGTTGATCTCGAACCACACATTGGGAAAGTAGGCTGCATTGCATTTGAAAGGTTGCCCCCGATACAAGAATCGGGACTGGTGACTCGCCGACTGGTCGCGATGCGGCCGGTACCGAAATTCCACGCAATGCCCGTTAGCGTCCGGCAAAAAGCGCCAGTCGCCTGCCTCCTCTGGTGCCGCTAGGCTGTCCGCCAAAAACGACTTTTTTTCCCCGGCCAGCGGCGCAAACTCGCATGCCACACGAATCGGCGACTTCTTTCCGAAGGCCACCACCTCATCAACCATCTTTCCGGCGTCGTAGGGAAAAGTGTCATCCAAAAGCGGATCCATCGACATGACCAGCTGGGCGGCCACGCTGTCGTGGTCGCGCCGAAAGGCCGGAATCTGCCAACTCTGCGCAAATCGGTGCAGCCGCAATTTCATCTCGAGCGCGGTGCCATAGGCTTGGGCGACATCGTTGGGTACCCGCCGTACCACGACCAAGCCTTCATTGGGCCCCAGGGGGCTGTGCATCTCCAGTTCCAGCGTCTCGTTGCTGAAGACGCTTTTGGTTTTGAGGCGGATGCAGTCGCTGAGCAGAAAGGCACTTTGAAGTCCAATGCCAAAGGCTCCCGACGGCTTCATCCATTCCGGCATCGCCCGGATGAGGCGCTGCCGTGCGGCATTCTTCTGCGATCCGCCGATACGCAGCATGTGCAGCAAGTCGGCACTGCTGATGCCTGTGCCGCCATCGGTAATGCGCAGGAACCAGGTTGCTTTGCCTGCCTCTCCAGCGGGGTCGTCGCTTTCAATAAGCTCGACTTTCACCGGCGAAGCGGTTTGTAGGCGTCCGCAGGCGGCCGGCGATGCCCACTCGCCACTCAAAGCGCTGCGCGACTCCTTGGCCCAGATGCCGAGGAGCGTGGCGTCCACTGCGTTCTGGAGCAACTCCCGGATACAGGGAAAGGCACTGTTGTATAAATTGCTGCCCTGCAACAGGCCGATCACGTTCTTCTCATCGATCCCAAATTGCGGGCGACGGCCCTCCTGCAAGACCTGGAGATCGCCGCTGAGGGTCACCGTGAGGTTTCCAAGCGTCGGCAGCAGGCCAAGCTCGCGGCTCGGCGCAATTTCCTGCCAATGCGCCATCTGATTCTGCGTCTCCTGTTTGAGCCAATCAAACCAACGAAAGGCCTCCAGGTAGCCAGGAATCGTCTGACACTCGGCACTCACTTCAATGCGATCGCGATCGATGCGCAGGTGTCTGATCGCTTGATGTTTATCTTCGTGAGCCCGGCTCGTCGCGGGGCGGTCATCTCCCGCAATGCGTTGAAGCACCGGGCAAAACCGGTTGTCGTCCAGGTCCAGCAAGTCGCCCATACGCAAAAGGCAGGCCACAAAGCGAGGGTGGCAGTCTTCATTGGCCATGCCCGCCTCTTTAAATGGCAGGCCGTCAGCCGACAAGAGGGCTTCAAACGAGGTGCCGTGCATCTGGCAGATGCGCCCCAGCACGCGAAACAGCCGGGCGGGCATGAGTTCGGTGCGCGGCGAAGAGATGCCGGCGCTGGACCAGGGTGCCCTAACCATAGCTTCGGCACGCGCTGGATGCTTCCGTCGGAACCACTCGGCCATCAATTCATTGAAGCGGGCCACGGCATCTGTCGGGGTATCGGCGCCGAGGAAGCACTTCGCCAGATCGGACGGGTCGAACGTCGAGGCAAAGCGAAACAGATCGTGCTGGGGGGACTGCCGCAAGCTGGCAAGGAAGTCCTGAAACTCTTCGCTCTGAAGCTCCTCGCTAAGGTCCTGTTTGGGCACGACCATCCCAATGTCGTGCCAATAGGCCGCCTCGAGAATGAGCCATGTATCGGTCGCCGTCAGTAACGACACTGACTCTCCGAGTAGCCTTTCAATGTTGACTAGAATTTGCCGGCTATGCGACTCATCGTGGCGACTGTAGTGTGGAAACAGGTTGCCGACCGCTTGAAGTGCCTTAGGGATGAGCTTGGCATCGAAGTCCCACTGGCTCGCCAGCGTCTTGAGAGCTCCATGCTCTCCCGACTTCTTCTTGAGATGGTCAATCAAAATATCTGCCATGATGTAACCCTGTTCCTTTTTTGCTTGCGACGTTGGCATTGTGGAGGGATATCGCCGAATAGTCTTGCGATGCAAGGCCCCATTGAAGTGTTGCGTTGGACCGCCCTTTGCCGCCAACAGGCTAGCGCACGGGTATAAATCCACGACGCGACGCAAGCAGCAGGACATCTTTCGAATTGACTGTGCGGCGCAGATTCGCCAGCACCTTTCGCTGGGTTTCTGGCGTCCAGAAGATACGTAGATGTTCTCGCGCTCTGGTGACAGCGGTGTAAAAAATGCTGTGTGTCAGATCTTCTTCGTTCGCGTTGGTCACGATGAACCGCCCCGGGATTTGAGGAGGCTCCAACTCTTGAGAGAATGGAGCCATGAACAAGTCCACGAAGTTTTCCCCTGAAGTCCGCGAGCGCGCGGTGCGCATGGTGCAGGAGCACCGCGGAGAGTGTCCATCGCTGTGGGCCGCGGTGGAGTCGATGGCGCCGAAGATCGGCTGTGTGCCGCAGACGTTGCTGGGCTGGGTCCAGCGGCACGAGGTCGACGCCGGTGTTCGCGGCGGCGTGACCACCGCCGAAGCGCAGCGTGTGAAAGAGCTTGAGCGT
>NZ_JBHSNG010000048.1:0-10785 GCF_042657005.1 Rhodanobacter terrae
GCCTGCAGACTCGTGCCGACTCCCAAATCCATCGCCTTCCTGCCCATGCTTACGCTCCAGATTGTCCGGATGCGTAGTGCAGCGGTTACGAACTGCTTGGGGAAGGTGTGGTGGGCGGACGCTTACGTTACAATTCCGTCCATTGCAATGCTCTTTCAATGCCTATGCTCGCAGCCCCAATCCACCGAGCGAACTCGAGCAGATTGACGCTGCCGCTGGCGGCCAGGGCGAACTCCATGGGTTCCTGAGAAGTCCAAAACGCCTGAACAGTGGGTAGATTCGCTGCAGGGCTAGCGTCATAGATTGCTGTGGACTTCCAGTCATAAATTGCCAAGGTATTACCGGCACTATTCTCAAAAACATAAGTTCCCGACACTTTGCCATCCCTGGTGGCCCCGGATGGTGGGCCGAACCGTTCGGTCAAGTGCCTCGGCACGACGCGTATTGCACCCCGTAACGTCAGGCCCGTCGCGTGCCGATTGGACGAAAGCTTGAACCCTTCGGCATCTTCTTTAATTGCGGCACGCTGTTTTGGGTTCTCGGGCGTCGCGACTTCCTCCGTCGATTAGGAAGGTTGCAAAGTGTACCCACGCCGTATTATGGCCTGCGACAGTTTGGGGTAGGCAAGGTTGCTGGAGGCCGCGGCGGAGTACTTACGCCACGTCCTGCCGGGGTCGGGGTGCCACCTGCTTCGCCCGCGTTGTCACTTTATGCGACTTCGGATCACTCAAATTTTGACAAAATGGTCGGTCTTCGGACGCTTTAAGCCTCCCGGAAGCGACAGTTTTTGGAAATTTGTCCACTCCGATGCTTGACAACGAGTCAGTGGACGGCCGCTTCGCCGCCATGAGAAAAGGCGCCCCGCGGGGCGCCTTTTCTTAGTTGCCGCAGCTGACCGGTCAGCTTTTCTTGATGTCGAAATCCTGCTTGGTCACCGGTTTGCCGTCCAGCGAAATCTCGACCTGGTATTTGCCTTCGGGCCACAGGTCGGGGTTCTGGACCTTGAACGTGGTGACGGCGGGGCCATCGGTGGCGATCGACTGGCTGATGTTGCTGACCAGCTGGCCCTGGCCCTCCAGATAGCTCCATTTGGCGTTGAGCGTGGCGCCGCCGCTGCGGCCTTCGGTCATCACGCTGGCATAGATCATCTTGTTGTCGGGGGCGAAACTGCTGCTGGAGCGAGTCACCTCATGCTGCGCGTTCACGTTGTTGCCGAGAGTCACTTTGGCCACTGTCAGCGGCATCTCCGCCGGCGCAGTGGCGATCGGCGCGGCAGTGGGCGTCACGCTGGCCGAAGTGCTGCTATGGGCCGGCGCGGTGCTGGTTGGGGCAGGTGCTGCCGTGCCGCTTGTGGCGGGCGCGCTCGTGGCGGGGGCCGGCGCGGGAGTCTTGGCAGCGGAGCTGGCCGCAGGCGGTGTGCTGGCCGGCGGGGCCGGTTCGTTCTTGCCGCAGGCGCTGAGCAACAGCAGGCCGGCGAGACTGGCGCTGTATAAGGCGGTGGTACGGATGGAACGTGTCATGGTGAGCTCCGGGTCGATGACGTGGCGGGTACCGCTCCATGGCTGTTGCCGCAGCGCCGTCCGGGCACCTTGGTCAGAACGCAGATGCTAGCGCCGCCGATCTGAAGCGTGGATTACCGGGGAGCGCGGCGTCGACTGAACTTTCACGTGGCCATGACGCGCAGGTAAAGTCATACGTCGTTCGGAACCCAGACGCTCACTGGCGAACCGTCCGCAAGTTGTCCGGCGTGGCCGGCCTGCTGCTGCGGAACGGGTTGATATCCAGTCCGCCGCGGCGGGTGTAGCGGGCGTACACGCTCAATTGCTGCGGCGCGCAGCGCTGCAGCAGGTCGACGAAGATGCGCTCCACGCATTGCTCGTGGAACTCGTTGTGCTCGCGGAATGAAACCAGGTAGCGCAGCAGGCCGGCGTGGTCGATCGGTGCGCCCCGATATGCGATCTGCACGCTGCCCCAGTCCGGCTGGCCGGTGACCGGGCAGTTCGAGCGCAACAAATGCGACACCACGGTTTCCGCCACCGGGGTGGCGGCGATATCCGCTTGCAGAAAATCGGCTTCCGGCGGACCGTAGTGGTCGATCTCGATATCCTGGCGGTCGAGCAGATAGCCGTCCAGATCGGTGACCGGCAGAGATGCGGCATCCGCTTCGCTGAGTTGAACGCCGATGACTGCACCGGCTGCGGCGGACAGGTCGTGCATCAGTGTGGTCGTCAGCGTGGCGGCGTCGGCGATGCGCTCCTGCGCAAAACTATTCAAATACAGCTTGAACGATTTCGATTCGATGATGTTCGGCGACGCTGCCGGCACGCGGAACTCCGCCAGCGCCACCACCGGCTTGCCGTGCGGATCGAGCCACGACAATTCGTAGGCGTTCCAGATATCGACGCCGTGGAACGGTAGCGGTTCGGCCACGCCGATTTCCGCGCGCTTGTCGGCACGGGGGATGGGAAACAGCAGGGACCGGTTGTAGCGGTCGGCGTAGATGGTGTCCTTGCCGAGCGGAGATTGTTCGGGGGTGTTCATGTCGCGCATTTTAGCCGCTTCTTCGAAGCGCCCCGAGGTTTGCGTAGGAGCCCGCTGGCGGGCGATGCTTTTGTTTTGATTTTTCCTATCCGATCATCAAAACAACAGCATCGCCCGCCAGCGGGCTCCTACGCAGACGATGAGGCTGGGCGCTACGCGTTGACCATGTGCATCCCCGCGGGGGCATAACGCGCGCCGGCGGCCGCGTCGGGTGGAAACACCGCGTCGATCGCCGCGAGCTCGGCAGCGCTGAGCCGCACATCCAGTGCACCGAGATTCTCGTCCAGCCGCGAGCGGCGCTTTGTGCCTGGAATCGCCAGCGCGCCGTCGCCCTGCGCCAGCACCCAGGCCAGCGCCAGCTGCGCGGGCGAGCAGCCCTTGTCGGCGGCCAGCGCTTTCACCTGTTCGACCAGCTGCAGGTTGCGGGCGAAGTTGTCGCCCATGAAGCGCGGGTTGGTGCGGCGGTAGTCGTCGGCGTCGAAGTCGTCCGGCGAGCGGATCGCGCCGGTGAGGAAGCCCCGGCCCAGCGGCGAGTAGGCGACCAGGCTGACGCCGAGCTTGCGGCAGGCGGCGAGCATGCCGTTCGTTTGCGGGTCGCGCGTCCACAGCGAGAACTCGCTTTGCAACGCGGCGATCGGGTGCACCTTGCACGCACGCTCCAGCGTGGCGCCGGAGGCCTCGCTCAGGCCGAGGTAGCGCACCTTGCCGGCGGCAACCAGTTCGGCCATCGCACCGACGGTCTCCTCGATCGGCACGCCCGGATCGACGCGATGCTGGTAGTACAGGTCGATGGTGTCGATGCCTAGCCGCCGCAGGCTGGCGTCGCAGGCCGCGCGCACGTATTCGGGGCGGCCGTTGACGCCGCGCGCCTGCGGGTCGTCCGGATCGCGCACGATGCCGAACTTGGTGGCGATGAAGGCCTGCTGGCGACGGCCCCTGATCGCCTTGCCCACCAGCACCTCGTTGGTGTGCGGGCCGTACATGTCGGCGGTGTCGAGCAGATTGAGGCCGCGATCCAGCGCGTGGTGCATGGTGGCGATCGATTCGGCGTCGTCGTGCTGGCCGTAGAACGCGCTCATGCCCATGCAGCCGAGGCCGAGGGCGGAGACGGCCGGGCCGTTGTGGCCGAGAGTGCGGGTCTGCATGGTGGTCGCTCCGGTAGGTGAAGGTGGTGCATGGTGCGCCGCGACGGCAAGCGGATAAATACTCAATAATTGGCATCACCATTTCAGAATCGACAACAATGCCATGGATCGACTCGAAGCCATGCGGCTGTATACGCGAATCGTCGAGCTGGGCAGCTTCACAGCCGCGGCGGACGACCTGAACCTGCCGCGCGCCACCGTCACCCACGCGATCAAGCGGCTGGAGGCGCGGCTGGGTGCACAGCTGCTGCAGCGGACCACCCGGCGCGTCAGCACCACGCGCGACGGCGAAACCTACTACGGCCATTGCGTGCGCCTGCTGGCCGACATGGATGAGGTAGAAACGGATTTCCGCGAGGCCGCAGTGCACCCGAAAGGGCGCTTGCGCATCGACCTGTCGGCCGCGCTGGCGCGGCTGCTGGTGATCCCGGCGCTACCTGCGTTCTGCTCGCGCTTTCCGCAGATCGAGCTGGACATCGGCACCGGCGATCGTTTCGTCGATCTGGTGCGCGAAGGCGTCGACTGCGCGGTGCGGGTAGGCGAGCCTGGCGACATCGGCATGGTCGGCCGGCGCGTAGCCACCTTGCAGCAGGTCACCGTGGCCAGCGCCGACTACCTGCGCCGGCGTGGCCGGCCCGACTCGCTGGCTGCGCTGCATGATGGTCATCTAGCGGTGAACTGGTCCTCGCCGACCACCCGCCGCGCCGAACCGCTGGAGTTCATGGTGGGACGCCGGCGACGCCAGGTGAGCCTGCCCGGGCGGATCACGGTGAGCGGTGCCGATGCCTATCTCGGCTGCTGCATCGCCGGCCTCGGCATCGCGCAGTTCTCGCGTTACCGGATCGAGCGTGAGCTGGCTCGCGGCACGATGGTCGAGCTGCTGCCGACCACGCCACCGCCGTCGCTGCCGATGACCGTGCTGTACCCACCGCAGCGGCAGATGCCGGCGCGGCTGCGCGTGTTCATCGACTGGCTGGTGGAGTTGACCGCGGATCAACGGTGAGGCCGCCGGGCCGGGCCGGACCGCTGTGGTGTAGGAGCGCGCTTGCGCGCGATGCTCTTCGGCACGCTACGTAAGAGCATCGTGCGCAAGCGCGCTCCTACAAAGGTAGGTGGGAGAGCATCGCGCGCGAGCGCGCTCCCACACGCCGGTGGGAGGGAATGTTTATGACTCGCGGGGTAGGAAGTGCCGCGGCGCGCTGGTTCCCAGCGTGTCGCTGGTCAGCGGGGCGCCGGCGCTGACCAGTGCGCCACGCTGCTCGGCCAGCGGCAGGCGCAGCATGCAATCCTCGTAGCGGGCGAGTTTCTGGAACACCGGCAGCGCCTGTACCTGCGCGACGAGTGCGGCACTGCGCGGCCAGCGTGCCGCATCGATCGTGTAGCGCACGAACGAGGCGGTGCGGAAGAAGCTGGCGATGCTGATGTCGGCGATCGACAGCGGGCCGAACAGGAAGCCATCGTCCGGCAGCTGGTTTTCCAGGTAGTCGAGCGCGGCGGGAATCTCCACTTCGCGTGCCTGCTGCACCACCGCTTCGTCGGTGCTTTCGCCGAAGATGTGGCGCCTGATCGCCTGCTGATAGAACAGCTTCCAGATCAGCCCGCTGGCCAGTCGCGTATCGGCGTATTCCTCCAGCCAGCGTGCCTGCGCGCGGTCGGCGATATCGGCCGGATACAGCGCCGGCGTGGGGTGGCGGTCGTCCAGGTATTGGCAGATCACCGAGGAATCGTTCAGCACGAAGCGGTCGTCGATCAGCACTGGGATGCGGCGCAGCGGACTGAGTCGGGAGAATTCGTCGTTGCCGACGAATGGCGCGATCGGATCGATCTCGTAGTCGAGCCTCTTCAGCTCCAGGCACACCAGCACTTTGCGCACATACGGCGAAATGTAATTGCCGATGACTCTGAGACGCTGCGGCATGACGGTCACTCCGCGGGGCAGGAGCCGCAGCGTGCGATGGCTGACGCAGACGCGTCAAGCCACCGCAGGCGTAGATTGCCGCAAATCGCCAGGCGGCATGACGACATGGACCTTTGGCACAGGGAGGGCGGCGCAATATCGCGCTAGCATCGGGCGATTTATGCGTCGGTGCGACCGTCAGCGGTCGTGCCCCCAGGTTCTCGTGGAGGTCAGTACATGTATCTGGTGATCGGCAAGTCGCGTCTGTTCGGCGCCATGATGTTGGGCCTGCTGTCGACGGCCGTGGCCGCGCAAGGGCGTACCCTGGGGACGGAAGACTACGCGCGCGCGGAGCGCTTCGCCTTCTACAACACCACGCCGCTGGTCGATCACGCGGTGCAGAAGGTGAGCTGGCTGGACGATGGCCATTTCTGGTATCGCGACCACGACAGCAACGGCGACCATTTCGTGCAGATGGACGCGGCCAGCGGCAAGGTCACGCCGCTGTTCGATCAGGTCGAGCTCGCCGCCGCGCTGGGCAAGGTGACCGGCAAGCCGGTCGACGCGAAGAAACTGCCGATCACCGACTATAGCGTGATGCCGGATGGCCGCATCAACGTTGCGATCAGGGAAGCTCATTACCTGTGCAACCTGCAAGCCGCCGTCACCTGCGTGGCCGGCAGCGGCGCGAAGACGGATGGCAAGGCGGACCATGGCCACGAACCCGGCGTGCTGTCACCGGACAAGAAAAGCGAAGCGTTCATCCGCAACTGGAACCTGTGGCTGCGCGATGTCGCTACCGGCAAGGAAACGCAGCTCACCACCGACGGCGTGGAGAACTTCGGCTACGCCACCGACAACGCGGGCTGGAAGCACACCGACAGTGCGATCCTGGTGTGGTCGCCGGATTCGAAACAGATCGCCACGTTCCAGCAGGATCAGCGCAAGACCGGCGACATATACATGGTCAGCACCAACGTCGGTCATCCGAAGCTGGAAGCGTGGAAGTATCCGCTGGTCGGCGACAAGGACGTGACGATGATCGAGCGCGTCATCATCGACGTGCCGAGTCATCGGGTGATGCGCCTGAAGATGCCGGCGGATCAGCATCGCTCCACCTTGTGCGACGACGTCAGCTGCGGCCCGGACGGCGGCTGGGACGACGTGAAATGGGCGCCGGACGGCAAGACGCTGGCCTTCGTTTCCACCTCGCGCGACCACAAGCACGAATGGTTCCGCATCGCCGATGCGAAGAGCGGCGCGGTGCGCACCGTGTTCGAGGAAAGCGTCAAGACCTACTACGAAAGCGGCAACGGGCAGGTCAACTGGTTCTACCTGCCGGAAAGCCACGAGGTGATCTGGTTCTCCGAGCGCACCAACTGGGGCCAGCTGTACCTGTACGACCTGAACAGCGGCAAGCTCAAGCACGCCATCACCACCGGCGAAGGCAACGTGACCGAGGTGCTGAAGGTGGATCCGAAGACGCGCACGCTGTGGTTCCGCGGCGTGGGTCGCGAGCCGGGCGTGAATCCCTATTACCAGCAGTTCTACAAGGTCGGCCTCGATGGCGGCAAGCCGACCCTGCTGACGCCGGAGCCGGCCGATCACACGGTGGCGCTGTCGCCGGATGGACGTTTGTTCGTCGATGCGTATTCCACCCCCACGGTGCCGCCGGTGACCGTGCTGCGCAGTGCGCAGGATGGGCGAACCGTGGCGCAGGTGGCCAAGGCCGACATCAGCCGGCTGGTCGCCGGCGGCTGGGTGCCGCCGACGCCGATCGTGGTGAAGGCGCGCGACGGCAAGACCGATCTGTACGGCATGCTGTTCAAGCCGACGAATTTCGACGCATCGAAGAAATACCCGATTGTCGACTACGTCTATCCCGGCCCGCAGACCGGCTCGGTGCGCGGGCGCAGCTTCCTGCCGTCGCGCGGCGACAACCAGTCGCTGGCCGAGCTGGGTTTCATCGTGGTGGCGATCGACGGCATGGGTACGCCGTGGCGTTCCAAGGCATTCCACGACGCCTATTTCGGCAATATCGGCGACAACACGCTGCCCGACCAGATTGCCGGTCTGAAGGAACTGGGCAAGCGCTATCCGTGGATCGATCTGGATCGCGTCGGCATCTGGGGCCATTCCGGCGGCGGCAACACCACCGCCGACGCGATGTTCCGCTACCCCGATTTCTTCAAGGTCGGCTGGGCCGAGAGCGGCAACCACGACAACCGCAACTACGAGGACGACTGGGCCGAGAAGTGGCAGGGCCTGCTGGTGACCCGCAAGGACGGCAGCACCAACTACGACGACCAGGCCAACTGGCGCATGGCGAAGAGCCTCAAGGGCCACCTGATGCTGACCCACGGCACCATGGACGACAACGTGCCGACCTCGAGCACCTTGCTGGTGGTCGATGCGTTGATCAAGGCCAACAAGGATTTCGACCTGCTGCTGATTCCCAACGCACACCACGGTTATGGCAGGGCCACGCCGTACGTGACCCGCCGGCGCTGGGATTACTTCGTGCGCAATCTCGCCGGCGATACGCCGCCGAAGGAATACGCGATGAAGGTGCCGAAGGACTGAGATGCATCCGCTCGGAAGATCGGGGTGCTCGGACCCCCGAGCGTGATGCAGGCAGCGGGTTCGTCCGATCCCGCGAGCATCCCGGGTACGCGACAAAAAAGGTCAGGTCAGGCGTCACCAGCCGACCGGGACATCCGCTGGTCAGCGGGGACTGACGGCTTGCGCGACGCCCTTGGCCAGCGCCTCGTCGAGCAGTTTGCCGATCTGCTGGTTGGCCAGCGCAGTAGCCTGCTCCTGGCGTTTGCCGAGAGCCTCCTGCCGGGCGCCAAGTGATTCCTGCTGTTTGCCCAGTGCTTCCTGCTGCTGCCCAAGAGCATCCTGTTGCCGGCCGAGTTCGTCTTCGCGGGTCTGCAGCGCGGCCTCCCTGGTTTCGAGCTCCACCCGGCGCTTGTCGTCGTGGGCTTGTCCGCTGAGCGCGGCCTGCTCGCTGGCCAGTTTTGCCTGCTGGCTGGCGAGCTGCCCCTGCTGCGATCCCAGCGCCCCCTGGCGAGCACCTAGCCCGCCCTGCAAGCCGCCGAGCCGGCCCTGTGCGCCACCCAATGTGCCTTGTTGTCTGCCCAGCGCGGACACCGGGGCATAGATCGCCCTGGCGCGCTGGATGTAGTTCGCATCGCGGATCAGATAAGCCTTGTCGCCACGGCGGAACCACAGCATCGGCATGTTGGCCTTGCTCAGTTGCTCCACGGTATTGAGATCGCTCTGCGAACCGCTGATGGTGACGGCGTCAGCGTCGATCAGGGCAAAGCCTTCGCGGGCGTTCGAATGAGTATCGATCTCGACGTGCCGCGCCGAAAAGCGGTTTCCGAGATGCGGCGGCGGAGGGGGCGGCGGTGGCGGAGTAGGAGGAACCGGCGGTGGAGGTGGCAACGGAGCTGGGGGAAGCGGCGGCGGTGGCGTCAGCGCGGAAACGTCGGGGCTCGCGTGTGTGGTTGCCGCTGTCTGTGGCGCGCTCGCCGTGACGCGATAGGGAAGCACGCCGGCCAGCACGATCAGGACGATCAATGGCCATGCGCGCATGCGCTGCCGGAACGGGTTGTCGGACTGCTGCAACATGGTCAGTCGCCTCTTCAGGTTATGGAACGACGGCGAAGCTCCGGCCAGGCCGGAATGCATCGGGTGGGCAACGCCCAGGCGCAGCAGCAGATAGCCGTAGGCCTGCGGCATCGTGCCGGTCTGTTGCAGCACCTGCGCATCGCAAGCGGCTTCGCGGCTCAGCGCGTACTCACGCATCGCCCACGCCACCAGTGGATGAAAGAAGAACAGCCGCTGCGCGATGGCGGGGACCCAGCCCAGCCACAGATCGCCGCGACGCAGATGCGCCAGCTCGTGAGCCATCGCCATCGCCGATTCGCCCGGCGTGAGTCGCTGCCCAGCCGGCAGCAGCACGACCGGGTGCCACAGACCGGTGATCTGCGGCGAGCCGATCGCGGCGGAAACACGCAGCTCCGGCTGATGGCGCAGGCCCAGCTTTTTCACTTGTTCCGCGCACACGATTCTCAGCGAGTCATCGGTCGACGGGTCCGAGTCGCGCAGCACGCTGCGCGCGCCGTGCCACTGCCTGCCTGCAATGAGCAGTTGCACGAGCACGCCCGCCAGCCACAGCGAAATCAGGATCAGCCGCCAGTGCGCATGCCACGCGGCAGGCGTCGGCCGGGCCGGTACGGACGCCAAGTGGATCACGGGCGCGGCATCAGCGATGGCCACCGGCAAGACGGCAGAGTCTGGCGCAACGGTCGCGACCTGCGCGGCCGGAGCCGGCATGCGCAGTTGCAGCGGCGAGCTCCAGCACAGCCCTAGGATCAGCTGCAGGCTCACCAGCCACCACAGCGTGCAGCGCAACGCGGACGGCAGTTGCGGCAGCAGGCGGCCGATCAGCCAGACGGCGCCGATCAGCAATACGGCCTGGGCGGAGGTCCAGGCCAGCCGGACAAGCAAGGTATCGAGCAGCATGGTCAGCGCGGCCATCTCACGACTCCTTGCGTCGAGTCTGCAGCTGCGCGACCAGCGCCTCGAGCTCGGCCAGTTCCGTGTCGCTGACTTCGGCACGCTCCGACATCCAGGCCACGAACGGCGAGACCGAACCGCTCAGCGTCTTTTCGACGAAGCTGCCCACGGCGCTGCGCATCGCCTCTTTCGGCCCGGTCGCCGTGCTGTAGCGGAACATGCCGCGCAGCTGCCGGCGTTTCAGATAACCCTTGCCGCGCAGGCGTTCCATCATGGTCAGTACGGTGGAGCGGGCCAGGCCCCGCGGCTCGCCGAAACCGCTGGCCACCTCGCCGACGGAGGCGCCGCCGTGTTCGGCCAGATAATGAAGGAGCGCCAGCTCCTGATCGCCGATGGAAGGTCTGGACATGGTCGGGACATCCGATGACTACAGGTGTAGCTACGATACGCCTTGACTACAACTGTAGTCAATACGTCGTCGGCGGCCCCGGGCCCGCTTCGGCTGTCGGTGGTTTTCTCACCCCCGTGTTGAAGGGATCAGAGCAGAGTTAAGGATGCTCTGATCAATTCTACGTAGGCGTCACCGTGACTGTCTGTTCGCAGGCCACAGGGCCGTCGGCGAGGGCAGACTGGCCGTCTGTCGAGACGGCGGACCGAAGGCATGCGGACAGACAG
>NZ_JBHSNG010000049.1:0-9795 GCF_042657005.1 Rhodanobacter terrae
CCGCCGGTTTCGACTGCACGACCTGCTGCCGCGGCTGACGCGCGCGATGGTGCTCTGCAAGCCTTGCCCGGAGCCGATGCTGCGCTTGGCGAGTAATTTTCTTCACTGAGGTTCGACGCTAATCAGGATGCCAATTTACCGGACCACCTCCCGGCTGGTATGTGGATTGGTTGTCGCGAGCACAATCGTGTTAGCTGGCTGCGATAAAGCAAACCTTCAATGGTCCGAAGAGGTTCGGCTTTTAGACGGGCAGATGGTCATGGCCGAACGCACCGCACAAGGCAGGACGTACTCGGAGCTCGGTGGAACCGGAGGCTGGAGACATCCAGTGAAAATGTCGGTTTCGATCACCAAGGAACCGGACGGCATTGAGCCGCCGCCCGAATGGCGCGACGCCTATGTGCCGGTGCTTCTCGACTACGACATTTCCAGCAAGTCGTGGTCGATGGTGGCGACGTTCTACTACTGCGAGACCTGGTACGCGCTTGGAAGGCCGATACCGCCCTACATCGAGTACCAGTCGACCCGCGGTTCTCCGTGGAAGCGCGTGCCGCTGGAAGAAAGGTTCGTCGGCCGGGAAACGAATCTGTTGACGGGGCCTCGTACGGATGGCGAGCCGGACTTGGTGACGATCGCGGACAAGGAGTTTCGCCAGCGATCGGCTGGATGGAAGTATCAGCGGATTCTGCGCAAGTGGGGGCGTGAGGAACGAAATTACTGTGATCTCAAATAAAGCGGACTTAGGAGATTAATCATGGCAAGCAACCTCGAATACGCACAGTTGGCTACGCATGTATACGCACGATCAGACGCAAACCGGACGCCACTCACTGACGGATGGTCGCAGATTTCCCGTCAGGAGGACGACATGTGGGGCTTTTCGGCGGGCGCCTACCAGAGAGGAAATGAGATTGTCATTTCGTTCGCAGGCACCAATGAGACCATGGATTGGGCTTCCAATGTTCCCGCCGGTCTCGGCCTGGGCGCTTTCCAAGTCACCGAGGCGCTGGATTTTGTGCTTGGTGTCATGGCCCAGCATCCCGGGGCCACCTTCAGCCTGACTGGCCATTCGCTCGGCGGCGGGCTGGCAGCGGTGATGGCAGTTTTCCTGGATCTGCAGGCAACAGTTTTCGATCCTGCGCCCTTCGAACTCAGCGCCAGAAACGATATCCTGCTCGGTGCGCTCCAGACATACCTGCTCACCAGCGGATACAACAATGCCGCCTTCGACGCATACACCTCCAGCTTAGGCGGGCTGTTCTTGCAAAGAGAGCCAAACGTCGTTAGCTACGCCATGGATGGCGAGGTCCTCGGATACCTGCGTTTCAACGACACCGCAATCCAAGGCGGCGCGTACGAGTATGCAGTCGGTACGCCGTCGATTCTGGAGGCGGTTCCAGGCTCCATGGCGATTTCCCTGCATTCGATGGATCTGCTGAGTTCAGTCATGCGCTCGCAGGCGTTCAACACGGGGTTGATCGAGCAAAACCGTGCGTTCTCCGTTTTCAGCGACACCGATCTGTACGCTGCGGACACGCGATCGGATAAACGCGACTTCATGGCGTCATTGCACAACAGGCGACTAGCGGACGGCACGGGTGGAAGCGGCATCCTGGACGTGGTGGGCGCAGACTTGCAGAAGATTGGCACCAATGGAACCGCTTTCGAGAAAGACATCAACCGGGGCGTGCTCGCGACGCTGGCCGAGTACTACTACTTCCAGGCTCCATCCACCTCCGTGGGATTCGTGGACGCGGTCCAGGGAGGGATTACGCTGGATTTGTCGAAGATCGCGGGCGGATCGGACCGGAAGGGTCAGGACATGCTCCTGGCCAACCTCAAGGATTGGCTAGCGCATGAGGAAACTCATTTACCCGACTTTGGTCAGGTCCAGCGCGTCACGCTCCAGTCGGGCGGGGCAGGCCTGCAAATGGCTGTGGAAAGCGACGACAAGAGCGACGTGGTCATCGGCGGCGAAAGTTCAGACCAGATATCCGCAGGCGGCGGCGGCGATTTCATTTTTGGGCTGGACGGCGCGGACATCATCCGCGGTGGTGCTGGAAAGGACGAAATCTACGGCGATGACGGTGGCGACACGCTCTATGCGGGCTCTAGCGCCGACGACACTGACACCAGCGAGAACCGCCTATATGGAGGATGGGGCGACGACACACTCTACGGCTCCGCCGGCAAGGACTATCTGGATGCCGGTGGTAACGCCGACACGCTGAAGGGTGGTGACGGGTTCGACGTCTACAAGATCGACAACCTGGACACGATCGATGATTCGGACGGCAAAGGCGCCGTCTACCGTGGCAACAAGCAACTGGCGGGCGGCACCCATAACGAGGGCGATCCCGAGAACGTCTACTACGGCGGCGGCGACGTCTATGTGCTCAACGGGACGACGCTGGTCATCAATGGTGGCCTGACGATCGAGAACTACGACAAGGACAAGAGCAGCCTACAGATTGTCCTGCGGGACGACGACGATGACGACGACGAGGGCCCCAGCACCGATGAGGCTTCCACGCGCACTTCGCCCATCGTCATCGACCTGGACGGCGACGGCGTGGAAACGCTGGCGCTGGGCGCGACCCATTTCGACCACGATGCCGATGGCCTGAGTGAAGCGTCGGGCTGGGTCAGCTCCGACGATGGCCTGTTGGTCTACGACCGCAACGGCGACCAGCGCATCAGCAACGGTACCGAACTGTTCGGTAGCCATAGCGTGCTGACCAGCGGCGAACAGGCCGAGAACGGCTTTCAGGCCCTGGCCGAGTTCGACGACAACGGCGACGGTGTGGTCGACGCGCAGGATGCTTCCTACGCTTCGCTGCGGGTGTGGCGCGACCTCAATAGCAATGGCATCAGCGACGCAGGCGAGCTGCAGACACTGGCCGAGGCCGGCGTTGCTTCGATCAGCACCAGTTATGCCGATTCCACGCACGTCGATACGAATGGCCACGAGCATCGTCAGGTGGCAACGGTGGTACTGAGCAACGGCAGCGCTTCCACCGCCGCGGACGTCTGGTTCAAGATTGATGCCGGCGAACGCGTGAACAGCGGAGACATCGAACTGACGGCCGATGTTCTATTCCTACCGAACGCAAAGGGTTTCGGCAAGGTACAGGATCTGCGCCAAGCCATGGCTCTGGATCCTCGGTTGAAGACCTTGCTGGAACAGTACATCGGCACCACAGACTTCACTATCAAGAATCAACTGCTCGACGATCTGATCTACCGGTGGGCAGGCGCAGACGACGTTGATCCGTACAGTCGCGATCCGAAGCAGGTCTACGGCCACGTCATGGACGCACGCCAGCTGGTGACGCTGGAAAACCTCGTCGGCCACGATTATATGGGCGTGTGGTGCTGGGGTGAGCACGACCCGAACCCGCACGGCAAGGCAGCTCCATTGCTTATTGCCGAGTATCTGGAGTTCAAGCGGTTCACCGCCGCACAACTGGCGGCACAAACCGACTACGCGGACGATCTGGACATCATTCGATCCGCATTTGGTTCCGACTCGCTTGGAACATCGGTCGATTGGGACTCCCTGCAGGGGAAGCTGAGCGCACTGTACGCGAGCGGACAAGTGGACCGGATTGCCGGCATCCTATCGGTGCTGACCGATCTGGGCATGTATTCCTCCGGCTACCGCGCCAAGCGCGACGCTGCGTTCCAGGCGATCGCCGCGTCTAGCGCAGAGCTTGCGCCATTCTTGGATTTCAGCAGTCGGATCGGCACCGCTGAGAACGATACGTTGTATGGCACTGACGCGGGCAGCATCTTTTTCGGATTGGCCGGCGACGACCGTCTGTACGGCTCCGTCACCGGCGACAGCTACCACTTCTCGCGCGGGCACGGTAACGACACTATTCTTGATCGTGGCGGGCTCGACCAAGTTGTACTGGGAGAAGGCATCACCCAAGCCGATCTGACGTTTACACGCAATGCGACCACGGTCTGGATCCACGTTAAGAACGCGGACGGCAGCGACGGCGGTTCATTGCGCATCGACAACTTTTTCGACTTCGATGGCACGGTGGATTTCAGTGCCATCGAGCTGATCCGCTTCGCCGATGGAACCAGCTTCAGCCAACAACAGATTCTGGCGATCCTCACCGCCACCTCGATCACCTCGGGCAACGACCTAGTGTTCGGCACTGCGGCGGGCGATACCATCGATGCGCTGGCCGGCAACGACGACATCCACGGCCTGGCCGGCAACGACCAGTTGTCCGGTGGCGCGGGCGACGACGAGCTGATGGGCGATGATGGCGCCGATACACTGAGCGGCGGCGTCGGCAACGACTCGCTCGTTGGCGGGCGCGGCAACGATACCTATCTGTTCGACGCTGGGCACGGCAACGACGTGATCAGCAATGCCGCCGAGGCGGCCGGCGGCAAGGTAGACCGTCTGGTGTTCGGCGAGGGCATCGATCCGGCGACGGCCACAGCCAAGCGCATCGGGAACGACCTGCTGTTGCAGATTTCCGCCAGCGACAGCGTCCGCACGACCAATTACTTCAGCACGGAAGCCGCGGACGGAACGGCGGTCGACGAGATTGCTTTCCACGATGGAACCGTCTGGGATATCGCCGACATCAAGGCCCAGGTGTTGCAAGCGACCGCCGGCGATGACGTGATCAACGGTTATGCCTCCGGCGATGTGCTGATCGGTCTGGCCGGCAACGACCGCCTGTTCGGCAACGGCGGCAACGACACGCTGGACGGCGGCGATGGCAACGACACCCTCGACGGCGGGGCAGGTAATGACGTGCTCGCCGGAGCCCTGGGCGCCGACAGTCTGCGCGGCGGCGAGGGTGACGATCGGTTGGATGGCGGCGCCGGCAACGATTCATTGCAGGGTGCGAGCGGCGATGACTCGCTGGTCGGTGGCGATGGCAACGACGATCTCGACGGCGGCGCCGGGCGCGACACGTTGCAAGGCGGAACCGGCGGCGACTGGCTAAATGGCGGTGCCGGCGACGACACAATCGAAGGAGGGCTCGGCAACGACACGCTGCAAGGTGGCGCCGGTTCGGATCTTTACATGTTCAACGCGGGCGACGGCCAAGACACCATCGACAATTACGATGCCAGCGCCGGTCGTGTCGATGCCCTAGTGTTCGGCGCGGGCATCGACCCGTCACAGGTCACCGCACGCCGCAGCGGCGACCATCTGGTGCTGACGTTCGCGGGGAGCGAGGATCAGGTCACGGTCAGCCATTACTTCATCGGCGATGTGGCCGGCGGGTACCAGTTGGATCAGATCCGCTTCGCCGACGGAACGGCGTGGAACGTGGATACGATCAAGCTGCTCGTTCTGACTGCGACCACCGGCACCGACACCCTGCACGGCTATGAAACCGCCGACAGCCTCGCGGGCGGCGAGGGCAACGACACGCTCTACGGCCATGGCGGCAACGACATACTACAGGGCCAGAGCGGCGACGACGTCGTCTATGGTGGCGCGGGCAACGATCAAGCCACCGGTGAGGCCGGCAACGACGTATTAAACGGCGAGGATGGCGACGACACGCTGGACGGTGGCGCAGACAACGATACCCTGCGTGGTGGGGCCGGCACTGACCACTTGGCCGGCCGCCTCGGCGACGACCTGCTCGAAGGCGGCGAAGGCGACGATTTCTATCACTTCGCCGCGGGCGACGGCCACGACATCATCAACGATACGCAGGGCCTGAGCACTGTCTATTTGTCCGGGCTGCCTTTGGGCGAGGTCTATTTCCGGCGCGAGCAGACCGCGCTCGGTGTTTACTTCCTCAACTTTCCTGACGACCGGATCTTGCTTACCGATTTCTTCGATCCAGTCACCGAGCTTGCCAGGCATGGGCTTCGCCTCGACATGGGCGACGGCCAGGTGCGGGTTCTGGACATGGCTGCGCTGGATGCCGCGTCCATGACCGGTACCACGCTGGACGACGTCATCTTCGGCAATACGCTGGACAACACGATCGAGGGGCTGGCTGGTAACGATGCGCTGCGCGGCGGCACTGGCGCGGACAATCTGGACGGCGGTACAGGCAACGACGTCCTGCAAGGCCAAGACGGCAACGACCTGTTGAGCGGTGGCGACGGCAACGATCTGCTCGATGGCGGCAGGGGGCAGGATCAGCTCGCCGGCGGTGCGGGTGACGACATCTATGTCGTGGAAGACGTGGGCGACGTGGTGACCGAGCAGGCGAACGGCGGCTACGACATCGTCAGGAGCAGCGTCTCACACATACTTTCGCCTGACGTGGAGCGCCTGGAGCTCACCGGAAGTGCCGCCATCGACGGCACCGGCAACGAGCTCGACAACGCGCTGGTCGGCAACAACGGCGACAACAAGCTCTCGGGCCTCGATGGCGAGGACACGCTGTTCGGCTTCGGCGGTAGCGACACCCTGATCGGCGGAGCGGGCAATGACCAGCTCGACGGCGGCTACGGCAATGACTTGATGAGCGGCGGCACCGGCGACGACACCTACTTCGTGGACGCCCCGGACGACGTAATCGTCGAGCTGGCCGGGGAAGGGCACGACGTGGTGTTCGCCATCAGCAACTACGCCCTGTCCGACAACATCGAGAAACTGGTTCTGGCGGAAGGTGGCTGGGCGTCGGACGGCACCGGCAATGCCGGCGACAACGAACTGATCGGCAACTCGCAGGACAACCGTCTCGACGGCGGCAGCGGCGCCGACAGCATGACTGGCGGTCTCGGCAACGACACCTACGTGGTCGATGATGCCGGCGACATGATTGTCGAGAACGCCGACGAAGGCACGGATACGGTCGAATCGAGTATCGATTACGTGCTTGGCGGCACGCTGGAAAACCTCACCCTGTTGGGTACGGCCAATCTCAGCGGTACCGGAAACGATCAGGACAACGTGCTGGTCGGCAACGAGGGTAACAATCGCCTTGAAGGCGGCTTGGGAGCCGATTCGCTGCATGGTGGGTTGGGCAACGACTACTTCATCGAGGAGTCGGGTGCCGATTGGGTCTACGAAAACGTCGATGAGGGGCTGGATACGGTCGAGCGCCGCTACGAGACCAATCTTGTGCTCAAGGACAATGTCGAGAACCTGATTCTAGCCAGTGGTGTCACGACGGGCAACGGCAACGAGCTGGACAATACGATCACCGGCAACACCGGCGACAACACGCTTGGCGGCTGGGACGGTGATGATCTGCTGCAAGGTCTGGCCGGTGACGATGCGCTGTTTGGCGGCAACGGCAGCGATGACCTGAAGGGTGATGCCGGCAACGACTACCTCGACGGCGGTGCCGGGATCGACCAGCTGGAAGGTGGCGCGGGCAATGACGTCTACATCACCGACGACTCGGATGATGTCGTGACTGAGGATGCGAATGCAGGCACCGACCAGGTGCAGACGACGGCTTCGTACACGCTTTCCGCCAACGTCGAGAATCTGTTCCTGATGGACGGTGCCGGTGCCATCGACGGCACTGGTAATGCGCTGGACAACTATCTGGCAGGCAACGACGACGACAATGTCCTGAGCGGCATGGGCGGCAGCGACACCATGGTCGCCGGCGGTGGCGACGACCTGCTGATCGGCGGCACCGGCGACGACAAGTACGTCTTCGACGCGACCAGCGGCAGTGATGTGGTCGACAACACCGGCGGCGGCAACGATGGAGTCTTCTTCACCAACGGCGTGGACCGCGATCGCCTGTCCTTCGATCGTGACGGCGACGACTTGTTGATCTTCGTGGATGCTGCCACGACACCATCGGTGCGCGTGACGAACCACTTCCTGGGTGGCGACGCGGCGATCGACTATGTGCAGCCCGATGGCGGCTTCATGCTGACGACGGCGCAGATCAACCAGATCGTGGCCGGTGGCGGCACCGGCGGCCAGTACGATCAGGTTATCGAGGGCACGGCCGTCGCGGAGCAACTGGTAGGCAGTGCCGGCAAGGACCTGATCAAGGGACTGGCCGGTGACGACCAGCTGTTTGGCCTAGCCGGCGACGATACGCTGCAGGGCGGCGACGGCGACGATTACCTTGCCGGCGGTGGTGGCAGCGGCAGCGGCTCGGGGGCGGATCGCCTGGAGGGTGGGGTTGGCAGCGATACCTTGAGCGGTGAGGATGGCACCAACATGCTCCTCGGGGGTGCGGGTGACGACAGCTACGTCTATGGCGGCGGGCAGGACACCATCGACAACACCGATGGCGGCTTCGACGGCGTGTTCTTCAACGACGGCATTTCCGCGTCGCAGTTGGGCTTCAGCCGCGATGGCGATGATCTGCTGATCACGGTGGACGACAACGCCAGCAGCACGGTGCGTATCACCAACCATTTCCTGGGTGGCGACTACGCAATCGACTACGTGCAGCCGGCCAGCGGTTCGATGCTCGATACTGCCGCGATCAATGCCCTGGTGGGCGGCGGCAGCGGCGATCCCGGTACGCCGGGGGAACCCGGCAATGACAGTGTCTACACCACCACCGTCGATGGCACTGCCGCGGGGGAGCAATTGCTCGGCACGAACGGGCGCGACCTCATTCACGGGCTGGGCGGTAACGACACCATCTTCGGTTTCGGCGGTGACGACAAGTTCGTCGGCGCTGACGGTGACGATTACCTGTCCGGTGGCAACGGCTCCTTCAGCGGCTCGGGTAACGACATCCTGATCGGCGGTGCCGGTGTCGACACCCTGGTGGGTGAGGACGGCAACGACCTGCTCCTTGGTGGTGCCGGCAACGACAAGTACGTTTGGCAGGCCGGTTCCGGCAGCGACGTGATCGACAACACCGGCGGCGGCACCGATTGGCTGTTCTTCAATGGCGTCAACCGCACGCGATTGAGCTTCCATAGCAGCGGGGACGACCTGATCGTCCTGGTGGACGGTGACGAAGCCCAGCAGGTGTGTGTGCAGAACCACTTCCTGGGTGGCGATCTTGCCATCAGCTATGTGCAGCCCAGCGACGGCTACGCCATTCCCGCCTCGCAATTCGGAAGCTTGCTCACACCGCTACCTGCAGGTTTCACGGCAGCCAGCTTCTCGCCGTCGTCGATGTCTGCCATGAGTCTGGCACCAGATGCTCAGGCCATGGCGTTCGGAACGGCCGATGCGGCCAATTCCGTAACCTACGGTACGTCTTCCGATGTCCTTTTGGACAAGCGCGGACGTCTCCACGCGACACTATGGGATTGGCCGAGCGAGCAGGGTTCCATCCGTCGTGAATCGCACGTTCGCAGCATAGATAGCGTCGCGCACTTTGGAGAGGGCGTAAGCGTAAGTCGTGAGGCGCAGCAGCTGATCGAAGCGATGTCTCGTTTCAGCCCCGTTTCCGGAGCATCGGAAGGTCATGAAGACACTGCTTGGAATGGTGCAACTCTGACGATGAGTCATGTCACGGATCACCCGTTCAAGCAGCGTTCCTCGGTGTCCGCTTTGTAGTCGAGTGTAAGCACGTCAGGGTTTGGTGCCGCTTCAAGTCTTTAGAAGCGGCACCTTCCAGGCCAAACAATGGCGACCGGTACTCGCGGTGAGGAGACCGTTTTCGACGCCGACCTCCAACCTAGCGTAGAGGGTGGCAGTCTAAGTTGCAGAGTTCTACTGGGCGAAAAGCCGATGCCCGTCGAACCGTTACACCCAAGGCACCCGAGAATTTCGCTTCGTCGGTACTGAACCGCCCCGAGTTCCGTGGAGGCTGTTTGGTTTAAGTCAGGCTTCCGCCGTGGCGGCCTGACTGGCGAGTTGCCGGTAGTAGTTTGCCTCGGCCTCGGCTGGCGGGATATAGCCGATGGGTT
>NZ_JBHSNG010000050.1:0-9313 GCF_042657005.1 Rhodanobacter terrae
CAGACCTTTCTGAAACTGCACCCTATTCATCGCCATGACTCACACTCCCGTCGAGAACATGGCTTCAGCATCCCTCGCTGCCGTCGCACATCATGCGACTTGCAACTGAGGTTCGACGCTAATCAGGAAGAGGCATGAGGCAGCGAACGATTTTTGTTGATCGTTCGGACTACCGCCCGCATGAGCCCGTATACACTTACCGATAGCTCCACGGCCTTCCAAATAGCGCAAGTCGACTTCCGTCATTTTTTGATCACTATCGTCATGGGGTTCTTGGGCTTCTACATTATGTCCGCTTTGGGTCGACAAGAGACCTTCAACCGGATGGTCAACTGCCTGGCGACACTGGTCAGCTCACCTGCCGGATGTGGTCAGTTGTGATGGCAATGCGTGGTCAATTGCTTGGCAATACGCAAATGGCCGGTTCCCCCGCCAGCATGGGCTGCATGGACGGCGTTGCTGCGATCCAGGGCCAACGGGTAATGACAAAAAAAGACCTGATCTCACCCTTGGCAGCTCACAAGGAGGGATCAGTCATGGGTAAGAACCAGGTTGTCGAGCTGTACTACCAACTTCCCGAAGCTGCGCACGAACAACTGTGCGGTACACGCGCTGAGATCCGGCTGCTTGCCGATCTCAGCGCGCGCATCAGCGACGAAGCGGACGATCTCCAGCTGTCGCCCAAGGCGCTGACCCGATGTTTCGATCGCCTGGCCGGTGAGTCGTCCGTCGCCTTGCATGAGAGCTTCTGGCCGGCGAAGCGTGGCTGGATCGCAAGGGTTCGCCCTCGCTGCCAGGCTCGTTCTGGCTGCAGCGGGAAGCAATGGTCCCCGCCCACTTTTAACGCCCTCCGGTGCCCGTCTTGCGCACGAGCACCTGGAACGCCGTGGAGGTCTGCGCGTCGGTGAAGTTGCAGTGCCCATGGCCCGTTGGTGCGAGGACGGTCAGCAACCCGCCATGACCCGCCGCCCGCACCTGGTCAGGATAGATGGGATGAAATCGCGCGGGGATGGTTTGGTCGAAGGCGTTCCACTGCATCACCAGCGGCACCTCGATTTGGCCAGTCAACGTGACGTTGCGGCGAGCATAGGCCATGGCGGCGCGCGTGGCGGCATAGCGGTGCACCTGGCGGTTGAAGGCGGCGTCGTCGCCGAAGCCGTGGTACACGGTCGCGCGGTTGTCCACCGGCATGCCGCCAGCACGCTGCTCGAGTTCACGCAGCGCCATGTAATAGAGCATCAGCGCGCCGGGCAGCCTTTCGGGTGTTTCCTGCAGACGCTTTTCCAGCAGCGCGGCCTCCTTCGGGTGCGTTTGCAGCGCCTTGGCGAAGATGGCCGGAGGGATGAACGGTGGCGAGTCGGCAGCGTCCAGGTTCGGCAGCACGCCGGGAATCAGGCCATCGAAGGCCACCAGCGGTGTGACTGCGGCGCGCGATATGAGTTCGGGTGTCGAGACGGTCGCGCCGCACGTGACCAGCGCACCGGCATAGACGTGCCGGTAGCGCTCGATGCTTGCCACGGCCTCCAGGCCGCCCAGCGAGAAGCCGTAAATGTAGGTATGGGCTGGACGGGCGACGGCGCGAATAAAGTATTGGCGAAGACGTTCGTTATCGACGATGGCATCGCCCACAGCCCAGCCTTGCGATGCGTATTCGCTCTGTGCAACGGCGTAACCCTGCTTGAGAAAGACGGGCGTGGCGTCGGCTGCCGCCATCGGCGTCGTCCGCGGCGCGCCCGCGGGCTGGTAGCCGTGCATCAGCATGACCAGGTCGCCGTTCCAGCCGGCAGGGATATCGATGCGGTAGGGCGCGCCATATAGCGTGCCGGCATGAGTGCCTGGCTTCAGATCGGCAGCGAGCGCAGGCAGAGAGCCGATGCCGATGCAAGCCGCCAACACGAGCCAAACGCCGGTCAGTCGAACCTTCCGCAGCGGCTTTCGCATGATGCCGTCCCTATAGTGGTGAGCGCAGGAAAAGATCGAATCAGGAGATGGCGTTCATCACCGTGGAAACAACATGCCAGCCTGCCGCATCGTGCTTCATGACGGCCGTGAACCAACCTGCGCATAGCGGGCTGCAGTAATAACCGTAGGGCACGTCGTAGTTCCCATCGGAGCGACGCACGGGCAAGCCGACTGAAAACCGCGTGTCGAGGCCGACATCCCCGGCGCCTTGCTTCCAGGCACTTCCAGGGTAGGTCTCTATGCCATCGCGCTTGAGGCTGGCCACGATATCGGGAGACAGATCGACAAGCCCTTTGGCATCCTGGGATGGGAGACTCACGAAATAGCGAGATCGCGTCGGACCGGCCTTCGAAGACCGATCGGCACTACGTTGATACCGGATCAGAGTTTCAGCCATGAGCTGCAAGTCAGGCGCAGGATAATTCCTGGCCATGACCTCGGCTTCCGCCTTCAACCGTGCCTCGACCACCGTCTGATGGATATCTTCCCGGACAACGCAGCCAACCGCCGGCAGGAGCTGAAGGCAGGCCAGACCGGTCGACTCGTTCATCGTCGCGACAAAGCGTTTCGTAGAGTTCGAATCCACCAAGGCCTCGATGCCGACCATCCACTCTCGGGTCGACGGTTCAAAACGTATGGCCTCGGTGGAATAGGAATGACTGTGCGTCGCTTTCGCGGCAAGCTTCAATGCGATATTCATGGCCGCTTGGGCAGAAAGCGTGGGCGGAACCTCGTTCGCTGCGACGGGCAGTAATGAGCTGCCTGTCCAGGCGATAACGGCACTCCATAGCAATCGCAAACGATAGCCCGACCTCATGATCTTCTCCCGAGACGATGCCTGGCGGTGGTCACGTTTAGTCTAGCCCGGACGAAGACCAGTTGCGGGTTTGCACCTGAGGTCGTCCGCAACTTCCGCTACAGGTCAACGTCCATCTGTCGCGATCCAAGGGACGCCGGGTAAAAGACCTGAGCCCACGTACGGTGCTGGCGCCACGCGCGCAACTGCGCGACTGTCCGCAAGCCCCATTTCGCTACGAACCAATGGCCATCCAAACTCCAAACGCTGCAAGCGGAACGATGGTCGTTGACGCTGCAATGAGCGATCTGATCTTGGCTTCCGAGTATCCGAATCCAGCCAGCCACATAGCGCCAACTACCAAGATCATTCCTGCAAAGAAGATCACCCAATAGAAGCGGTTTTCCGCCTCTATTACTTCGTGCGGCAGCCTCGGATTCGGGTCCCCGAGATGAGCAAACAGCCCCAGGCACGACATCGCCCATCCACTGGCAGTCGAGCACAATGCAACGTTGGCAGCTGTGGCCTTCCTCATATGTTCGAGCCCTTGATTTCGCCCCTGAAATCGGAATTGTCGATGCGACAGGCTGGCTGCCCGATATTCGCTATGGGTCGACCACTGCCAGTCCCAAATTGTGGATGTCGCCGAAAGCAGATGTTCCGCAGGATACATCTCACGCAGCGCCGTCGGTCAGCGTGGTACCGCTCCAACCCGCAATGTGGGCAGCTGCGTCCATTGGTCAAGTGACGTGTCGTGTCGATATGAAACCGGTGTACATGGATCCGGTCTGCTGGATTGGCACCAGATGCATAACCAAACGCAGGGCCGTCGCTCTGGAATGGGCGATCAACCAGCCGACCTCGCGGTAGCAGGAATGCCCTGGGTCTTATTGATAAGCACACGAATGCTTGGGCCATCGCCGCGATCCTGATCGTGCGCCACGGGAAATAAAGCGCCCCAGTAAAGCTTCCGGGTTGTTTCGTCCGTATCGATTATTCGCCATGCCGTCAGGGCGCACATGACAGGATCATGGCCGGTACATGTCACCACGTTGACGCGGCGCAGCAATTCAAATAGGGTCAAATGGTCGTGGGGTGAAGTTGATCAACATTCCGCGATCTTGCGGTGGGGGCTGCAAGTTTCAAATATTCCGACAACGGAATTTTGCGTCAGTCCATTCACTGCATTGGGGAAAAATCATGATAGATCGATTCTTGCGGCGCCCGCTGGCTGCCGCCCTGCTGCCTTTGCTAGGCGTGAGCCTGGCGCTTGCGGCAACCATGACACGGGCTCAAGACGCCACACCGCCGCCCGACAAGAAGGACATCAAACAGCTGCAACAAGTGATCGTGACCGGTACCCGCGCCAGCGACCGTACCGTGGGCGAATCGCTCTCCCCGATCGATGTACTGACCCCGGCAGACATCAAAGCCAGTGGCGGCACCGATCTGGGCAGCGCACTGAACAGCTTGCTGCCTTCGCTTGATTTCCCCCGCCCCGCCATCAACGATGGCAATGACGCGGTCCGCCCGGCCACCTTGCGCGGTCTGTCACCCGACGATGTATTGGTGCTGGTCGACGGCAAGCGCTATCACACCAGCGCGCTGGTGAACTATCTCAATACCGCGGTGGGCCGTGGCTCGGCACCGGTGGATATTGCCACCATCCCGATCTCGGCGATCGACCATATCGAAGTGCTGCGCGACGGCGCGGCCGCCCAGTACGGCTCCGATGCCATCGCCGGCGTGATCAACGTGGTACTCAAGCACGGCGCCGCGAAAGGCAACAACGAAATCACCGTCAATGGCGGCATCATGGACAAGGGTGATGGCGCGCAGAATGGCGTGCAGGGTTCCGTGGGCATCGATCTTGGCGATGCCTCCAGCGGCAAGGCGCCCGGCTGGGCACGGCTGGCGTGGAACTACCAGAACGCGATGAACACCCAGCGCGCGGAAAACTCGGATATCTCCACCACCATTGCGCCCACCATCAGCGCGATCCCGTATGAGCGCTATGGTGACCCGGCCGTGGTCACCAAACAGGCCTTGATCAATTTCGGCTACACGCTGACGCCGAACATGGAGCTTTACGGCTACCTCAACGCCGGTCGGCGCGACGTCACCTCCAACGGCTACTGGCGCCGCTGGTTCCAGACCCGCAACGTGCAGGAGGTCTATCCGAACGGCTTCCTGCCGCAGATCGTCAACCACAGCGACGACTATGCCGCCGTGCTGGGCGTGAAGGGCATGACCGCCGGCAACTGGCACTGGGATCTCTCTGCCGACTACGGCGAAAATCTCCTGACGTTCGATATCCAGAACAGCATCAACACCAATCTCTATCGCACAACGGGTTCTTCGCCGACTTATTTCCATGCCGGCGTGTTCCGCAACAAGCAAGGCGTGGTCAACCTCGACCTCAACAAGGAATTCAGCTGGGGCTTCCTGCCCAACCCGGTAACCCTGGCGTTCGGCGGCGAGTACCGCAACGAGCGCTACGTCATGAATGCCGGCGAGCCGGCTTCGTATTTCTTCGACCCCAGCACCATCGTTCCCGGTTCGGCCACCCCGAGCAATCCGTCGGGCACGCCTTACCCGGGCGGTTCACAGGTGTACCCAGGCATTGCCCCGTCGGAAGCCGGCAGCTTCGGCCGCAACAGCTATGCCGCCTACGTGGACCTGGAGTCCGACATCAGCGACAAGCTTTCGGCCGGCGTAGCCGCGCGCTATGAAAATTACAGCGATGCCGGCTCGACCCGTTCGGGCAAGATTTCGATGCGGTACCAGCTTACCGACACCTTCGCCTTGCGCGGCACGGTGTCCAACGGCTTCCGTGCCCCCTCGCTGGCCCAGCAGAACTACCAGTCCGTGGTGACCCTGCTGCAGGATGGCGTGCTGACCCAGGTGGGTACGTTCCGCACATCCTCGCCGGTCGCCATCGCCCTCGGCGCCAAGCCGCTGACGCCGGAAAAATCCAGCAACTATGGTCTGGGCGCGGTATGGCAACCGACCAATGACTTCAGCGCCACGTTGGATACTTACCAGATCCGCATCTGGCATCAGGTTCTGTACACCGACCAGCTTACGGTCGTACCGACGCCGGCCAACGGCGAAGTCGGCGCTGCGCAGTTCTTCGTCAATGCCGGCACCACGCGCACCCGCGGCGTGGATCTGATCGGCAACTACCGGATGGATCTTTCCGGTCTCGGCAAGCTGAATCTCACGGTCAGCGGCAACTACAACCACACCAAGGTCCTGGAAGTGAGCACGCCTGCGTTCGGTCGCGACAGCCAGGGCCTGCTTACCGACTCTACGCCGCGCACCAAGTTCGTGGTGGCCGGCGACTGGCTGTTCCACCATTTCGACGTGCATGCCAACGTGACGCGGTACGGAGCCATCACCCGACTGGGCGATCTGCCGGATGCCTCGCAGGATCAGACGTTCGCCGCCCGCTGGCTGCTGGACCTGGCCACGAGCTACAACTGGAACGACTGGACCTTCACCGTGGGTGCCGACAACGTCACCAACGCGTATCCGACCAAGGCTTCGTACAACAACTTGTACGAAGACCGACCGGATGGCCTGCAGTATTCCTCACTGTCCCCGTTCGGCTTCAACGGCCGCTACTGGTACGGCAAGGTCACTTACCGCTTCTGATCCGGCGGGCAAGGCAGTAAAGAAGGTGCACACCCGGATCGCCTCGGCAACCGAGGCGATCCGGGTTGGGGGCGGCAACGATCGCGGCCGGCTCCACATCGTAAGCCGGGACTGGCCGTGATCGCCCGCGAACGGATGGCCAAAGCACATTGCCAGGGCGGCAGTTCAGCATGGAAAGCGGGCATTACGAATGTGTACCGTCAGGAGTTTTCGCCGGTTCAAGATTACGGGTGGACACTAGCGTTCCCCACGGAACGGAACTGGTGCCATCCTGCTCGATGGCAAAAAGAGCAGCGCGGAAAATCAGACCTCCGTAACGACTAACTACGTCCGGAAAAGCCGTTTCACCAGGACGCGAGGCGGACCTGGAAAATGCTTTCCTGTTGTGAAATCGCGGCGCGCGCTTTCCCTTTGGTTGCTTCAGCCGTCTTGGTTATGCCGCGCACAATAGGAAAGTCAGCTTTGGCCCGCCGGAGGCGATCGCCACCGAACATAAGTGCAATGGATGGTGGGCACGAGCAAGGCCTACTTGCGAGCCCGTGCCCTGTTGTATCCGGTCTATCGAAATTGCTTTGCGAAAATTCGTATCGGCTCGACAATTTCTGCTTTCCTGTGCTTGGCCGGAAGCGACGAACGGCACCGCGGTGGTAGGTTTCCATACGGTTCAACGGCGGGGCATCAGGCATGAAGACGTGGCGCGCATGGCCATTCACCTTGGCGCTGGCCTGTTTGGTGGGCGGCCTTGTGCCCACGACCCGCGCCGAGCAGCCCGTCCGTCACATCGACGTCGATGTGCACGGCCCGAAGGCGTCGCTCGATCGCTTTTTCAATCTGTCGGTAGGCTCGGACTATCCAGGAACGCTGATCCGCGCCGACAGCCTCGCGCAGCTGGGCACCCAACGCCAGGAACTGGGCTTCCGCTACGTCCGTTTCCACGCCATCTTCCACGACGTACTCGGAACCTACCGCGAGGTGCAAGGCAAGCCGGTCTACGACTGGACCAGGATCGACTACCTCTACGACCACCTCCTCGCCATGGGTGTGCGGCCATTCGTCGAACTGGGGTTCACCCCCGAAGCGATGAAGACCTCGGACCAGCACATCTTCTTCTGGAAGGGCAACACCTCGCATCCGCAGATGGATAGATGGACCGGGCTGGTCGCTGCTTTCGTACGCCACCTGGAACAGCGCTACGGCAGGCGGGAAATCCGCAGCTGGTATTTCGAAGTCTGGAACGAGCCGAATCTGGCCGGCTTCTGGCAGGACGCCGACCAGGCGGCCTATTTCCACCTCTACGATGTCACCGCGCGCACCATCAAGCGCATCGATCCGAAGCTGCGGGTCGGCGGCCCGGCCACCGCAGGTGCCGCGTGGATTCCGGCGTTCATCGCCCACGTCGCGCGGGTGCGGGCGCCGCTGGATTTCATCACCACGCATACCTACGGCGTGGACGGCGGCTTCCTCGACCAGGACGGCAAGGCCGACACCAAGCTCTCGCCTTCGCCCGATGCGATCGTTGGCGACGTGCGCCGGGTGCGCGCGCAGATCCAGGCGTCACCCCGGCCGGCGCTGCCGCTCTACATCACCGAATGGAGCACCAGCTATACCCCGCGCGACGCGGTGCACGACTCGTACGTGAGCGCCGCCTACATCCTCGCCAAGCTCAAGGCCAGCGAAGGCCTGGCCCAGGGCATGAGCTATTGGACCTTCAGCGACCTGTTCGAAGAGCCCGGCCCGCCGACCGCACCGTTTCAGGGCGGTTTCGGCCTGATGACGCCTGAAGGCATCCGCAAGCCGGCCTACTTCGCCTATAAGTACCTCAACGCGCTGGGCCAGACCGAACTGAAGACCACGGACACGCAGAGCCTCGCGACGTGGGACGACGGCGTGCTCAAAGCCCTCGTCTGGGATTTCGTCACGCCCCGGCAGGACAAGACCGACCGCGACTTCTACACCAAGGTTCTGCCCGCCGGTTCCGCTCCGCCGGTGAGCGTCGACCTGAAACACCTGCGCCCGGGCACGTACCGGGTCGAGATCCACCGCACCGGCTTCGACGCCAACGACGCCTATACGGCTTACTTGCGCATGGGCTCGCCGGCAACACTGAACACGGAGCAGCTGCGAAAACTTCAGGACGCGACCCGGGACATTCCTGAGGTGCGCCAGCTGACCATCGGCCCGACAGGTGCCGCCACCCTGCGCATTCCGATGCGGACCAACGACGTCGTGCTCGTCGTCGTGAAGAAGGCACCGCTTCAGCACTAAAGATTCGGCATAGCAATCGGGGCATGCGTGCACCGGAGCGATCGCATTACGCGACCGATCGGCGCTGACCAGGCGCCGACCAGCATGATCAGCCGAAGGCCAGCGTCGGCCGGCAGAAACCGACCCGTTGCTGCCGGTCGCGAGCTTCACCTTTCAAGCCTATTTCCCGAGAGTGACTGCAGGCACCTGGCAATACGAGTGGGTCTAATGCACTACATCAACTCGCCTCGGGTGCGCTTCCATCTGGGCTTCCTTTTCTTTTCCTGATTCCCCACATTACGCATCCAACGTTGCGAGCCGATAACTCAGCGGCGGCGTCCGCGCCGCGGCGACGATGAGGCGCGACACCAGAGCAGCCAAGTCGAAGCGACGGTTGAAGCGGTAGCAGAACTCGGATAAATAGCGCTGCAGGTACTTCGGACGTAGCGCATGGTAGGTGCCATGCAGCGCGTTTTTGACGTTACCCAGCATCGTATTGACCCACGCGAAAATGGGATGCCCCAGATCGGGGACGCCGCCGCCGGTGGGGATGGCGGTATGCGTGCAATCGGCATCGGTCACGCCCGGAAAACACTTCAGCCCGTCGGTGACGACCGCCGTGCCCGGCGCCAGATGGCGTTGGGCCCACGCGGC
>NZ_JBHSNG010000051.1:0-8092 GCF_042657005.1 Rhodanobacter terrae
ACCCATCGGCTATATCCCGCCAGCCGAGGCCGAGGCAAACTACTACCGGCAACTCGCCAGTCAGGCCGCCACGGCGGAAGCCTGACTTAAACCAAACAGCCTCCACGGAACTCGGGGCGGTTCAGTCTCCAGCAGCGCCAAAAACGGCCCCTGGGCGCGTCGCTTTGCGTCTCACAGCGCATCAGGCCGCCAGCTCTTCGAGCTACGCACGGCGCCGATCTGCGTCTGTGGATACCTTCGTCGGAATCGTTCTCTATAGGCCACGCGGGTGCGGCGGGGGAAACCGCGCGGGCCGGGTGTCATCAGCGGCCTCCAGACACGAAAAAGCCGCCTCTCGGCGGCTTTTGACACAGTTAATCCGCGTGCTTTGCGTACCGCGTCCTAGCTGACCCGTCCGCTGCCAACATGGCTGACCAAGTCCGAAAGAAGAGGTGACCGGCGGCGCCGATGATGTGATCAGGCGCTGATTGTCAAGTTACCTAGAAGGATGCAGTTTCGCTCGCTAGACCGCTCATAAAAACTAGCGGTGGAAGAAATAATAGACCAACGACCCCACGAGTAGCAGGCACGCAACGCCGTTTAGAAACGACGAGGCGGTAGAAGAACCAGCCGACGGGCTGTGCCTCCAGAATTTCAACGCCAAAAATGCGGTTAGGCAAGCAAGAGCAACGCAAGCACCAATCGCTATCGTGCCACCGTCATTCAGGCTGGGGTTTCCATACGGAAGATTGATGGCGATATCGAGCGCCGTGACTGCAACGAGTAACAATACACCCGACGCAGTGACATTCAGAAAACCGCGAAATGTATTTGCTATTGCGTTCATAGAACTTTCTCCTATTTCATAGATGGGCCAGCTACTGCATTGAGGCAGCTGGCCCACTACCCATTTGGTTATAGTGGTGTAGCCGTACAGCTAACGGAAGCGGTATCGGCGGTTGGCCCCCCCACGCGGACGCATGCGACGCCCCAGTTCGATCCAGACCTGAAGACAGGCTCTCCTACGGGCAAGCCTATGTTACTAAAGTTTTGGGATTGGCTCAGTGCCGCACTAACACCATCCGGCGTGTTTGGGAACACGTAATTTTGTCGGTTGGCAGCGCCGCCCACGGCCTGATCAGGATTCTCCGGAATCGGATTGCCTACAGCGTCTCGACCTGAACCCGGTACGTAATCCCATCGATTGGCGTTCACGTTCCACGTAATCTGACTCGTCGAAGCGTCCGAAAAAGTGAAGGTCACCGTAATAATTGTGGGTACAGGGTAAATCGCTTGGGCAACAGTGAAGTGGCTCGTAAAGGATGCCAGCGCTGTTTGAATTACCAAACTAGCATTACCCCACGGATGTTGGCTCTGCATAGCTGCAATAGCGGCCGCTTGATTCGCTGGTGTGTTGATTAGATCGAACGCGCTTGCCGGGGCACCAAGAGGAGTTGCCGTTTTCACCACAACGGAGGGCGGCGAATACATTGCAGAAGCGTGCAGTGTATTCACTGAGGCGACTTTCGTCGCGGTCGAATTACTGTATGGAATCTCAATATCCAGCGTCCCGGTTACGTCGAACAGCTGCTGAACCCAGTTAAACTGGGTCTGGACAGCCGGCGTAATGGTAACGTTCGTTATGATTTGATGATCAATGTCGAAGCCCGTGATCCCATAATGCGTGATCTTCCTGTTCAACATGTCGTACACAAAGTAATCGCCAGTCGGAGAACCCTGAACAAGCTGGCGGGTTTGGATAGACGTACAGCCGTTACAAACAACTGAGTGCGAAGTTGCCGCTGCACTTAGACTCCAAAACGCTGTTACCAAACTAATTGCAGCGAGAAATCTCATTTTCATTGAAAGCTCCATTTCAAAGTGAACTGTACCCGTAATCCCCGAGGATGTTTGCTGGCAGAATGCTCCCAATGAACTCGAGCAACCGTCTCTGATCGAACCAGCCACCCAGTCAAGTGTGGCCAGATCAATCGCGTGCCGATGCCCCCAAACATTAGCCAGACGTCCAGTCTAGAGGATTGATGCGTACCACAAGAGCTCTCGATGGAAAATCAGCGAAACCTGACGCGGTTTGGGGAAAGGCCTGACGGGGACTAAGCGCATGTTTCGGAGAAGCCATGATCGGGCTGGCGCGTATGGGCAGCCAGGCCGGCGACCTTGTAGTCATCGAACGTCACCACCTCTTGCCCCATCCACTCGTTGAGCTGCTGGAAGCGCGTCTGCAGCGGCTTCAGCTCGTTGATCGCGAACACCTGCGCCGCGGGAATCACCGACCCGAACCCGGTAGTACCCGTCGGCACCAGGCCGATCAGCTGAGGCGGCACCCGGTGCGCGGCAAGCACGTCATCGCGGGTGACATTCTTGATGTTGAAGAACTCATCCTTGGCCGCGACCTCACTGATCGGGATCATCTGGATGCCGTCCTTCTTGCCGCCCGGCGCGTAGAGGAACAGGTTGCGGAAATTGCCCGGACCCTTGCTGTCTTTCAAGGCCTTTTTCAGATCCTCGACCTGCGTCTCGTCGGTCAGCGCATCGGTCAGGTGCAGGATGTAGCCGGCGTGCGAACCGTTGAGGTAGTACTTGCGGCGGAACAGCGTGCCGGCCTCGTTGAGCCACGCACTCTGCAGTGCCGACAGGTACTCCGGCAGTCCGTAGATCTCCTGGTGCACGTCCGGCTGACGCAGTTGGAACACCGAACCCTTCGCGAACTCGTGGTCGGTCTTCCAGCCCTGCACGAAATAGAATGTGTCGAGATCGTCGCAGCCGCGGCGCATGTACTTCGCCAGGGCATGCTTCAGCGGCATCGGCTGCCCGAGTCGGTTTTTTACCTGCTCGAGGTAGCTGTCGCCGAACACCAGAAAGTCCAGCACCCACGCTTCGAACGTCTCGCGGCTCAGCAGTTTGTGAGGCCGGAACATCGACGTGAGGATGTTGCACTTCACGTAGATCGCCGAGCTGTGGTGCGGCGTCGACCGAAACGACTTGGCCAGGCCCACCCGCGACACCGGCGGCTCGTACCACTTGCCGTTGCGCCACGCCTCGATGTAGTCGAGGATCTCGCGCCCGTCGAGCACCGGCGTCGGGTCGCCGAAGCTGAAAGCCATCGCACCAGGCGCAGGCGTGTCGTTCGTGCCGGTCGTCGCAGTCATGTTGCGCATCAGTAAAGCTCCATCTGGCTGGTGTTCGCCGCGGTGCGGCCTTCCAGCGGTTCGTTGATAAGTGCGTGCATGCAGGCCCACGCGAGATCCGCATGGCCAATTTCAGTGGAGCGGCCCGCGCTGTACTTCACGTGGCGCCCGGAGTCGGTCATGGTCCGCTTGAGCGCCATGAATGACTGCGCCAGATCCACCCAGCCGGCGTCGAATTCCAGCCGGCCCTTGTCGATCACGTTCTGCGCTTTCATCACCATCAACGACTTCACGTCGGGCGAGTAAGTGATCTTGCGCACCAGCGGGAAGAACTGGATCACCAGCTGGTACACCGCCTGGCCCAGTCCGCTCACGTCGATGCCGATGTACTGCACGTGGTAGCGCTGGGTGATCCTGCGGATGAACGCGGCCTGCGCCTCGAAATCCATGCCCTTGAGCCGGTGCCGTTCCAACCCGCGGAACTTGCCGCCCGGTTTATCCGGCGGCGCCAGCACCACCAGCCCGGCGCCGTCGCCGCCTTGGCCCAGAGCAGGGTCGTAACCCACCCACACCGGCTTCATGCCGAACGGCCGCAACAGCAGCGGCTTCAAGTCCGTCCAGTCGACCCAGCTGTCGACCATGCAACCCTGCATCGCCGCCAGCGTGAACAGGCTGTCGCCATCGTCCATGAACTGGCACATCAGCAGATTCGCGAACTCGTCCGGCGGGTACTCCGTGCGCAGTTCGTCGAGATCGAACAGATCGCAGCCGCCGCGCTCGGCGTCCTCGATCGTCACCATGTGCCGCCATACCTTGTCGGCGCAGCGCAGACCCGCGGCTATGGCCGCGCGGTCGGTAATGATCTCGACCCGGTCCTCTTTCTTGCGCCGCCGGTTGTAGCGGTCGCCGGTCCAGTACGGGTACGCCGCATGGCTCGTTGCGCTCGGTGTGCTGAAATACGTCTTGCGCCACTGCTTGTGCATCGCCATGCCGCTGGCGACCTTGTTGATCTCTTCGAAATTCTGCGACCAGAAAAACTCGTCGTAGTAGAAATTGCCGTGATGGCCCTGCGCGGTGCGCGCGTTCTGGCCGAGGAAATACAGGTGCGCGCCGTTCCAAAGAACGATCGGGTCGCCCTTCAGATCGATGCCGACCGTCTCCTGCGCAAACTGCCGGATGTACTGCTTGAAGATGTGCGCCTGCGCTTTCGACGCGCTCAAGAAAATCTGATTGCGGCCAGTGGCGATCGCATCGTCCAGCGCCTCGCGGGCGAAGTACCAGGTCGCGCCGATCTGGCGCGACTTCAGGATCATCCGCGTGCGTTCGTCCGCGGAATGGCGCCACGTGTGCTGGTACGCGAACAGCGATTCGTGAAACTGCCGCCGTAGTTCGGCCGCATCCTGCTCACTGAACTCGTTACGCTTCGGCGCCTTCTTGGATCCCGCGTTGCGCGCTTCGACGTTCGGGTTCAGATCGACCTCGTTGCCGCCCGGTGCCTGGTAGCGCCGCACCCGTGCCAACCGCTCGATCTGCCGGCCGAGCAGGTCAATCTCCTTGAAGTCGCCGCCGGTCTTCTTCTCTTTCTCGATCAGCGTCTGGAACCGCACCTCGATGCAGCTCTCGGCGCGCTCGATCATCGGCGCCTTGGCCCACTCGTCGCGCGACTTCCACGACTCGATCGTTGTGCGCGGAATGCCCAGCTCGTCGGCAATGTCCGTGACCGGCCAGCCCCGAAAGAAGAGGGAGCGCGCAGCGCGTCGCTGATCGACGTGGGGGGCAGGCATCAACATGGCGGCATCGTCGCAAGCGCACCGACGTATCTATTGCCGCCCGCGATGTACCAGCCCACTGGTACACCGGGCCCGCGTTGCCCGGCTCGCGCACGGTGCCGACGATGGCCGCGTCTCCTGTCCGCGCCGCCACCCCGAGGTTTCGTCCATGGCCAAGTCCAAGTTTTTCCGCGTAGCTGTCGAAGGCGCCACCTCCGATGGCCGCGCGATCGAGCGCAGCGCCATCTCGGCCATGGCCGCCACATACAACCCGGCCGTCTACGGCGCGCGCATCTTCGCCGAGCACGTTCGCGGCTGGGCACCCGATAGCCCGTTCCAGGCTTTCGGCGACGTCGTTGCCATGAAGGCCGAGGACATCACCGACGGTCCGCTGAAAGGCAAGCTCGCGCTGTACGCGCAGATCGACCCGACGCCGGCCATGGTCAACCTGGTCAAGGCGCGGCAGAAGATCTACTCGAGCATCGAGATCACGCCGAAATTCGCCGACACCGGCCTGCCCTACCTGTCCGGCCTCGGCATCACCGACAGCCCGGCCAGTCTCGGTACCGAGATCCTCACCTTCGCCGCGCAGCATCCGGATCAACGCCTGATCGAGTGCGGCCACTGCAGCGGCCGTATTCCCCTGACTTCTAAAGGAACCCGCCATGGCATTGCCCAGCAAGCTCAAGAATTTCACGATGTTCAGCGATGGCATCAACTACATCGGCAAGATCCCCGAGACCACCTTGCCCAAGCTCAGCCGCAAGATGGAAGCGCTCCGGCTCGGCGGTATGGACGGCACCGTCGATATCGATCTTGGCGGCGAGGCACTCACGTTGGAATACACCGCCGGCGGCATCGTCCGCGAGTTGATCCGGCAATACGGCGCCACTAGCGCCGGTGCCTACCTGACCCGTTTCGCCGGCGCCTACCAGCGCGACGACACCGGCGATGTCGATGCCGTCGAAGTGTATGTACGCGGCCGCCCGAAAGAGATCGACATGGGCGGGGCCAAGCCCGGCGATGACACCGCACACAAGTACAACATCAGCTGCTCGTACTACAAGCTGGTGATCAACGGCTTTGTCGAGATCGAGATCGATGTCCTCAACTTCATCTTCAACGTCGGCGGCGTCGATCGCCTCGCCCAGCAGCGCCGCGCACTCGGCATCTAACCCTGTCATCAGTGGCACCCCGTGTCGCCGGCCACGCCTCCCCCGTGCGCCGGCGGCTTTTTCAGCCACCACCCGATCCCACCGGAGAGACCCATGTCCAAAACCACCGATATTCCCGCGCAGACGGGCAGCTTCATCACCAAGCCCACCACCGTCGATCTCGACACGCCGATCGCACGCGGCGACCAGGTCATTGCCACGATCACGCTGCGCCGCCCCAAGGCCGGCGAGCTGCGGGGCATCTCCCTGGTCGAGCTGACCCAGATGGACGTTACGGCGATCGCCAAGGTACTGCCGCGCATCTGCGATCCGTTCCTCACGCCCGAAGACGTCAACAAGCTGGAAGCGCCCGACCTGCTCAAGATTGGCACCGAGATCGCGCTTTTTTTGCTACCGAAGGATGTGACGGCATCCCTCGCCGCATAGAGGACGCCATGGCCGACATCGCGGTGGTGTTCCACTGGCCACCCGCCGCGATGGCCGACCTCACCGTGTTGGAACTGATGGAGTGGCGCGAGCGCGCCCGCGAACGCAACGGGATGGAGTAGCGCGTGGATCTGAAACTGCAAGTGCTGCTGCAGGCGCTGGACAAGGCCACCAGCCCGCTCAACAAGGTCAAGGGCGCCGGCAGCGCGGCCGCTGCCCAGCTCAAGAAGACCCGCGACGCGCTGCGCCAGCTCGACCAGACACAGAAGAACGTCGGCGAGTTCCGCAAGCTCAAGCAGGGCACGGCGGACACCGCCCGCCGCATGGCAGAACTGCGGGCGTGCACGCGATCGGTGTCGCAGCAGATGAAAACGGCAGTCACCGGCGGTGGTGAACTCTCCCGCGAATTCAAGAAGCTCACCGCCGACGGCGCCAAACTCAAGGCCGAGCACGCCGAACAACAAGCCAAGCTGCACACGCTGCGCACGGCGCTGCGCGCCGCCGGCATCAACACCCATAAGCTCGGCACCGAAGAGGCCGGGCTGCGCGCGAAGGCAGCCGGCGCCACCAGCGCCATCGAGCAGCAAACCGCCGCCCTGCGCGCGCAGGGGGTGCAGGCCCAGCGTCTGGCCAAGCTGCACGACCAGTTACGCAAGGGTGAAGCGCTCGGCGCGCACCTGTCCGTCGCCGGCTACGCCACGCTCGATGGCGGTCGCCGCATCCTGGGTCAGGTCGACACCGGCATCAACGAGGCCAAGCGCTACCAGATCATCACTGAGCAGCTGCGCGCCCAAGGCACCACCCGTGCCGACGTGGCGCGGGCACAGAACTTCGCCAGCACCGACACCACCGTCGGCAGTTCGCAGAGCGACAAGCTGGAGATCCTCAAAGACGCCAACAGTATCTTCCGCGACATGGACGAGGCGCTGCACATCGCTCCGGCCCTGCTCAAGACCAAGCTGACCTTCGAGGCACTGATGGCGCAGCATGGCGAGGATACCGGCCACGGGCAGGAAATCGTTGGCGAGCTGATCGCGGCGATCCAGACCGGCGAGCTGCGCAACGCCACCAAGACGCCGGAAGCGTTCAACCACCTGCTCGACATGATGACCAAGGCCTATGTCGGCTCCGGCGGCCTGGTGAAACCCAGCGACTACCTGCAGACCATGAAGGTCGGCGGTGGGGAGCTCGGGGTCAGGTCTTGTTTTACCACACGCTCTGCCGTAGTCAGCCCCTATGTCCCGTCCTCTTCGCATTGAATTTGCTGGCGCGCTGCACCACGTCATGGCACGTGGCGACGCGCGGGCGGAGATCTTTCGCGATGACGACGATCGCCAAGCGTTTTGTGCCGGCTTGTCGCGCGTGTGCGAGCGCTTTGACTGGCGCTTGTGGGCTTATTGCCTGATGGACAATCACTACCACTTGCTGATCGAGACGCGGCGGCCGACGCTGTCGCGTGGCATGCGTGAGGTCAATGGTGTCTACACGCAGGCGTTCAACCGGCGCCATACCCGCGTCGGCCATGTGCTGCAAGGTCGCTACAAGGCGATCCTGGTCGACAGGGACAGCTATCTGCTGGAGCTGTCGCGCTACA
>NZ_JBHSNG010000052.1:0-6160 GCF_042657005.1 Rhodanobacter terrae
AGACCTTTCTGAAACTGCACCCTATTCATCGCCATGACTCACACTCCCGTCGAGAACATGGCTTCAGCATCCCTCGCTGCCGTCGCACATCATGCGACTTGCAACTGAGGTTCGACGCTAATCAGGATTGGCATTGAAGGCTCCCGGCATGAATCTTTTATGCAACGCACGCCCGTTCTCGACATAGCTTCATCACCCCTGCAATGCACGTTGTCGTGTCGTTTTTCGTCTAACGGGACAGGAACTCATTCGCCTGGCTACTGTGGACTTCACATGCCTCACACCATTCGCGCCAGATGACCGGCGCGTTCACGGTGGCGAGTCGGTATTTTCGTGCAAAGCCGATATGAAACGTTGGTCGCCACGAAGACACTTCCTTGAATGTGACCTAATTAGAGGTGTATGTCCGCAACGTCGTGGAAATTTCCGACCACCCCGGGCACGGGCTGCTTGATGGTTCTTTACCGCTCCCTCATCGACTCATCCACACCTCGCCGCAACGGATCGAGGAGGTAGTCAATGACTCGTCGTTTTCCCGTATTGATCTCCGCAGTCAGTGACATTCCGGAAGTCAGGTTGACCGCGACGCCATCAATCACCAACACGGTTTTCTTCATCCTCACCCGCGCCTGATAGACCAATCCGAGCTTTTCGTCCTGGATGGCGTCGTGCGAGACACTTTCCACGACGCCATCGATATAACCGTAGCGTGTGTACGGAAAGCTTTCGACCTTGATCGTAGCCCGCTGTCCAGGCTGCACGAAGCCGATGTCCTTGTTGAGCACCGTGGCCTCCACTTCCAGTTGCTCGTTTTCGGGCACAATGGACAGAAGGGGCTGAGCGGGCGTGACCACGCCACCGACGGTATGCACCGCAAGCTGTTGAACCATACCGGTCACTGGAGCGCGCAATTGCATGAGGGCATTGCGCTGGGTAGTCCTCGCTACCTCGGGCTCGAATTGCTGGATCTGCTCGCGTGCCTGACGCAACTCATCAAGCAACTGACGGCGTGTATCGGTCACGGTGACCGATAGCTCTTCCCTCGCTCCAATGATGGCGGAGCGTAGTTCCGCTTGGCGGCTGCGTTGCCCAGCAAGGTCGCGCTCGGCGTTGATGCGTTCCTGCTTGCGCTGCAGGTAGTCCTGCTTGGGAACGTAACCGTTGCCGAGCAGTTTTTCGTAGTCCGCCACCCGAGTGCGCGAGATCTCCAGATACTGCTCAAGCGGAACAATTGCCGACTCGACCGTACGCAGCTCTGCCTGTTTCTGCGCAACCATCGCCTCAAGGCTCTGCTTCTTAGCCGCGAAAGCAGCAAATTGACTGAGCGCCAGTTGCCGAGTGGCCTCAAACCGATCTGCGGGTAGCCCAGCCTCGTTCGCCATCGCCGGAAGCTCTCCCGCATCCATCGCCTTGACCAAGGCCGCAGATCTTGCGGTGGTAAGTCGAGCGCTGATCAATGCCTCTTCGGCTTTCTTGCTGTCGGCGGTGGTGGCCGTGGCGTCCAGCTCAATGAGAAGTTCACCCTGCTTCACCGCTTGACCGTCATGGACCAGCACGCGGTGCACCACAGCCGTTTCAGCCGACTGAATCACCTTGGTGCGGCTGCTGGTGACAGTCTTTCCCGGTGCGACGGCAACGACATCGAGCTTGCCCAGACAGGCCCAGAGCAACGCCACGCAGAATAGCGCCATGATGACCCACAGACTCCGGCGCGGTACCGGGGACAAGGGGGTGTCAGCCAACTCGAGATGTGCCGGAAGAAACGCCAGCTCCTCGCGCGTGCGCCGGATCGGCTCCAGGGCACGGCGCTCCGCCCATGCCACACGAAAGACCTGACCGTAGCGCCGAAGCACGCCCCCTATGGCGCCGACTCTGCTCGTCATGTGCGTCAGCCCTGCTGCAATTGGGAGAGGTGCGCGAAGTGTCCATCGGGGCGCTTCAGCAATTCATCGGGCGCGCCGGTTTCCACGATGCGTCCATTGTCGACGACGACGATGCGGTTGGCATGACGGACGGTGGAAAGGCGGTGGGCGATGATCAGTACCGTGCGGCCCTGGCAGATGGAGCGCATGTTGGCCATCACCGCGCGCTCCGACTCGTAGTCCAATGCGCTGGTGGCTTCATCGAAAATGAGAATGCGTGGGTCGGTCACCAGTGCGCGGGCGATCGCGATGCGCTGGCGTTGGCCACCGGACAGGCTGGCGCCGTGTTCGCCGACAATCGTGTCATAGCCCTGTGGAAGCTCCACGATGAATTCGTGGGCACCTGCCAATTCAGCCGCTCGAATGACTCGCTCCAGTGGCATGCCGGGATCGATCAGCGCGATGTTTTCGCGCACGCTGCGATTGAACAGGAAGTTCTCCTGCAGCACGACGCCCAGCTGGCGCCGCAGCCATGCGGGATCGGCCAGCGCCAGGTCGGTGCCGTCCACTAGAATCCGGCCGCGTTCGGGCACGTAGAGTCGCTGCACCAGCTTGGTCAGCGTGCTCTTGCCGGAACCGGAGCGGCCGACGATGCCGACCACCTCACCAGACTGGATGTCGAGGTTGATGCCCGCCAGCACTTCGGCGGTATCGGGGCGATAGCGGAAGCTGAGGTTTTCGAATGTCACGCTGCCTTGGATCGGCGGCAAGGCCATCCGGCTACCACCCGCTTCCGTGCGGGTATTGAGGACGTCGCCCATCCGCTCCATCGAAATGCCGACCTGCTGGAAGTCCTGCCACAGCTGCGCCAGGCGCACGATCGGCGTGGACACCTGACCCGACAGCATCGTGAAGGCGATCAACTGGCCGACCGACAGCGTGCCATCGATCACCATCTGGGCACCCCAGTACAGGACCGCGATGCTGACCAGTTTCTGCAGCAGCTGCACGCCCTGCTGGCCGATGTTGGCCAAGTGCGTCACCCGGAAGCCCGCGCTGACGTAGCCCGCCAACTGGCTATCCCAGGTGCGCACCATGCGCGGATCCACCGCCATCGCCTTGACAGTACCGATGCCGGCGATCGTTTCGACCAGGAACGACTGGTTGTCCGCGCTGCGCACGAACTTCTCGTTGAGGCGGGCGCGCAAGGTCGGCGTAATGGCCGCGGACCAGATGGCGTAGAGCGGCAGCGAGATCACCACGATCAGGGTCAGCCAGCCGCTATAGAAAAACATCACCGCCAGAAAAACGAAGGTGAACAGCAGATCCAGCACGGAGGTCAAGGTCTGGCCGGTCAGGAAGTTGCGGATGTTCTCCAGCTCGCGCACGCGGGCGATCGTGTCGCCCACGCGGCGCGATTCGAAATAGGCCAGCGGCAACGCGAGAATGTGCCGGAACAGGCGAGCACCCAGTTCCACATCAATACGACTGGTGGTGTGGGCAAACACATACGTGCGCAGCCCCGAGAGCACCACATTGAACAGCGTGATGACCACCAGGCCGACCGTGATGACAGTCAATGTGGTCATCGCGTGGTGCACCAGTACCTTGTCCATCACCACCTGGAAAAACAGCGGTGTGACCAGGGCAAACAGCTGCAGGAAGAATGAGACGACCAGCACTTCCAGCAGCAGCTTGCGGTACTTCACCACCGCCGGAATGAACCAGCTGAAATCGAACTTAGCCAGTTCCGCTACCATCGACGCACGGGAGGCGACCGTCAGCAAACGGCCGTCGTAACGAGCCAGGATTTCCTGTCGGGACAGAATGCTGGGGCGTTGGAGAGCAAGGTCGTGGATCAGCACCTTTTCATCGTCGACCTTGGCCACGACGAACGCCGTGCCGTCGTTCATGAGGGCAAGCGCGGGCAACGCCACGCGATCCAGGCGCTCGGCAGGTTGTCGGACTACTTTGGCCTTGAGGCCTAGTCGTTTCGCCGCGAGCAGTAACGCGGTCTCATCGAAAGGCTGATTGCCCCTGCCGGCGTCATGACGTAGCTGGGCAGCGTCCGCCGCAATACCGTGAAACTGGGCCAGCAAGACCAGCCCCTGAAGGGGTTGATCGTTTGTAGTACCGACCGCTTCCGAAGTTTCAAGCTTTTCGCGTTGCGGTTCATAGGCAAGATCATCAGCAGTTACTGCGCCATCCATGCTCAGCCTCGGCTTCTCATACAAGATTGGAGAGGCATGCACCCATCACGTAATACGCGTTAGGGATTGGCCTCACTCCAGAGGGGAATACCTGCTCTCAACACGCATGCGCTCGCCCCTGCATTACGAAACGCAACATCGTGCGCAACCGTAATTCCTTGCTCAGTCTGCGCGCGGACAATGGCAAACACAATTCGGTGTTTGTGAGGTAGATCGCAGTTGTAAGAGGGGCATCTGGATAGAAGCCCGATGGCGGCTCACTGGGGCTTTGTCATGTCAGGCTTCCCTGATAAACATTGACGGCCTGGGCCGACAAGGTCAGCTCGGCAGAGCTGCCTGAATCATGGCGGAGCGCGCATCTTCATGGAGTTCCGCTGCCCAAGCGTTAGGAAATTTCGATTCTTTAGCCAATTTCCAAGGACCCTGGCCCAGAGGCGGACCCGGAGCACCGAGATAGCCAGCCCTATGGCACTCCCGGCCGGAGCACCCCAAGAACCCCTCCGGGTCGAAGCACACGCCCTACCCCTGATAACGCTCCCTAATCGCAGCGCCGACGCACCCGGTCGTCCGCAAAAAGTTCGTCGGTTCAGCCAAGGCGCACGCCGCACAGCGCGGCCGGCCGCCTCGACCTTACGTCCCATAGAACTGGATGCCGTGGTGGCAGTACTCCGGCGGCGGCGCGTCGGGGGACACGCAAGTCATGCTGACGGCCATTGCCGGTGGCGGGGACAGAGAGTTCAACTCCAGCGAGGTCAGTTGCACTAAGCGTTCCTCGCTGCCCTTCGTTACCGCCAAAGTCAACATCAAAGAGACGTCCGAACGCTCGGCGCCACGATGCATCTCAACTAAGTAGGCAGCCCGCACCGCGGGCTCGCGGGTGAATAGAGCTTGGAGCGCCGGTACCAATGCGTCTGTGGGAACGGAAGGCGGGCAGAGCCCGACATGCAGCCAAGATGCTTGCTCGCGCGCTTTCGGCGTTCACCACATTTTGTGTGCTCGACTACATTCGCTCTGTCCTCGCACAAACGCAAACAGCAACGCCACGGTCCCGATTCGTCCTGGATCTCGGTGAGCCGCTGGCTTTGGTCAAGCTCAGCCCGAAGTTAAGAATTTCGGTGGGTTATCGGTTGCCCTGGAGCGCCCTGGAGAACAACTTGTTGCGAGTATCGACACCTTGAACAACTTAAGCGAGCGGTCGCGGACCGCCATAGCCTCGGACTGCGCCCGCTATGAGGCGTGGTGCGGTGCAATGGGACTAACGCCGATACCGGCATCCGCCGATCAGGTGCAAGCCTGGCTTATAGACTGCGTCAATGAAGGACCGAAGCTTGCGACGATCAATCGCTTCGTCTACAGCATCGGTCAGGCACACGCCATGGCAGGCACCATTTCGCCCACAAAGATGCCCACCTGGAAGAGTCATTGGCTGCGGATCCGCTCAAAGCTGCAAGCGTTGGGCTTGACCCAAACCACCAAGCGCGAGGAGTTGAATGCCGACAACATTCGAGCCATCCTGGCGTCGATAGGTGATTCTCTACGGGAATTGCGGGACGCGGCTCTCATTACGGTCGCATTTGACACTCTCTGCAAGCCTGCCGAACTAGTTGCGGTGTGCCTCGAACAGATATCGGTTCTTAGCGACGGCTCAGGCCAGCTGTGGCTACCACAACAGCCAGACCTGCAAGTCTCGCTTGATGGCGTTCGGCGGTTGTCCCCAGACACCATCCATCGCGTGCGGCGCTGGTGTGGCGCAATGAACATTCAAAGTGGACCCTTATTTCTAGCGATTGGTGGTCGCCCGAAACGGAAGCGAGCGGACTCCGCGATGGCGGTCGAGCCGGAGGCGGTCGCCCGAATCTTTCGGCAGCGCGCTACGGCTGCAGGACTCGAAGGGGGCGAATTCAATTCTGAAGTGCACCACCCCAAACGGTAGAGCGGCGCAGGTGCGGTAGCCTGCACATCTTCACCGCCAAGTGGAACTGCACATGAGCTACACACACCTGAGCCAAGACGAACGCTATCAGATTCAACACCTGCATAGGGGTGGTTTTTCAGCCCGCGAAATCAGCGCGGAGTTGAAACGCGCGG
>NZ_JBHSNG010000053.1:0-5466 GCF_042657005.1 Rhodanobacter terrae
TTCGCGCCGCCTACGCCAGCGGCAGCTACACCTTGAAGGCGATCGGCGAGCATTTCGGCTTGCACTATGCGACGGTAAGCCGCATCGCTCGAAGTGGCATGTGGCAAGACAAGACCTGACCCTGAGGTTTTGATTGGCTGGTATTACGGCGGTTTGGGTGGCAACGACGACTTCTTGCCGACTTCCGATCCAGGAGTGTGGGTAGCCAAGCCGGGGAGCGCTGCCGACGGCAAATATGATCTGCTGACCGTGATACTGCATGAGTACGGTCACGTACTCGGCCTATCCGATATATCGGATAGCGGCGACGACATCATGTCCACCACGTTGGAACCGGGAGTACGTCGCCTGCCGGCAGGCCTGTCGCTTCAGACGCTACAGTCGTTGATTGCCTCCTCACAGGCGGCTTCCGCTGGGGCTGTGACGCCCGGGGAGGTTGTCGCTCCATCCACTGCACAGGCGCCAATGGCAGGTGTTGTCGCAACGTCTGGTCCGCTCAACTCCGGCACGCCACTTTTGAACGGCGACTTCGCCGGGATTCAGGGCTGGTCGACGAGCGGCAATATAACAATCGTCTCAAACTCTGCCACCTTGAACGATAGCGCTGCCAGTCAGACGCGCCTGAGCCAGGGCTTCACTCTCGGCACCAACGACCGTTTCCTGCGCTTCACGCTAAGCAACGTCGCGCTGCAAAACCTGGGAGATCGTCCGGAAGACGCATTCCAGGTCGCCCTGCTCAACGCGGCCACCGGTGCATCGTTGGCTGGTGCGCTCGACCTCAGCCAGACCAATGCCCTATTCAATCTGCAGGGCGATGGAAGCTCGCACCTGGCGCAAGGCATCACCGTCGTCGATAACGCCGATGGCAGCCGCACGTACATTATCGACCTGCGCAGCGTGCCCACCGGCACGGCGGTGAACCTGTCCTTCGACCTGATTGGCTTCGAGCCGTCGGGCAGCAATGTCACGGTCAGCGATGTGGCTACCTTCGCAGTGCCGCATGCGAACGATGCTTCGTTCAGCGGACTGGAAGATGGCACGGTATCCGGCAATGTGCTCGTCAACGATACGGATGTCTTCGGTGCCACGCCGGAGCTTGTGACGGGACCTGCCCATGGCACGGTCACCCTCAACCCCGACGGCACATATACGTATACGCCGGGCTATCTGTTCTATGGCAGCGACAGCTTCACCTACCTGCTCGACAATGGTGCCTCGCAGTCCAATACGGCGACGATTGACCTGAGCATCGCTCACGTCAACCACGCACCCACCACGTCAGGCGAGTCGCTGAACCTGCTCGAGGATGGCAACGCCCAGGTCAACCTGTCGACATCCGCCAATGACGTCGACGGCGATCCACTGACGTTCCGCATCGTCAACGGCCCGCAGCATGGCACGCTGACCCAGAATGCCGACGGCAGCTTCACCTATACGCCGGGCTACCTGTTCTACGGCAACGATAGTTTCAGCTACGCCGCCAACGATGGGCAGTTGGACTCCAACGTGTCCTCCGTGAGCCTGTCCGTCGTGCATGTGAACCATGCGCCGACGACCACCGGCAAGTCGCTGAACCTGCTCGAGGACGGCAACGTCCAGGTCAACCTGTCGACATCCGCCAACGATGTCGATGGGGATCCGCTGACGTTCCGCATCGTCAACGGTCCGCAGCATGGCACGCTGATCCAGAATGCCGACGGCTGCTTCACCTATACGCCGGGCTACCTGTTCTACGGCAACGACAGCTTCAGCTACGTCGCCAACGATGGGCAGTTGGACTCCAACGTGTCCACCGTGAGCCTGTCCGTCGCGCATGTGAATCACGCACCCACTGCGTCGACTCAGTCGCTGAACCTGATCGAGGACGGCAGCGTCGGGGTTGATTTCCGCAGCTCGACCAACGATGTGGATGGCGACCCGCTGACCTACCGCATCGTGACGGGTCCGCAGCACGGCACCGTGACGCAGAATACCGATGGCACGTTCAGCTACAAGCCGACCGACCTGTACTACGGCAGCGACAGCTTCACCTACGTGGCAAACGACGGCCAGCTGGATTCCAACGCCGCCACAGTCAGCCTGAATGTCGCCATGGTGCCGCCAACGGTCGCCAACTTCAGTTTCTGGCTGCACGACAACTGGACGCGCACGCTGAGCCTGTCGGATGACACCACGACCCTGCCCGGCACCTCGCTGAGCTTCCACATCGTCAGCGCGCCACAGCACGGTGATCTGATCCTCAATGCGGACGGCACGTACACCTATCGTCCGAACCCGTGCTACGTGGGCAGCGACAGCTTCAGCTTCGTCGCCAATGATGGCCAGGCCGACTCGGGCATTGCCACGGCCACCATTGACGTGAAGCCGCGCAATCGACCGCCGGAGGCGAACGGGCAGCAGCTGTACGTAGCGGAGAACGAGTCGCAACAGATCGACCTGATGAAGGACACCTGGGATCCGGATGGTGATCCGTTGACCTTGCGCATCGTACGCGGCCCGCGCCATGGCACCTTGTCGCTGAACACGAACGGCATGTACAACTACACGCCGGATGCGGGCTTCGTCGGCGACGATAGCTTCGTCTTCGTATCCAACGACACGCAGTACGACTCGAACATGGCCACCATCCGCATCGATGTCGACCCACGCCCCGTGGCGAAGGATGAAGGCGTCAGTGTGCGTACCGGGAAGTGCGTCGCCGTCCCGTTGGTGCCCAACGACGATGGCGAGGATGAGGGCGACCGCGGCGATGACGAGCGGTACGCCAAGATCGTCACCCAGCCGCAGCATGGCAAGCTGGAACAGGACGACGATGGCCGCTGGATATATACCGCAGACGCCGGCTTCATCGGCACCGACACCTTCACCTATGTGCTGAGCACGGGTGAGCTCGATTCCAGGACTGCGATGGTCACCGTCACCGTGCTGCCGCCGAAGCGTCCGCCGGTGGCCAGCGATGCCAACGTCAGCGTGCCTTCGGAAACGGCATCGCGCATCGACATCCTGGGCGACGCAAGCGATCCAGACGGGCAGGCACTCACAGCACACATCGTCAATGGACCATGCCATGGCTGCCTGCATCGCAACGACGATGGCAGCTTCACCTACATGCCACAGGATGAGTGGTACGGCGACGACAGCTTCAGCTACTACGTCACCGACAGCGAAGCCAGCTCGAACATCGCCACCATCCACATCAAGGTCGTGTCCGTGCCGACGGCCCAGAACGCCCAGTTCCGGGTAGACGACGATGGCAACGTCCGCATCGACCTGCGTTGCCTGGTGGATGACCCCAACGAGAGCACGGAAGCAACGCTGGCGATCAGTGTCAATGCACCGGGCCATGGCGAGCTGACCCGCAAGGACAATGGTGTCTACGTCTACACGCCGAACCGGAACTTCACCGGCATCGATACGTTCACCTATACCGTGACGGATGGCACCTACAGCGCCACGGCAACGGTCACGCTGGATGTTCGTCGGGACAATGATGACGATTGTGGAGACGGATGGAGCAGTTGTACCGTCTTTGTTTCAGCAGCAGTGGGCGACGATGACTGTAATGGCGATGATGACCAAGGGAGCGGCTATATCATCGTCAACCGGCGCCAGAACACGGGCAGTGGCGATGCACAGCGGCCCCCTCAAGTTGATTGGAGCGACGCAGGTCACGATGGCATTGGCTCCATCGGTGCTATCAACAACGGCTGGTGGAATGCGTTGATGAGCGAACCACTGGTAGATGCAAACGATCTCGTCGCACGCAGCGGCCTGATGGTGAGGCGACCGAATTGAACGATTTCGCGGGGCCGCCTTTTGTGCGTGTGGCGGCCCCTTCATCCAGTGCAATTCGTACAAAGAAGCGAGATGGCAAGATGAACTACGTGGCACCCTGTATGGTCCTGCTGGCTCTTCTGGGTTTCCAAAGAGCCGAAGCCGCGAGCTTCAAAGACCCAACCAGTTTTGTCGCGACCCTGAAGCAGGGAGGTCAAGAACTGACATATGAGTCAACGCCTGGTGATTTTCAGGGTAGCGGCAAGGACGATGTCGCCGTTCTGGTGCATTTCACCGGAGCAGCGCAAAGAGGCTATCAGCTCGCCATTCTTGGCAGAAACCAGGTCAATGCATTTGATCTTCTCGAGATATCGAAGTTTGGCGATTCAAGCAATGGGATCGATGCAAAAATAGCAGGGAGCAAAGGCGGGAGTTTGTTCATTTCCATCGAGTCACCTGCCGGGTACTGGGGAACCTATCAGTTCAAATTCCTAGGCCATGCCATGACCCTCATAGGATCAGAGATTCACCTATCCAGCTGTCAGTCGGGGCAGGAGCTCTGCAAATCCGTTGACACCAGCACCAATTTTTTGACGGGAGAAGTCGTCTTTCACAGAAAGATGATTGGTGGTGCCGGAGACAAGAGTTCATGGAGTAAAGAGAAATTGAATCTTACTCACTGCGTCCTGAGCAATTTCGACTTCAGCCCCTACTACTGCGTGCAAGATGTCGACACAGGTCATGGCATGCTCGACGCTCTTATGCGCGGAGAGAAATGAGCGACTCTTGCTCAGTTCAGGTTCGGCAAGATAGCGAAGCCCTCATCACTGCAAACTACATGGCAACGGCATTGAGGAACGGATCACGGGGTGTACTTGAGAAGATGGCACTATCATCTGTTTTTTTATTTACTAAGGGTTGTCATGGAATTCCGTAGCACACTTCTAACAATGTTTGGCTCATTAGTTGCCATCCTGGCCATAGGAACTGCTCGCGCCGACGTCGGAGGAGGTGGCATTTTTTACGGGCAGTACGCCGGCCCCCATGGCCCCTATTTGCTCTGCCTGTCCCCTGATTATTCCAGCGTGCACTACGTGGATGGTGACATCACTCGGCGCTTGGAATCCCATGGAGCTGGGACGCTGATTGAGCATGACAACACGGAAAAAATCTCAGGAATATGGGATCTATCACGCCTGTATACATCGAGCAATCATCATTTAAACGATCATGTCAAGAAGGCCGGGGTCAGGTCTTGTTTTGCCACATGCTCTGTCGCAGGAAGGCCGGGGTCAGGTCTTGTTTTGCCACATGCTCTGTCGTAGCCTGCATCCATGTCCCGCCCTCTTCGCATTGAATTTGCCGGTGCGCTGTATCACGTCATGGCACGTGGCGACGCGCGCGCGGAGATCTTTCGCGATGACGAGGATCGCCAAGTGTTTTGTGCCGGCTTGTCGCGCGTGTGCGAGCGCTATGACTGGCGCTTGTGGGCTTATTGCCTGATGGACAATCACTACCACTTGCTGATCGAGACGCGGCGGCCGACGCTGTCGCGTGGCATGCGCGAGGTCAATGGTGTCTACACGCAGGCGTTCAACCGGCGCCATACCCGCGTCGGCCATGTGCTGCAAGGTCGCTACAAGGCGATCCTGGTCGACAGGGACAGCTATCTGCTGGAGCTGTCGCGCTACA
>NZ_JBHSNG010000054.1:0-5446 GCF_042657005.1 Rhodanobacter terrae
GCGTTTGAGTTGTTCGGCCATGTACTGCTTGTCCAGCGCCTTGACCGTCTGCCAGTCGAGTCGAAACTCCTTGGCGACATCGCTGATCGATGCACCTCGACAGCGCCGTCCGACGTGCCAGGCAAACTAAATCGCCCCGGTTTTTTTGGCGGTATGCGGATTTTGTATTCGTCAGATCGAAAGAACATGCACGTTGACAAAGCCCTCGTCTGCCACGTAACAATGGCGTGCATAAACGAAACATATGCAAATGGGTGCGTCACGGCTTAGGGATATCGACGAGTAGGGGCTTACGTCTTGCCGCAGCAATTGTTCAGACAGGAAGTCGTGGATGCACGCCGTGGAGAGTGGTTGGGCTCCATCATTGTTGCCGCGCCATTGTCGCGCTGGCTGCTGACCGTATTGGCTCTGGCTCTCGCAGCCGCCATTGGGCTGTTCCTCGTATTCGGTCACTATACCCGCCGGGAAACCGTCAGCGGCCTGCTGGTGCCCAGTGCCGGCCTGCTCAACGTCACCGCGTCCGACGCCGGCACGGTCACGCACCTGCGTGTGCATGACGGCCAAGCCGTCAAGGCAGGTGAAGTGCTGCTGGAATTATCCAGCGATCAGGATAGTGCCGCACTGGGCGATACCCACGTATTGGTCGGGCAGCAACTGGACGCGCAGCGTGCCGGGCTGCAAGCGGACCTGCGCAACCAGCAGCAGTTGACGCAACAGCAAGCCGATGCCCTGCGCGCCAAGGTGGTCTTGCTGCATGCACAGTTGACGCAGATCGCCGGCCAGTTGGCCATCCAGCAACAGCAGGTCACCAGCAACCAGCAATTGCTGGCACGCGTCGAACCGCTCGGTGCTAAGGGCTATGTCTCGGCGCTGCAAATCCAGCAGCAGAAAGCCGCCGCGCTCGATGCGCAGGCGCAGTACAAGGCGTTCGTTCGTCAACAGCTGGATATGCGCCAACAACTGGATGCCGCGCAGCAGCAGTTGACGCAGTTGCCGCTGGACGCAGCCGCTAAGCGCAACGATACCGAACGCCAGCTAGCCACCGTAGCGCAGTCCATCGCCCAGAACGAACTGCAGCGCGCCGCGGTGTTGCGTGCACCGTGCGACGGCGTCGTCTCGGCCGTGCTGCTGAAGCCGGGGCAGATGGTGAGCGCCGGGCAGCCCTTGCTGTCCGTCCTGCCCGCCGGTTCGGTGTTGCAGGTGCAACTGTTGGTGCCCAGCCGCGCCATCGGCTTCATCGCGCCGGGCAACATGGTGGTGCTGCGCTACCAGGCTTTCCCCTACCAGAAGTTCGGTCAGCAGTATGGCCGGGTGACGGACATCTCGCGTAGTGCGCTGTCGCCCGCAGAAGTTACCTCACTGGTCGGGCAGCAGAGCCAGGAATCGCTGTACCGCGTGCAGGTCAAGCTGGATAAACAGGACGTGCTGGCTTACGGCAAGCCCGAGCCGGTGAAGCCTGGCATGGCGCTGGAGGCCGACATTCTCATGGATCGTCGCAGTTTGCTTGAATGGGTGTTCGAGCCGCTATACGGCATGGCGCACCATCTGTCGGAAGGGCGCGCGCATGGCTGACGGCATCCAGAACGAAGCCGCGCCACAGCTTACCTCGGGCTATCGCGCCGCGTTGCAATTTGGCTGGTCCAGTTGCCTGCCGATGATGTTGCAGACCGAGGCGGGCGAATGTGGCTTGGCCTGCCTGGCGATGGTGGCTAGCTACCACGGCCACGACGTGGACCTAGCCGGGCTGCGCCGGCGTTTCTCCACCTCGCTCAAAGGAGCCACGCTGGCCCGCGTGATGGCCATGGCCGGCCAGCTCGGCTTCGCCTGCCGCCCGCTCAAGCTGGACTTGGCTGATCTGGACCAACTGCGCACCCCCTGCCTGCTGCACTGGGACCTCAACCACTTCGTAGTGCTCAAGCGCGCAGACAGGCGCCGCATCGTCATCCACGACCCGGCACGCGGCATCCGCAAGCTTGGCTGGCGCGAAGTCTCCGAACACTTCACCGGCGTGGCGCTGGAGCTGACACCTGGCGCGGATTTCGCGCCGGTGCATGAGCGCCAGGCGGTGTCGCTGCGTGCGCTCACCGGCAAGGTACGTGGCCTGATTCCCGCGTTGGGGCAGATCCTGTTGCTGGCGCTGGCATTGGAGGTGTTTGCGCTGGCCGCGCCGTTCTACATGCAGTGGGTGCTGGATCAGGTGATGGTCTCGGCCGATCACGACTTGCTGACCTTGTTGGGTTTGGGCTTTATGGGTATCGCGGTCTTCTCGGCGCTGATCACCGCCGCGCGCTCATGGGCGGTCACCTGGCTGGGTGCCACGCTCAACGTGCAGTGGGCCAGCAACCTGTTCGGTCACCTCATGCGTCTGCCGCTGGACTGGTTCGAGAAGCGTCATGTGGGTGACGTGGTCTCGCGTTTCGGCTCCATCCAGACCATCCAGCAGACCTTGACCACGCAGTTCATCGGCTCACTTCTGGATGGTTTGATGTCGCTGGTAACCCTGGTGGTGATGGGGTTCTACAGCCTTTGGCTCACCGCGCTGGTGGCGGCTCTGTTCCTGGCCTATGGCCTGATTCGCTGGGCCTTCTTCAGCCCCCTGCGCCGCGCGAACGAAGAGCAGATCGTCTGCGGGGCGCGGCAGCAGAGTGAGCTACTGGAATCCATCCGTGGCGCCATGCCGATCAAGCTCGCCAACAAGCAGGACGAACGACTGTCGCGCTACGCCAACGCCACGGTGTCCACGGTCAACCGGACCATCGGGATTCAGCGCCTGGGCATCGCCTTCACCCTGAGCAACCAGTTGATGTTCGGTCTCGGCCGGGTGGGGATGATCTGGATCGCCGCCACGCTGGCGCTGAAGAATGCATTCTCCGCCGGCATGTTGATTGCCTTCATCGCTTACGCGGATCAGTTTACAAGTCGCGCAGCCGCCTTGATCGACAAGGCCGTGGACTTCCGCATGCTCAAGCTGCATGCGGAACGGGTAGCGGATATCGCGTTGACCGCGCCTGAGAAGCGGCTCGATGCAGCATGGAACGGTCCAACTCCCGAGGCCAGCGTCGAGCTGCGCCACGTCAGCTTTCGCTATGCCGGCGGAGAGCCGTGGATTCTGCGGAACTGCAACCTCAAGATCGAAGCCGGTGAGTCGATGGCCCTCATCGGTCCCAGCGGGTGCGGCAAGAGTACGCTGGCGAAGATCGTGCTGGGATTGCTGGAGCCCAACGAAGGCGAGGTGCTGTTCGGCGGCATCGACATTCGCAAGCTGGGGCTGGATACGTATCGTCAGTGGATCGGTGCGGTGATGCAGGACGACCAGCTGTTCGCCGGATCGATCGCCGAAAACATCAGCTTTTTCGATCCCCAGGCGACGTCGGCACGCATCGAGGCAGCTGCCCAGCTGGCCGCTGTGCACGAGGACATCGCCGCGATGCCCATGGGCTACCAGAGCCTGGTGGGTGACATGGGCTCCAGCCTGTCCGGTGGACAAAAGCAGCGAGTAATCTTGGCGCGGGCGGTGTATCGCCGGCCGAAGCTGTTGGTCTTGGATGAAGCGACCAGCCATCTCGATGTGGAGCGAGAGCGACTGGTCAACGAGGCGGTGCAGCAACTTTGGGTCACGCGAATTGTGATTGCGCATCGACCGGAGACGATGGCTAGTGCGAACAAAATTATAGTCTTGAAGGCGGGGCAGACTGAATTGACTGCAAGACGAACGAATGTTCGCAACGGTTAATGCTTGGTGGCGCTGCGATGTGCGACGGCGAACCGCTGGCGGCATATTGTTTTGATGTTGTACTTGGTGCAATAAGGGCATAGCCTTCGTGCTCCGAAATTCGAGTCGGAATACATGAAAATGTGTCGGCTCGTGGTGTGGCAAAGCGTAGTAATTTATAAATCTCACAAAGGAATGATGATATGCGCAATTTAAGTGCGGTTGAAATCGATCTCGTCTCCGGCGCAGTTAATAGAGAGGAAGTACTTGCTGGCGTTGGTGTACTCGGAGGGACGTTATTGGCCATCGCAGCACTTCCCGAAGTGCTGGTCGGTGGCGCGGTGTATGTCGCTTTCGGGGGTGCCTTTATGGGAGGTGCTGCCGGAGGTGGACTCATAGGAGACGGACTCTTTGGTCACGCTCCCAGCGCGGAATAACGCGTAGAAATCGCTGCAAGCCGGCTAGGGTGGTTGGAAAGCCTTAGCCGGCATCAAATTACCTTTGCTCAAGTTTTACCTGCTTAGGCGCCCTTATATGAATGTCCGTAAAATGCGATACTTTGCTCTTGCAGCGCTATTTTCATGTGACCTCCTCCTTGTCGCCATCACTCAAGGCAAAATTGATTTGCTCAGTGGCGTAATATTGCCAGTCGCGAATCTTGTATATATTTACGGACTTTTTGCGTCAGATAAAAACGAGCTTGTTTTATTTTACGTTCTCCAGCTTGTGGCGCTATCAGCATTTCTATCACTTATACATCTGCTGAATAAATTTGATATTATTTATTCAATTTTTTGCCTAATGGCTTATCTTGCTGCGATAGGGTTGCTCTTCCATAAATACAAAACAGCACGACCACCATTTGGATAGTCTTTAAAACATCGATTATTTATGACGACCTGATTAGCGTCGAACCTCAGCCAGGCGTCGCGCCGATTCAATTAGGGATGCTCTGATCTATTCCCGGTCTGAGGCATCATAACGACGAGTCCCCGGAAGCACACCCCCGATGAAGCGCTCGTTCGCGTCGTTGAGTTTCGATGCCAAGAAGAAGCCGACGCGCCGAGAGAAGTTTCTCGGCGAGATGGAAAAGGTGGTGCCGTGGACCGATCTGCTGGCACTAATCGAACCGAGCTATCCCACCGCTGGTCGCCGTGGCCGCCCGCCGATGCCGCCGTCGTCGATGCTGCGCATCCACTTCATGCAGCAGTGGTACGCGCTGAGCGATCCGGCCATGGAAGACGCACTGTACGAGATTGAGTCGATGCGCCGCTTCGCCGGGCTGGAGTTGAATGAGAACGCGATCCCGGATGAGACGACGATCCTGAAGTTCCGTCGTTTCCTGGAGCAGCACGGGCTGGCGGCGAAGATCCTCGAGACGGTCAATGCGCATTTGGGCCAGCAAGGCCTTTTGCTGCGCCAGGGCACCATCGTGGATGCCACGATCATCCAGGCACCGTCGTCGACAAAGAACCGCAACAAGCAGCGCGACCCCGAGATGCATCAGACGAAGAAGGGCCAACAGTGGTGTGTGTCACGAACCCTCGCGTAAGCGAGGGATGCTTTACCGAAGATGGGAGACGGCCTCCCGAAGTCGGCTTGCAGGAGTCGCCGATTCAATTAGGAAGTGCGCGTTTGAAAGACTTATCGAAGATCTGCTGAGGAGAGTGGAAGCGTAGCCGTTTTCTGGGTCGCTGGTTGAGCTTGTCTTCAATGCTCTGGATGTAAGCCTCG
>NZ_JBHSNG010000055.1:0-5056 GCF_042657005.1 Rhodanobacter terrae
GGCTAAATACCTTGGCCAGCGCCTGCTCACGAAACGCCAACGAATACGTTTGTTTGATCTTCAACTTACACCTCTGAGCTTCTTGATTAAGAAATTTCAGAGGCGACAACTAGTCTGACGCCGCGGGTTCAGGGGCCACTTGCTCGACCGCTTCGGCCGGCGACCGGTGTTTACCTGGTCGCTGGTCTGGTACGTCAGCACGCGAGCATGGCCTTCCAGCGCACCGGCGAGCTGCTCAATCTTTGGCGCTTCATCGCGGGTGTCGGCTTCGCGGTGCAACTGGTGACCATCGACACCTATATCCCCGAGCTGATTCCGGGGGTCCGAGCGCGGTCGCGCGTTTTCCATCAACCAGTTCATCACCTTCTGCGTGGTACCGGTGGTCGCGCTGCTGGCATGGCTGCTGATGCCGGTCAGGCCGCTGGGCTTCGATGGCTGGCGCTGGGTGGTGTTGATCGGTTCGATCGGGGCGGCTGTGGTGTAGCTGCTGATCAGGAAAATTCCCGAGAGTCCGCGCCGGCTTGCCCTGCAGAGGCGGCAGGACGAGGCCGAGGCGGTGATGATCGAGCGCAAGGTGTGCGCCGAGCGCGGCCGGCAGTTGCCGCCCCCCAGCCGGTGCCCGCGCACGAGCATGGCAGCGGCCGGTTTCCCGACATCTTCTCTGCCGGTTATGGCAAGCGCACCGTAATGCTGTCGGTGTTCAACATGACGCAGGTGATCGGGTTCTACGGGTTCGCCGCGTGGGTGCCGACGCTGCTGATCGCGCGCGGCATCACGCTGACGCACAGTCTCGAATACTCGTTCGTCATCGCCATAGCCAACCCGATCGGACCATTGCTGGGCACGCTGTTTGCCGATCGCACCGAGCGCAAGCTGCAGATCATTCTCGGACTGGTGGTGATGGGGCTGGCCATGCTGGCTTTTGCGCAGGCCAGCCGTCCAGCGGTCCTGATCGCCCTGGGGGTGCTGTTCACCCTTGCCGCCAACGTGATGTCCTACGCCTACCACAGTTATCAGGCCGAGCTTTACCGCATCCGCGCCCGCGCGATTGGTTTCGTCTACTCGTGGACCCGTCTCGCCGCCGCCTTTGCCGGCCTGGCCATCGGCTACTTCTTCGGTGCCGGCGGCGTTCCGGCGGTGGCCATCCTCATCGCGATCGCCATGGTGGTCGGCATCGTCGTCATCGGGGTGTTCGGGCCTGCGACGAAGGGCAGGGCGCAGGAAACGATCAATCGGTGAGGTGGTGTCTTGCGGGCCGGACCGGGTGCCGGATTCTTATCCGCGATCTCCCGTCCACATGCCGCCGTTCGAGCAGAGTTTCCTTAAAGGATTTTCAGAAAGATTTAAGACTGCATACAGGACGCGTGGCTATGGTCCGGAGAGCATTTCATCCATGGCAGCCCGACGGGCATGCCGCAAGGGAGGGGACGATGTCGACGACACGAAAGAACCCGCCGGCGTGCGCGGTGATCGCCGGACTTTACTCTATACGACCCGGATACGGGCCAGGGCAGTGGGCTTTGTCTATTCATGGAGCCGCATCACCGCCAGCTTTGCCGGGTTGGCCATAGGTTATCTGCTGAATGCGGGCGGCGCGCTGGCGGTGGCGGTATTCATTGCCATCGCGATGGTGGTCGGCATCGTCGTGATCGGCGTATTCGGGCCGGTAACCTGGGGTATTCCGCTGGAGAGAATCAATCATTGAGGCCGTGCCGGTGCAACCGTCGAAGTCCACGCAAAGTCAGCCGTGTTCTCCATCGCACCAGGACGTCGGTTGTACCGGTTCAGCATTGACCAGGGCGAGTGAGAACACCTGCTGTAACCGAGCAATTGGGTCCTTAAAGGAGGAGATGTCATGCTCTGGAAATTGATCTGCTTCGTGTCGCTCATGCTGCTACCGCTTGCCGGTGCCAGCGCCAAGAATGAGGGGTCGAACGAAAATTTTCCAAGAGTCGTTCTGGGAGTCGACGGGATCGGCCAACCTCGAAACCTGCCGATCCTGGTGGCAGAGCGCCTTGGTTATTTTCGCGCGGAAAGTTTGACCGTGACACTGGTTGATGCCCCGGGCGAACCGTCGCCGGCCGCACTCGTCAAGGATCGACGCGCCGATGGGGCGGTCGCGTTTTACCACCATACATTCATGAACCAGACAAGCGAACACCAAGTCACGACTTCTGTCCTGCTCATGGGCGGAACCACTCAACTCAAGCTGATGGTCGCCTCTCGTCTGCGAGGTAAAGTGAAATCGCCCGCTGATCTCAAGGGGCTCAAGGTTTACACCGGGGGCACCAATTCGGGAAAGACGACGTCGACAAATTGGCTGCTTGAGCACAATGGCCTGAGCATACGGGACTATACGCCGCTTGCGCCGACGAGCCCTGGGGCCATGGCGCATGCGCTGGAAAGCGGCGCCGCCGACGCGATCATGGCGCACGAGCCCGACGCCAGCTATTACAAGGACAGCGGTGCAGCCTTCATGCTGGTCGATCTTGAGTCGGTCGAGGGCACGCGGCACGCGCTCGGCAGCCTTTACCCGGCTACCGCCCTTTACCTCCCCCGTACCTATATAGCGGAACATCCCGACATTGTTCGTCGACTGGTTGATGCTTGCCGGCAGGCCGTGGCGTATATCAAGACCCATGACGCAGCCACCATCGCCGACCGGTTGCCGCCCAAAGTCGTCGGCAAGGATCGCCCTGCTTTCGTCAGGTTGTTGGCGCAAGACAAGCGCGCATTCGAGATCGACGGTCAAATGCCGGCCGATGCTGCCCGCAAGGAATGGAAGGTCATGACGGCGTTGACGCCAAAATATGGCGCAATCGACTTCGCTGACACGTTCACCAATAGGTTTGTCTCAAAGTGAGCTGTCGTTGCCGACTGAAAATTTACCATTTCTGCTGGTTTGAAATCGATCGTGTTTCTGCAGTGACAAGCTAAAGCCAGTGTGGGTTATGGATTGCAAAATGCGTATTTGCCAGACGTTTCAAACGTAGCGCGCAATCGCATCGGCGGCACGTAGTCAATTTGAATCAAGATTGACGTGAGAGGATCATGAATATGTGTTGGCGATTGAAATACCCCCGTCACTGGCTTGCGCTTGTGCTTGTGTCCGGACTCGTTGCAGAAATGTCTGCCCCCGCGCAGGCAGCACCAGACAAGGCGGCGGCAGACAGAGCGGCGGATCCCGTCCTGACTCTGGCGTTCAAAGTCAAGCCTGCCGACCGGCCCGCGTTCCGAAAGCTCATGACAGACGTCCAGGCGACCCGGCTGCGCAAATGGAAGGGACAAGGATTGCTGGCCGGCTATCGGCTGTTGGCCACCCGCTATGCCGACCATGGTCAATGGGATGTGATGGAAGTTTTGGACTTCCGCGATGATGCCGCTCTGGCGCGGTGGAGCCTGCTTGAGAGCGACACTGTGGGCGGCCTTCCCACAAGCGCGCTTGCTCTCGTCCAGTCCGTGATAACCACGCCGGTTGAACGCGTTGACGCCGGTGGACCGCGTACAGCGAGCAATCCTGCGGTACTGGTCGTGCCCTATGTCGCGCACGTCTCAGCGGGCGAATATCAGAGCTATCTGGATGGCTATACCATCCCTCAGTTCAAAGGATGGATCGCCCAGGGCATTCTAGACAGTTATGACGTTCTGACCAGCGTCTATCCGGCCGGCCGGCCATGGACAACCTTGATCATCCTGCGCTATCGCGATGATGCGGCGCTCGCACGCCGCGAAGAGGTCAAGGCGAAAGTGAGAGCAGAGCTGACCGCCAATCCTGCATGGAAGGCTTTCAGCAAGAACAAGATGGACCTGCGCGCCGAAGGGGTGGCTGCACTCGCCGACGAGCTTGCCGCTTCCGAAGTTGCACGATGAAACTGCGCAAGCGCTTAGACAAGCGTGCCCCGGCAAAGCCCTTGTCAACCGATCGGGCTGGAGTAACTGATGAGGGATACGGAACGGCCTGATGGCGCTTGATACCGCCAGCGATGGGTGTGACCGGTCGGAACTTAAAAAGAAATCGGGGGGCGCCGGCAAGGGCCTCCTGGAAACCGGGTAGCCAATCCGATGAATGCGAGTTTTCACAAATGCCTCTCGTGGCTTCACACCTGGTCTGGCCTGACTATCGGGTTTGCCATCGTGATGTTTGCAGTGACGGGGGCCGGGCTGGTCCTTCGTCCCGAACTGGACGCCGTCGTCAACCGGGATCTCCTCATCGCACCGGTGTGCAGCGCGCCACTGCCGATCGACGCCCTGGATGTCGCCGCGCGAGCAGCCCATTCATCGAGCAGGCCCTATGCCATCGAGATCACGCGTGCCCCGGCCGCCTCGACCGCCGTAAGGTTTGCCAATGACGATTACGTCTATCTCGATCCATGCACGGCACGGGTATTGGGAATACGGAACCGATATGGAGGATTCTTCGGCACCATGGAATGGTTGCATCGGTTCAAATTTATCGGCCATGGCGATGGAAGCGGGAAATTTGTCGGCGGCTGGGTGAGCGCCATCTTCGCAGTTCTCCTGATCGCTGGCGGCTTGATCCTTTGGTGGCCGCGCCGGCGTGGTGAATTCAGGAGTGCTGTCGCTTTCCAATGGCGCCGTTCAGGCAGCGCGCGCACGCTGAGTCTGCACAAAATTGCCGGCCTGTATTGCTCATCCCTGTTGCTGGTGATTGTACTTACGGCCCTGCCATTGTCGTTCCAGCCGTTTCGCCAACTGATTGGTTGGGCCACACACTCCTCGGTTGATACACCGGCGCCGTCCAAAATCGAAGACTCATCGAGCGCTGCAAGGCTTCTGACAATGGATAGTCTGTGGCAGCACGCGCTGGAACGTGTTCCGAACATCGCATCGGCGTCGCTCTATTACCCGGCCGCTCACAGCGCTGTGGTGCATGTGGAAATACTTGAGTCGGGCATGCCGCATAAAGACGCCACCTGATTAGCCCTGATCCTCAGCCATGAAAATTGCTAGCCATCCGCAAGACCGGCTCCGCATGGGGCTTGCACAGCATCATGGCGCGAGCCAGACGCGGCAGCATCTCGCGCAGTCGAAAACG
>NZ_JBHSNG010000056.1:0-4654 GCF_042657005.1 Rhodanobacter terrae
CCTTTCTGAAACTGCACCCTATTCATCGCCATGACTCACACTCCCGTCGAGAACATGGCTTCAGCATCCCTCGCTGCCGTCGCACATCATGCGACTTGCAACTGAGGTTCGACGCTAATCAGGTCCGACAATGTCAGCACATTCGTCGTTCTCGCTCGATCCAACGCTGGCCAGCGACGTCTCCTCGCTTTGAGTAGCAGTCGGTTTTAGAGTCAGGGTGCCTACACAACACAGCGTGGTCCTCGGAGCATGCCGGAATATTGCTGAGTCATCGCCGAAATCTGCACCCAGCGCCTTTGCAGATCGAAGTGCTGCGGGGGAAGGCGCTGGATGATTGGCATCTTCCGTCGAAGGGCGCCTCCCGTTTGCGCGGGAATGAGGCACGGCCAGCCGATCCGATCTTCGCTATGGCTGATGGCGTACCCAGTTTTCGACCATGCACAAATCGAACATTCTCAGAAAGGTTCGATCGCGCGTCGGCAACGGCTTTGAAAAAAAGATGCTGATGGCGCGTGTGTCCAGAAGACCTTGCGACCTGAGGCGGCCTGACAGCAGGAAGTCTTCGATCTGATGCTTGTTCCGTTCATACAGGGCGCCCAGGTAGCTCATGTAGGTCGCCTTGCTTTGTCGGTTCACGACGTCGGGTGGCAAGAGGTCGGAAAATGCTGTTCGTGCGACCGCACGATTCCTGCCACCGGCGATCCACATCCAGCTCGGTGCGCGGAGGCAGGCCTCCATGACAGGTTGTGACAGCAGTGGGAACCGCATAGGTTTACTGGATCCGCGTGCTGCCTGGCTCTCGAAGAGCTGGTTCCCAGCCAGATCGAATATTCGCTCCCTGTCGCCCGGTAACGCGTGTGCGGGAGCCATGAACCACGGATGCGTTTCCCGCTCCACAGTTTTCATGTCTGGCGCGAGGAATGAGGAATCTTCATGGTACGGCGATGGCGGCGGCCGCCGAAGCTTGGAGAGGGTAAGGCGGCTGGCCTTCCAGAGCGTGCATTGATGCAAACTGGCCAGGTCATTCACTGCGGTGATGGCAGCCCCGAGGCCAAGGGTTGTCCACGCATCCGCACCGGGTGCCGCTGTGCGGAGATAGCAGAACACCGAGTCACCGCCCCCTCCCGAGTAATAAGCGGTGGCGCCATGGCGTTCGGCAGCGGCCTCCATAGTTTCGTTCACTGCATACTGTAACGGTCCCATTGCGGGAATTACGGAGTCGGGAGGTGGCGTGAAGTCGAAGCGTGCCTTATCGAAGTCCAAGTATTCGGTGTGGAGTTCGACGCCGAGCTGCGTAGCCATCTGGCGCGCATACTGCCGCTCGTCCACGCCTGGAACCGGAGTAACCAAGTTGTGGCAGATGATGCGTGAATGGCTATTTCGAAGGCACGCTGCGACGATGGAAGAGTCCAGTCCCCCGGACAGCTCCAAGAGTATGGATTGATCCGTATCTGTCCATGCGCGAACGGCGCTCGCGACGGCATGACGGATCTGGGCTGCGGCATCGTGTGGGTTGCGATAGCGGTGTTCGGGAGCGACGAAATCCCAAGGCGACCACGCTTGCCGGACTGAGATGTCGGTGCCACTTGTACTCAATGAACATCCAGGTAGCAACTCGATAAGATCGGCGAGTCCGGTGCGCTTTGTCTTGATACCGGGGTACCTTAGTCGATGCCTCATGAAGTCCCAGTCGATCTGCTTCCGATAGAGATGGGCTTCGATTGCCAGGGAAATGTCTGACGTCAGGAAACCAGAACCATCTCTGATGGAATAGATGCAAGGAAGATTGCCAGCGGCGGATGGGGCACGCGTTATCGTAAAGGCGCCGGGACCTCGTGGGTCGGGCTGGATAATGAGGTAGGCGCCCCAATAGGTTTCAAGGATGTGCTTTCGAATTTGAGTTTGATCTGAGTGTTCCGGAAGTCTTGCGCTCTCATCGATCGTGATTCCGTCTTGCGTAAACAGATGACCGATGAGAATCCCGCCACCTGGTAATAACAGCGCAGGCATATCTTCCGTGCCGAACAATGTCATGTCGCCCGACGTGTAGCGGACGCGCATGCACATCGCGTTCATCGTGTTAACCAAGTGAGGGAATGTCTCACCGACATCCCCTCCGGCGGGGGCTAGGAGAGCCATGTAACCGTTGTTCATCAGATCACCCTTATGGGCGTATGGGTTAACGCGTGCCCAAGGGCATCGTTCAGAACCAAGGCGCCGTGCTGTACCCAGCAATGTGCGGAGAACGGGTCTGCCGCGATGCCGAAGACGAGAGCGGCGTGAAGCTCGCGCTTGGCCAGGAACCGAACCATCGCGATGGAATCGAGCAGGCAGCATGTATTGATCGGGACGTACAGGCGCGCGCTGCGGAAGGCAGCGGCCGCTTCCAAAACCAGGGATTGGCCATGACGGGATGTCGAAGGCCGGGACGTCCGCTGGCTACGAAGGGCTAAAAGTCCGTCGAGGGTCTTCTTCAGGCCGCGGGTTTTCAATTGCAGCTGCGTCGAGCAGACGATCGCCAAGGTATCAAGCACTACGCTGATGCTGGTCCGCTCGGTATGAGCGGCTTCTTCCATTGCGCTTCGCGTTGGGGTTTTCGGGAAGCATGACAATGCGTGATCGGAGTTGCCCGATCCGTCGATCAGTATCTTTCGGTCGATCAATCTCCGAATGCTGCTTTCCGGGCCGTCGCCGCCGTTCAGGTAAGTGACCAGGGCAGACTCCAGGCACTCGGCGAGGCGAAAGTAGCGATCGTTTTGGATGTCGAGAAAGATCAGGTGACCATCGACCGTGCAGTAGGACAGTTCGTCATTGAGTCTTAGCTGGGTCATTAGCATCACTCCAGACAAAAGGCGCGCCTTTCGGCGCGCCTCGTTGGTCATGCATCGGAGATGCCGTTGAGCGGAGCTTCGCCGAAGTTCTCGGTGATTCCGGCGGGCCCTTTGGTCTCGACACTGGCGACGCCGAGCTCGATGACATCGTCCTGCGCGTTGTTGCGGATGTTCTCGTTCGTGTTCATTTCAGTCTCCTGCGGTTGCGTCATGGCAGTCCCATGACGCGGGCAGCGTAGGAGTCGGAATTTTTAATTATCAAATAATTTTTGCGTAATTATCTGATAATTATTCCAGGAGCGTGATGGTCGTCTCGCCATGCCAGGCTCTGCTTCGAAGCCTCTTCGGTCGACCGCGGGCACCGCGGAACTCGATCACCTGAACCAACCGTCTGTGAACGTGTCACCGCACACTGATCGGCTTCGAATCCGGCGGCCGCAACCGGCAACTTTGGGACAGTCACTGCCTATATCTCGTTGTCCCAGAGCGGACGTTCAGCGCTGGAGTTGAGCGGCGGCGACGCCGGCCAGATTGATTTGCCTACTTCGACGCAGACGAGGTACGGGTCGCTGCTTGAGCAGAAATCGCGCCTTCTATCCATTGGATGTAGCTTGAGATGCGAACGCCGTACACGATTTCGCCGTAGAGGCCCTCCTGGAATGGGCGGCCCGGAGAATATTTTTTCCAGAATGGGTGGCCCGGCGGATATTTGCTCCAAGAGGCCAGACCGACGAGTTGCTTTGAACTCCCATCCCCGATGAGCAAGGGACCGCCACTGTCACCGCTCCCCGTGATGCCTTCAAGCGGCAGAGCGGATGACGGAGGGTCGAATCGATACCAAACATAGCGCGCGTCGGTGCCGACAACGACATTGAAGGCACGGCGCAGGACAGTGCGATGCGAGCTGTGGGGATCCTGGCCGTCGACGCCATTGCCACTGGCTCCTTTGCCTGCAAGCTCTACCGTCATGCCCACCTCTTTGTCCCCGCGATAGAGAGGCACGGGAGTTACATCCGTTACCGGCGATGCAAGTTCAATAAGCGCGATATCGTCGGACGAAGCGAGAAATGCATACACCTTGGACAGGTCGCCGGATGCCAAGGCCTCCTTGATAAGCTTCTCAGGCAACCTCTTGTAACCGGGATACGTGATGACACGTTTGACGCTGCGTCCCACACCGCCGATAGATACTTCACCTTCCATGCCTTGCATTTGCATGGGCGCTGCGTGAGCTGCGGTCACGACCCACTGAGGTGCAATCAGGACGCCGTGTCCCTCACCAGGCATGTCGACCAGCGCGGGGAATGCCGAAGCCGGAACTCGATACTTGGCATCAGCAACGTCGCTACGAATCACAACTGCGTTGGCCGTCGCTGAGATTGCAAACAGCACCAAGAGAAGATGGCGTCTCATTGTGTATCCCTGTGACTAAAAGGAAGCCCGCAAGGGCCGCGGCTGGAATTCAATAGCTTCGAGACTTCGGTCGATTTGAGTCGGCCGGCATCGCGTGTAGTTCGTCTATTCCATAGAATTATCACCGCGCATTCAAGAACGATCTCGATGAAAAGGATTTGATCGGGATCAACTTCTTGCGCGAGCCAAGGCAGTCCGAGTCTTCCGTGGTTCAACGCGCCTCCCCATCACTCACGTGCAGGCGGTAGTCGCTCTTCAACCGCAGATGCCGTCCATCCCATGTCTTTCCCGCAACACGATGACCCACGAGAGCACTGGATCGGAGGCTGCCTAGTGATGAAGGTCGTCGCTGCGGTCATTCAGCAACGCCACGATGCTCGGGACGAGTTGCTTCCGGCGTTCGTGATAGT
>NZ_JBHSNG010000057.1:0-4521 GCF_042657005.1 Rhodanobacter terrae
AGACCTTTCTGAAACTGCACCCTATTCATCGCCATGACTCACACTCCCGTCGAGAACATGGCTTCAGCATCCCTCGCTGCCGTCGCACATCATGCGACTTGCAACTGAGGTTCGACGCTAATCAGGTAGCCTCTTGCGTGAGGAAGCATCGAGCTATCGGGCCAACCTGCTGGCTCTTGCGCCCTGGGAGGGGCGATACTTCGGCGTGCAGAAGCATGATGAGGCTTGAGCAAACATAGCTCGTGTTCGGCGCATTGTGCTTTAATGGAGCGGCCGTTGCCTGTGGGTGCTGAGCTTGAATAGCAAGAGCCACAGGGTGGCTCAGTACACGGAATTCTATGGCGCATAATAAGCTGGGTATTCGCAAAGCGCTGACCTTGTCGTTTGCTCAGACGTGCATCAGCCTTTGCCTTAGCGTTGCAACGATCATCATCCTGAGCCGGCTGCTGACACCGGCAGAGGTGGGCGTGTATTCCGTAGCGGTCGGTTTTGTCGCTCTTATGCATATGCTGCGGGATTTCGGAGTGAGCGAGTTTGTAGTTCAAGATCCATTGTTGGGCAACGACTTGATCCGAACTGCATTCACTATGAACCTCATCATAGCGTGGTGCTTGGCGGCCATTCTCTTTGGCAGCAGTGAGTTGATCGGGGAATTTTTTCGGGATCCCGGAGTGGCTCGTGTCACGAGAGTAATGAGTCTTGTGTTCGTGCTTTTGCCCTTCGGCACTACTCATATGGCGCTTATGAAGCGCAGCTTCAGATTCGATACCATGTTGAAAATCCGTTTGGGAGAAACCGCGGTCAGAGGGGGGGCCACAATTGCATTAGCATATGCAGGCTTTACGTACATGAGCATGGCGTGGGGATCAGTTGCGGGAATGGGTGCTTTGATTCTTGGTTGCGAAATCTGGGGGCGGGAATATCGCGTACGTGGCGTTGGCTTCAGGCATTGGAGGCGCATCTTGCACTTCGGCTGGAACCGAACCATCGCTGACGTTGTCATGCAGATGGGTACCCAATCTGCGAATATTATCGTTGGCAAGATGTTCGGCATGCCTGCAGCGGGATTTTACTCACGCGGTTATGGGATCGTAAATTTGTTCGTCACCAACGTAGTTGGCGCCGTTGGCAATGTCTCTTTTCCAGCTTATGCCAGAGAGCATCGCGAGACCAAGATGGCTCCGGAGCTTTTTCTAAAGTCAGTCGTTTATCTCACAGGTATAAGTTGGCCCTTCTTTGCTTTTTGCGCATTGATGGCGTTTCCGATCATTCGCGTGGCGTTTGGTAATCAATGGGACGCCGCAGTCCCCTTGATGCGGTGGCTTTGTGGTGCCGCCATGGTCGGCGTGCTGACTTTTCAATGCAATGGGTTTTTCACTGCGGTTGGTCGGTACCGCGATGTGACGAAAGTAGAGCTGCAATATCAGTTAGCGCGGATAGGCATCAGCATTCTTGCCGCTTTCTATAGCCTTGAGGCCGTAGCTGCGTCGCAGGTGTTGGGGTACGTGATTGCTGCGGTGCTATACTATTGGAAGGTGGTGCAGTACGAGTCTGTGAGGTTGCGTAACGTAATTTTTGCGTTATTGCCAAGTGCCATGGTGACGCTAACCAGTTGCGTGGTTCCCTTGGCAGTATTGGGTCTTTGGCCGGAATCGCTTGCAAACCACTATCTCGCAGCCTTCGTTGTGGCATCAGCTGGTGGTGGGCTCGGATGGTTATTGGGAATTGCTCTCACCAAACATCCTTTGCTAATTGAAATCCAGCGCGGTCTTTCCTCGATTTTCCGTCGAGCGGGCGGGGCCCCGGAAATTTCGTGACAGCCGTTCGTGTGGTCAAGATCCCACATTAATACCACTCGGCAGTGGAGACTCTGGTCGCTGTCGTTGGCAATCGAGCTCCGTGAGAGGCTGATGGCCGATGGTACTGTGTGCTCGTTGCACGTTGTAGACAGAAGACCTGTTTGCTATTGGACGTGTCGAATCACACTATGATTGAGCGCGGATCAGCGGCCTGATCAGGATACTTTTTTATGGCTGGCACTTGAGGATTGCGTTCATATGCGCGACAAAAACTGGGTAGACCTGTAACGATCCCGCTGCACTCAAGTGACCCGAGTCGTAGTAGAGAAGCTCATGCTGCATCGCCCACGGGCATATATCGGCATTGCACAGCGCGTTTCCGACCCTCAGCACCGACGCCAGCGGGTACTGGGATGCGACCGATTCGAGTATCCCATTGGCGTCCGCTTGCTGATGCTCATATCCAACCCGCGCCAGCGCTGTGGCGTTTAGCCGTTGGTCGGACGGGTTCTCCGAAAATCGGATGCGCGCCTTGGGGACCGACTGGCGTTGCTGCGGGTTGTCCTCCATGAGCACTATCGGGATTCCCAGTTTCTGATAAAAGTCGAGCGTTTCGCTCAATGCGGTGCGCAACGCTTGTCCGCCGGTGATGGAGTGTTGGATCTGAATTTTTTCTGCGCCCATATATCCCGCCCAAGCTTCGATCAACACAACTGCTTCTGGCTGCACTTCACTGGCAAAGTGAGTCGCTTTTTCTCCCAATTCACGACATGCATTCGGATAGTCGGTGTGCACGATGACGTCAGTGAGTGGCAAGCAACTCCCTATGGATGAAAAAACGATCTTCGTGCGGGTAGCCTTGCCGTACTTGTCCAGGGCCGGGATCATGGCCCTCGCATGACTGTCACCATAAGCCAGCATTATCGCTGTGGAGTGTGTGTCTCCAAGCTCGCAGTACCATTTATCTGGTAGGTACGCGTCACGACCTTGTTTCTGCAGAAACGTCATTTTGGTCTGGGGATTGAAGCAGTCCCGGGAGTTGGCAAGGGCGTCCATCTGCATGGATTTGACATACTGCTCGGCCTTGACGGAAACGAAACTCGCTGGCCTATCTGGCAGCCCTGACGCAGCGTAAACGGCCAAGCCCGCTACACCCAATATCGCAATGGCTGCCGTGAGGCCGACTGAAGTGTATCCTCGCCGACTCCTGCGGATTGGGCCCTCGAAGTAGCGGTAGCTCAGCCAGGCCAGCAGGATCGACACCACAATCAGCACGAGCCGGGATACGTGGCGAAACGTCGGGTTGTCATCGCCAAACACGATCACCATCAGCGAGAGCAACACCCAGTGCCACAGATACAGCGGGTAACTGATCAGCCCCACCCACACCGCCGGGCGCCAACTCAGCACGCGTTCGTTGAAGAACGTATTCGGCCCAGCATTGATGATCAACGCGGTCCCGATTACGGGAAGTAGCGCCCAGAATCCCGGGAACGCGCTAGTGGGCTCGATGAGCGCAAGTCCTGCAACGATGAGCCAAATCCCTCCCCATGATTGCGCAGAGCGCCACCTGGACAGCCATGTCACACCGTGTCGATGCGCTATCGCGAGCCACGCCCCGACCATGAGTTCCCAGGTGCGGGCGAGGGGGGAATAAAATGCATGAGTGATATGGCCGCTGATGACAAGGGATATGTTCAACGCAAAGGTCACTGCTGCGATGAGGGCGATGGATCTCAGCAGCGGCCAGTGCCGGCGGGTAATGAGCCACAGAATCAGCGGCCAAGCAATGTAGAACTGCTCCTCTACGGCCAAACTCCACAGGTGCAACAGCGGTTTGTCGATCGATGCGAGATCGAAATAGCCGGCCTCGTTCCACAAGACAAAATTTTCCAGATAACCGGCACCTGCTGCGACATATTTTCCAAGGCGCTCGTATTCCGAAGAAAACAGTACCAGCCAGCCAATGACGAGGCAGGAGCTTAATACTAGGATGAGCGAGGGAAAGATTCGGCGTATGCGGCGCTGGTAAAAGTCCGACAGCAGGCCGCCAAAGGTCGAGAACTCGTTGTCTTTGATTGCCTTGACCAGGATCCCTGTAATCAAGTAGCCACTGATGACTAAGAAGATGTCGACGCCAATGAAACCACCCGGTAAGCTTGACGGCGAGTAGTGGTAGGCAACTACAGCCAATACCGCCAGCGCACGCATGCCGTCGATGTCCGGACGGTAGAACCCTTTGGGCTGCACGACGTTAAAGAAGTCTCGGATGGCCATCGGCAGACCCGTGCTGAGGGAGTGCCAAATTGTAACCCGCGGGTTCATTTATCAGGTGTCATCCTTGCGCAGCATTACATGAGATAGCAAGGGGGCGAGTTGTTCGAAATCGATTCAATTGTGAACCCGGATCGCCTGGAGCGAGGTAATCAGGTATGCGGTCGTCAGACTCCGCCGATTCAATTAGGAAGTGAACCGCCCCGGGATTTGAGGAGGCTCCAACTCTTGAGAGAATGGAGCCATGAACAAGTCCACGAAGTTTTCCCCTGAAGTCCGCGAGCGCGCGGTGCGCATGGTGCAGGAGCACCGCGGAGAGTATCCATCGCTGTGGGCCGCGGTGGAGTCGATGGCGCCGAAGATCGGCTGTGTGCCGCAGACGTTGCTGGGCTGGGTCCAGCGGCACGAGGTCGACGCCGGTGTTCGCGGCGGCGTGACCACCGCCGAA
>NZ_JBHSNG010000058.1:0-4506 GCF_042657005.1 Rhodanobacter terrae
CAGGCCATCCTGGATCAACGCGTCGCGCTCTACGAAGCCGCACGTCAATCTCAGCCGCTACGTTGGAAAGGCGCTACGCGCAACTGGACGCGCATCCATACCGTCCATCTGAATCCCGACCGGGACGACGACCAGGACGCCATCACGACAGCTCGTAACCAGGAACGAAAAGCCGCCTGAAAATTAATCATTGAGGCGACAACTAGCTTGAAATTTTCCGATCCTGCCGCTGTACCAGACGTTGTCGACCCAACCCCATGTGATGACGGCGCAAGTCGTGCGCGGGTGGTCGTCCTTCAATGGCGGCAAAGCCACGCACTCCCTGCAGTCGTCGCTGCGGCTTGATGCCCCGATGACCGAAGACGGTGACATGGCCAGGCGCATCGCGCAGCTGATGGCGAAAGCCGACCCGAATATCGCAAGCGAGGATGTGGTCGTGGTGACGCTGGTTTATGGCTACGACATGGGGATTGCTTCGGGGTGGAAGAGGCGTGGGTATTCGTTTAGGCCGGGTGAGCTGCGGTAAGCTGGCTGTCTCTGAGCGAGCTGGAGTCCGGCTATGGTCCCGCGCGGCAAGGTCCAGGAAGAGTCGATGTACTACGGCGTGTTCGATCAAGGCCATGAGAAGCACTACGGCTCGTTGCGGCTGATCGGCGTCAATACCTTCATGTTGAAGATCATGTTGGGTGGATCGCCATCGAGATTGAGCTGATTCGCTTCACCAAAGAAGAGAAAGGGGCAACAGATCGCGAAGGTGAAGCGCCATGGCGAGAAACATTGAAACATGCGGAACAGAATTTTCTGAAAGAAGGTTGCTAATCGCTGCTATATCTCGAGGGGACTGACTGTGGTCGATTTCAAAAAAAAGCGTGTCGCCGGCTCTGCCGGAAAACCAATCGACCCCCGGGAGATATATGACAGGCTTGATCGCGCTAGCGACAAAGGGCCATTGCGAAATCCGCAGGAACGTGTGCTGCTGGAGTGGCATGAACATAGGCGGGCCGAAAACGACGTAATTCTCAAATTACATACGGGCCAGGGCAAGACCCTCGTGGGCCTCCTGATGCTCCAGTCAAAAATGAACGAAGAAAGCGGCCGAGCGGTGTTTCTCTGTCCAAATCTATTTCTGGCGAGCCAAACTTTGCTTCAGTCTCGCCAGTTTGGCCTATCTTGTGTTGGGCCTGACGAGGACGGAAGTTTGCCAGCGTCCTTTTTGGATGGTCAAGCCATATTGGTTATAACGGTTCAAAAACTATTTAATGGTCTATCAAAATTTGGTTTAAACGCAAAGTCGATAGAAATTGATTACGTTGTTATTGACGATGCCCATGCCTGTATTGACTCTATAAGAGCCGCCTGCCAAATCACTCTTTTACGAGAGCATGATGCGTACCAGCAAATAGTTAACTTGTTCGAGGATGACTTAAAAATTCAAGGCGCCGGATCATATGCTGAAATACGTCAAGCGAACGATAATTCACCGAGCCCAATTCTTCCTATCCCATACTGGTCGTGGATCGATCGAGAGGAAGAAGTAATTCGAGTACTTGCGAAGAATATTCAGAGCAAGGAAATTAAATTTGCGTGGCCATTACTTAAAGATAAAATAAAGCATTGTCAGTGCGTGATTTCTGCGCATGAACTTGTGATCGTTCCATATTTACCGCCATTGGACATGTTTGGTTCATACGCAAATGCCAGGCATAGAATATTTATGTCAGCAACGGTCACGGATGATGCATTTTTGGTCAAGGGGCTTGGGCTTGCAAAGAAAGTTGTTCTGTCGCCTCTAATTGATCCTGAAGAGGGTTGGTCAGGCGAGCGAATGATCCTGATACCTTCGATCACGTCTTCTGATCTTGACGAAGGATTGATCGTCGCGAATTTTGGTAAACCCGACCCAAGGCGACGGTATAATACGGTCGTACTATCCCCTAGCTTTTATAGCTGCCAAGGATGGAATGCTGCAGGTGCAATTGTTGCTAAGCCAGAGACATTAGACGCTCTTGTCGGAAGACTAAGGAGTTCGATAATTCAAGACACGGTCGCAGTGGCAAACAGGTATGACGGTATAGATTTGCCAGATGATGCATGCAGGATACTCATCCTTGATGGTAAGCCGTTTGGTGACGCTCTATGGGAACGCTATATAGAAGAGTGCCGTCCCGAGAGCGAGGTATCGGCTGCACGCATCGCCAGAACAATTGAGCAGGGGCTTGGGCGCGCAGTGCGCGGAGAAAAGGATTATTGCGTAGTTATTATAACGGGATCTGATCTTGTAAGAGTAATTCGCGCAAGAGAGATTCAGAAGCATCTTTCTGATCAAACAAAGGCGCAAGTGCGTTTAGGAATGGATATTTCCAGTGAAGCGCAATCAGATATTAAAGACGGTAGTACTTCATACTCTGCGTTTGCAGCACTAATGCGTCAGTGCTTGGAAAGAAATGATGATTGGAAAGAATTCTATAAAGAAACAATGGACGCAATTGTTCCCGGCGATAATAATTCTAGAATATTAGAAATATTTGTGAGTGAGCGCGAATCTGAAATTGATTTTCAGTTTGGCCGCTACGGACAGGCTGTCGATCGAATGCAAACTGTTCTAGATGGTCACCCAGAAATGCCACCAAGTGAACGCGGTTGGTACCTTCAAGAAATCGCGAGATATGAATATCCGCGCAGTCATGCGGATTCACAAGTCAAGCAAATGGCAGCCCATCGCTTAAATCATCTACTATTAAAACCTGAATCGGTACGTGCTTCTAAGCTTTCGGCTATTGGGCAGAAGCGCTCATTGAGCGTAGTTAAGTGGGTTTCTGCTTTTGATACTGACGAAGAGGTGACTTTATCCATTGAGGACATCCTTAGTAGGTTAAAATTTGGAGTTCGATCGGAATCATTTGAGAAGGCTTGGCAGGACCTTGGTGCTGCCTTAGGTTTCGCCTCAGAGCGACCGGATAAAGAGTGGAAGGAGGGACCTGATAATTTGTGGGCGCTGAAAAATGGTCTTTATCTTTTAGTCGAATGCAAAAATGAAGTAGAGCTAACCAGGTCGCAAATTAACAAGGATGAGAGTGGCCAGATGAACAATTCTTGCGCTTGGTTCGATCGTGAATACAGTGGATCTGATTCGATTAATATACTGATAATTCCGACTGCGAAATTGGGAGCGGCAGCTGGCTTCAACAAGATTGTGCGAATTATGAAAAAGCGTGATTTAAACAAATTTACGCACCATGTTAAGGAATTTTATAACGATATAGCTAAATTCGATAGAAATGATTTGAATGAATCAAAGATCCATGATTTGCTCGGCCAGCACAAGCTGACTATCGATGATTTTGAAACAGAATACACATCTTCAGTCGAAGACTAATAAGGACGATCAACTGGCTTGAAAAGCGTGTGGCCGTATCAGCCGAAAAGGGGGGCGGAGGAAATTAAGTAGCCTCGTCAAGATCGGCTATCGCTGCAAAGGTAGTACGCCATCTAATGGAACGCCCGGCGAAGTTATCACCGGGCGCTTTGTTTTCATTGGTTGCGGGGTGGAGCAGATCAATCGTTGGATTCGGAGTCGGTACTTTCCAGCGCTTGGGTGAGGCGGCTGGCGAGTTGGGCGAAGCAGTCGGCGAGCATGTTGCGGGTGAGTTCGAGGTGGGCGTCGTCTTCCTGGTGGGTGACGGGGGCGACGAAGCGGGTATACATCATCAGTTGGTCGCGAATCTGCAGCAGTTCGTAGTAAGTGTCTGCGGGCAGGTGGAAGCTGTCGTCGCAGAGTGGGGTGTCGAGTTCGCTTTCCATGATGGGCTCCTGGACGTGGCTGCGCACATGCCTTGCGCGAATGCGCAGCGCTGAGGGATCGGACGCGGTGTGGCCTACGGCGTGGCGCGTGCGGCGAGTGAGCAGGCCGTGGCGACGGCTGCCGACGATCGGCGACTGGGGTCAGCCGTTGCGCGGCCGGGAGGGAGCGAGGGGAAGGCGCGGTCGGCGCGCAGCGGGTGCGCCGGAGGCGGAGCCCAGCGAGGGAAGGAGGGCGGATAGGAGAAGGTGCGGGTGGCAGCGCGGGGATGGGCGCATGCCGTATGCTTCGCCGTAGCCATGATCAACTCCGATTAGTTGGTTGTGGTCAGCGGGTCGTATGGGCTGCAACCCTTACGGCCCGCGCTTTTTTTTGCGTTCGGTGAAACGCTGTGGATAATCGGCTTCGCCGATTATTCTTCCCGATTATCTCGGTCTTCGAGTGATTTGTCTGTCGGGTAAATCGGAACTTATGTAGGCAATGAGTTCCCCCAATAATGGGACGGGAGCAATTAAATGGGGACCTGATTAGCGTCGAACCTCAGTTGCAAGTCGCATGATGTGCGACGGCAGCGAGGGATGGGATGCTGAAGCCATGTTCTCGACGGGAGTGTGAGTCATGGCGATGAATAGGGTGCAGTTTCAGAAAGGTCTGTCGATGGTCCACTTCCACGCGCAGTACGGCACCGAAGCGAAGTGCCACCGGGC
>NZ_JBHSNG010000059.1:0-3894 GCF_042657005.1 Rhodanobacter terrae
GGCCGCGGCAATCGCTTTCTGTCGGCCTGAATGTGCAAATTTGTACAGAATCGAATTGTCGCGGCCGTCGCGATCGAAGATTTGGACGTCCGTTCGTTAATACGGAGTTTTTCAACAGAATCGGCCACGAGCTGCCGGTCGGGGAATCAGTCACGTCGCCCGATAGTCGTCGTTCGGCGCTCGGAATGTTCAACACCATCGGGCAGCACGCGAACATGCGCCGGCCGCAGTAACGACCGGCGCATGGATACCACTACAGACGGTCGTCAGCCACACAGGTGTGCGTTAAACCATAATTTGGCCGCCGCATAGGACGGCCTCTGATGTCTAGAAAGACCGGTTGATTCAATCTCCGCCGGCTTTCATCCCTGGTCAATTTTCAGCGAACAGAGATGGTCAATTTTCAACGCACGCCAACAGCCTGAAGCTGATCAGCCACCTGGGTGACCATCACTGCAGAAAACGATCGACGACGGCGATGCTGCACCGCAATGGTGCTTGATCAGGTGGAGCCGCGCATAGATGGTGCGCAAATACTGCCTATACCGCAGCGATTGCCACGGGAGGCGCGGCGTTGGCGCGTCGTCGACAGTGGCACGAATGTTGCGTAGCAACATCTCGCGCGACGGGATAACTCGCCCATTCGCATCGCTGCGGAGCGGACAGACCGCAACGGCATGCTCGTCATATTCGGGGGGATCGGGATGCAACGCAAAGCCACACGGATCGAACTGTTCAACCTCGCCACGCCGCCGCGTGCCTTCCATCTCAGTTTGCTGGCGTTTTTCGTCTGCTTCTTCGCATGGTTTGCAGTGGCGCCGCTAAAGGAAGCAGAGCTATGAGGCAGAGTGTTTTGCGACGTAGCATGGTGGGGATCGCGACCTTGTCCGTCGCGATGTTCACCGCCACCGGCGCTTACGCCGATGGATCACTTGTCGACGCGCTAACGCACGGCAAGCCGTTGATCGACATTCGCGCACGCTACGAAGCCGTCGGCGACGACAATTGCACGGCGTGCGCGGGGAAGGACGCGGACGCGCGAACGTTGCGCGCTCGGCTGGGCTATGAGACGGGCGAATGGAACGGTTTTTCCGTGTTGTTCGCCGGCGATCAGATCTGGTCGCTCGGGCCGGAGGACTACAACAGCAAGTCGAACGGCCGCACGACCTATCCTGTCGTGGCGGATCCGACGATGACGGCGCTCGACCGTTTGCAGCTGACCTATCGCAACAGCGATTTCGGCACGACGATCACGGCGGGCCGCCAGGCTATCATCCTCGACGATGCGCGCTTCATCGGTAACGTCGGCTTCCGCCAGCACGAACAGACCTTCGATGCAGTCAAGTTCGTCAACACATCGCTGCCGGACACGACCTTCACCTATGCGTGGATCGGTGGCGTCAACCGCATCTTCGGTCCGGACGGGCCGAACGGGCCGGCGACCACCGGCCACTACATCAGCGACAGCCATGTCCTGAACGCCACCTATCGCGGCATGAAAGGGCTGACACTGACGGGCTATGCCTATCTTCTGGACCTCAGGGAGGCTCCCGCCGCGTCAACGGCGACCTATGGCCTTCGTGCGCAATACGGCATGCCTGTGGCCGAGGGAATCAGTGCCGGCGTGATCGGCGCCTTCGCGCATCAGAGCGATTACGCAGACAACCCGCGCCCCGTCAGCCTCGACTACTGGACGCTGAGTGCGCAGGTGAAAGCCGCAGGCTTGATGGCTGTCGTCGGCTATGAGGTGCTGGAGGGAAGCGGAACGGTCGGCTTCACAACACCGCTGGCCACGCTTCACGCCTTCGACGGCTGGGCCGACCTGTTCTTGGCGACACCGGCGAACGGCATCGACGATCTCTACGAAACGGTTTCCTACAAGATTCCGCAAGCACTCGGCCCCGTCACGCTGGCGCCTCTCGTCACCCATCACAGCTTTACGACCGATCGCACCGGGGTCGACATCGGAGACGAGTGGGATTTCTCCGTTGATGCGGCGTTTGACAAGCAGTTTTCGCTGAATCTGAGCTACACGGCCTATCGCGGCGCAGGCATCAGTGCGGGCGGGTTCCGCGATAAGACCATCACCTGGCTAACGGCCAGCTACCACTACTGAAGGTGCCGGTCATGCGCCACACCACCGAATTTCCTGACGCTATTGCGAGGAGCTGGATCATGAAAACACACAAGGTAGAGCAACTTGTCATCGCTACTGTCGGCTTTTTCTGGTGCTTCCTGATGTGGTTCTCGACAGCCGCATTCAGCCCCAGCATCGCCGCGCATTATCATCTCGGCATCGCGGCACTGGGCCTTCTCGCCAGTTCCGCGATCTGGATGGCGCCGCTCGGGCGGATCATCGCCGGGTGGGCCTCGGACCGGTTCGGTGCACCGCGCACGTTCGCGGTCATTCTCGCCGGCTGCGGCATCGTCTCGATCGCATCGGCCTATACGACGAACTACGACATCCTCTTCATCGAGCGAGTGATCGTGGCCATAGCCGGTGTCTCCTTCGTGGTAGGCATCCAGCATGTGGCGCAATGGTTCGACGATCACGAGATCGGCACCGCCGAAGGGCTCTATGCCGGCACCGGCAATGTCGGCGCCGGTGTGGGTGCGCTGGTGCTGCCACGCATCTTCGGAACCGACTATCACAGCGCCTTCCTCTATCTCGGCGTGATAGCACTTGTCATTGCCGCCTGGTATCTGGTGCGCGGCCAGGCTGCCAGAACCGTCGAGAAGCGGGATCTGGCGCGCAGAAGCAGCAATTTCGGCAGCGCCGTGTTCGTGTGGAGCCGCTATATCGCCATCGCGCTGATGTTGGCCTATGCCATGTCGTTCGGCGCCGAGATCGCAATGAATGCATGGCTGCCCGGCTATTTCACGCGCGGCTTCCATGATGCCCTCCTGGCACTCGGTTTCAGCAGCGTGGCCGGCGTTCAGATCGCTGCTGGCACTTTCGCCGCCGTGCAATCCTTCACCGCGTCGCTGTTCCGGCCCTTCGCCGGCTTCATGTCGGACCTGTTCCAGCGTAAGAACTGGACACCGCTGCCCTTCATCGCCAAGACGCTGCCTTACGCGCCGCGTCTGCACTGGCTTGGCCTGTCGCTGATCCTGATCACGCTGTCCATGGTCGGGTTGACCACGGCCGGTCTGACGGGCTCGCTGCATCTGTCTGTCGTGCTGCTGGTCGCCTTCGGCATATTCGTCTCGTTCGGCACGGGAGGCACCTTCGCGCTGGTACCGCTGCTCTTCCCCGACCGTCCGGGCATTGCGGCCGGCTTCATTGGTGGTGTGTCGACAGCGGCTGGAATCATCTATCCGCTGGTGTTTGCGAGTGGCGTGAACATTCATGTGGGCTACCTCCACGTCGCCTTCTTCATGTTCGTGCCATTCGTTCTCTTCTACTTCTGGGCGGCACGCTACGAGCGTCACCCGGAAGAGCACGGCCTGTTCACACCGGCGATGGCCGCAGAATAAATCCGGAATATTCGTTCCCAACTCTTGGAGGTTCTCATGAGTCACGCATCACCTTCCGCCACACCCGTTGAACACCAACCCTGGTACAAATACGGCGTTGCCGTGCTGGTGCTGGAGATGGTGATCGCCATCGCCGTCAGCGCATATTCGCTTTATATGACATTCCACGGTCTTGGCGGCTTCCCGGGAAAGCATTAAGGATGCTCTGATTTATTCCCCGCCGGCGGCATCATAGTGCGCAGTCCTCAGGATACCGATCATCGAGAAAATTGATTCGGCGAGTGCATCACCCGGCGAATTCAATTCTGAAGTGCACCACCCCAAACGGTAGAGCGGCGCAGGTGCGGTAGCCTGCACAGCTTCACCGCCAAGTGGAACTGCACATGAGCTACACACACCTGAGCCAAGACGAACGCT
>NZ_JBHSNG010000060.1:0-3630 GCF_042657005.1 Rhodanobacter terrae
ACCTTTCTGAAACTGCACCCTATTCATCGCCATGACTCACACTCCCGTCGAGAACATGGCTTCAGCATCCCTCGCTGCCGTCGCACATCATGCGACTTGCAACTGAGGTTCGACGCTAATCAGGTCCGCTGATGCATCTGCAACACTCCTGCTGCCGTGGCAACGCTCAGTGTGTTGCATCCACCGGTTGAATCCGCCGTCGACCTCTGCCTGTCGCAGCTTGCTCAACCATCATAGGAACTGGAGTGTGCGCCAGATGAGCCGGGAGACCGGTGTCTCCCCGGCGACCGTGCAGCGCATCTGGCATGCCTTCGGGCTCAAGCCGCACTTGTAGGAGACGTTCAAGTTATCCACCGATCCGTATTTCGTGGACAAGGTGCGTGACGTGGTGGGGCTCTACCTGGCCCCGCCCGATCGAGCGCTGGTGTTGTGCGTGGATGAGAAGAGCCAGATCCAAGCGCTCAACCGTACCCGGCCCGGCTTGCCACTCACCTTCGGCAAGCCGGCGACGCACACGCACGACTACCAGCGTCATGGTCTCGGTGCTCCGAATAATCGAATGAATAACCGGCCGGGCGTAACGTGTCAAATTTGCGCCAGGCCGCCGTCGACGGCGACTTCGCTGGCGGTCATGAAGCTGCTGTCCGACGACGCGAGAAAGGCAGCCACAGCTCCGATCTCCGCCGGATCGGCCATGCGCTGGAGCGGAGTCATCGAAGCGAAGATTTTCTGGCCCTCCTCGCCTAGCGCCTCCTTCGCCAGTTCGGTCGCCGTCGCCCCGGGCGACAACACGTTTACCCGGATGCCGGCGCCCTTCAGGTCCTGCGCCCAGGTTCGCGCGAGGTTGCGCACGGCCGCCTTGCTCGCGCTGTAGGCGCTCATTCCCGGGGCGCCCGTGGTGCCGGCGCTCGATCCGGTCAGGATGATCGAACCGCCCTTGCCCATCAGCGGCAACGCCTGCTGGACCGTGAAGATCGTACCCTTCACGTTGGTGTCGAAGGTTTCGTCAATGTGCTCGGCGGTGATCGTGCCGAGAGGAAGCTGGCTTCCCGCCCCGGCATTGGCAAAGACGATGTCGAGGGTTCCGCGCTCGGCCTTCACCGCCGCGTAGAGTCGGTCGAGGTCGGCCAGATCGGAGACCGAGCCTTTCACCGCGCGGGCATGGGGCCCGAGGTCGGCCACAGCGGCGTCGAGCGCTTCCTGCCTGCGGCCGAAGATGAAGACGAAGGCGCCCTCCTCGATGAAGCGCTTTGCTGCGGCGCGGCCGATGCCGGTAGCGCCACCGGTGATCACGGCGATCTTTCCATTCAGTCTGGTCATGTCATGCATCCTTCGTTGGGATGGCACAAGCAGGTGGTTACGATGCTGCGGCGACGGAGGCCGGTCGCGCGGGCTCGTTCTTGAACAGGTCCTGGAAGATCAGAGGCGCCCAGCTCTTGTCCCGCACCTGTACCAGCGTGCCGCCCTCTTCGAGTTTCCCGAGATGGACGGGTGCGAAACCCAGTTGTTCGGCGAGGGCTGCCACCCGCGCCGCAGCCGCTTCGTCGTCGCTCGTCAGGAACACGACCCGGCGGCTGCCCTTGACGTTCGGGTCGGCGGCCAGCGTCCTCGCCGGCAGATGATTGAAGCCCTTCACGAACCGGGCGCCGGGGAAGGCTTTGGCGACGTCGGAAGTAGACAAACCCTCGAAGCCGTTCATCGCATCCACGACCGTCTTGCTCTGCCAGCTCGACAGGGTTTTGGCGACCTCGCGATGTCCCTCGAAGAGAACGGCCAGGAAGATCACGTCCGCCTTGACCGCTTCCTGCAGCGTTTTGGGGACGACCTTGGGTCCGATCGCCTGCGCCTGTGGCAACAGTGCTTCGGGCGGCCGCCGGCTGGCGACCGCGACTTCGCTTAATACGATCTATTTTCTGGATGTATATGCTCGACAACGTCACCATCAACCAGTTGCGTGCGTTCGTGGCGGTGTGCGATCAGGGAAGCTTCTCGGGTGCGGCGCGGAAACTCGGCCGCGCGCAGTCGGCCATCAGCCACGCGATCAAGGCGCTGGAAAGCGCGTTCGATGTCGAGTTGTTCGAGCGCAACACACGGAAGGCGCAGCTCACCGCGGCGGGGCGCAGCCTCCTGCCGGACGCACGGGCGGTGATCTCACGCACGGAAGAAATGAAGAACCGCGCCGGCTCGATCGCCAAGGCCGGGGTGCCGCAGGTTTCGGTGGCGGTCGATGCCTACTTCCCACGCACCCACCTGATCGACTGCTTGCGCACGCTTCAACAAGAGTCCCCGACCGCAGCGATCAACCTGCGCATTACGACCATGCAGGGCGGCGAGAACCTGGTGCTCGAAAGGGTGTGTGCCCTGGCCGTCACAGTCGAGAACGTGCCGGAGGTGAACCCGGATGCCATGGAACGCCGCTGGCTGTGCGAGGCTGAGATGGTGACGGTATGTGCGCCATCCTATCCGCTCGTTTCGGCACCGAAACCCATACCGGTGGACGAGTTTGGTCGACATGTTCAGATCGTCGTTACGGACAACCAGCCGGAAGCGGAAAAGACCCAGCAGGGAGTTGCCGGCAAGCGCCTGTGGCTGGTCAATGATCTCGGCGCCAAACGTGACCTTCTCAAAGCCGGTCTCGGCTGGGGGCACTTGCCGCGACATCTCATCGGCGAGGATCTGGCGAGTGGAGAGCTCGTCGAACTTGAACGCCGCGCTTGGCACCTCGGTCCGCTCACGTTCGTGATCTCGCAACGTCGGGGTTATGACCTCTCCCCTTGCGAATCGCGGCTGCTCGAGCTTCTTGGCAAACCTCAGTGCACCCCAGCGGCACCCCGTTTCAGGTAAAGGATGGTCTGAATAAGTCCACTGCGGTCTGGAGAAGGGTGCCCCTTGTGGGAGCGACTTCAGTCGCGATCGCGTAGCAGTGCGCTGCGCCGCCTGACTGTGCATCGAGCCGCTGCAACGCCGGGATGCTGCAGGCCGCTGCCGCGGCCATCGCGACTGAAGTCGCTCCCACAATCTCGGCGACGAGCAGAAGCTTGTTCAGACGTTCCCTAAACGGCACGCGATGTCTCGAAATCTCGTCGCCGACTGGAGGTGTTCTCAGGCTTCTATGGGCCCGCCTCTACAGCGAAGCACCGTCGCCGATTTGTTCCATCCCGTATTGAAGCTTCCTGGGTCCATCTCGCGGGTGCGACCATGGAACCGGTAGCGAAACACCCATGACTTGGAGAGAGAAGCGGGCGCCCGCAGATAAAGCCATCTCTCTGCACACCCGCATCACGCCATCAAGCGCGTACTGCGTCCAGTGCAATAGGATCTTTCACCACACAATGCGAATAGTCGCACCTCACCTGACACAAGCCATTCACGGCTGAACAGCCATCCGAATTATCGGTACGTCTGCAGCAGCCAGGCATTCAACCCAACCGGTCATGCAGAAAACGATCCGCACGGAAACATCGCCTGTCCTGGCGATGAGAGCTGTCTTGTGCCCTAGCCACACACGTTTACCTCCGGGGTGATACGCCAAACGGGGACTGACGAGCGTTTCGCACCTGCTGACCCAGTGGGCCAAGCACTACCGCGAGCTTCGTTCGCACACCCAGCAGGACATCCCCGTGAAAAAAA
>NZ_JBHSNG010000061.1:0-3371 GCF_042657005.1 Rhodanobacter terrae
GGGCTGGACAATCCGACCAGCGAACGGCTGGCGATCTGGATCTGGGAGCGGCTCAAGCCGACGCTCCCGCTACTTTCGGAGATCGTAGTGCACGAGACTTGTACCTCCGGGTGTCGCTTCCGAGGGGCCTAGTAGCTCACCGGAGCGCGCCAGCATGCGAGGCAGCGCCCACAGCGTGACGGTAACTTTGACGGTAAGTCATCCGTTGGCGTGAGTGGGAATGGCATAAGAACAGGGCTTGATGGTCATTGTTCGAGCGCACCCACCCAAATTAGCGTCCATCCCCGCCCATTCCCGTCCAATACTGCCTCGGCAACCCAGTCATACCAAGGGTTGATTGCAACTTTGGCGTCCAGTCGCGTCTATTGTAATCCGGGGGCAACATTGGAGGCAGGCACTATTGCCTGCAGAGAGTTGCCCCAGATCAGCATCTCCCCGTTGCTCAGCATCAGTCGAGGCAGCCGCACGCTCCGCTTGCAGGCGGCGATATTGATCGGCGGATCCACCGAAACCTACCCCGTCAACAGTGAGCCCGGGTAGAGTCCGCCCCCCCAGAGCCCAGGCCCGCCACAATAATCGGGATAGCCCTAAGCCTATACGGCAGTTTGCGAAGACTGCCGAAATCGGCCGGCTTACGAGGCTGCCTCGGCTTTCGATGGATGGCCACCTCCTCATTTATGAAGGCGCGCAGCGCTCGCTTCGGACTGCGGCTTTTCAACCAAGGTGAATTTGTTCCGTGACGGCCTCATCGGCAGACCTTTTTTCGTGCGCCATCGCGCGCTCGAATTCGAGCTCAGTGCGCAGGCCGGCCAGATCGCGGTGAATCGTCGCGACCGCCAATACCTTGTCGCCACGGCGATAGGTGATCGAACAATCGCGCGTCTCGAGCTCGCCATCGATGGTGACGCTGTCCCAGTGCTTCGCATGGCCGACATAGCCGATGCCAAGGTCGTACTGCTCGGTCCAGAAAAACGGGACGGCGTCGAACGGTTCACGCTGCCCGAGTATGTTGCGCGCGGCCGTCTGGCCCTGGCGCTCGGCCACTACAAAGTGTTCGACGCGGATGCACTCGCCACTGCGCCGGTCCGGCCAGCGCGCGATGTCGCCGGCGGCGAAGATACCCGGCTCGCTGGTCTGCAGGTACTCATCCACCGTCACACCGCGATCGATGGCGAGCCCCGCCGCCTGCGCCAATTCAGTCGCGGGACTCACGCCGATGCCGATGACGACGAGATCGGCCTCGATGCTTTCCCCACTACGCAGCGTGACGCGGTGTTCGTCGATGGCCGCGACGGTCGTCCCGACATGGAACGTCACGCCATGGGACTCGTGAAGTTTGCGGATGAATACGCCCACCTCCGGCCCCAGGGTTTTCAGCATTGGGACATCACCGAGACCAACTGCATGCACCTCGATCCCGCGCGTACGCAACGAGGCCGCCACCTCCATGCCAATGAAGCTCATGCCGATTACTACTGCATGTTTGGACTTCAACGCCCGGTCGACCAGGGCGCGGCTGTCCGCCACGCTGCGCAGATAGTGCACGTGTGGCAAGTGCATGCCGGCTACGTCTTCCAGGTGCACCGGTACGGCGCCGGTAGCCAGCAACAGCGCGTCGTAATCGACACGACTGAAGTCCGCCAGCTCCACCTGCCGGTTCTCGGTGTCGATCCGGGTGACGCGCGCATTCAAGCGCAGATCGATCGCATGCTTGGCATAGAACTCCGTCGACCGCAGCAGATTCGATGCGTCGGTCGCAGTGCCGGCGAGATAGCCCTTCGACAGGTTCGGACGGTCGCACGGCAATGCATCGTCGGCGCTCAACATCGTGATGCGCCCGCCGTATCCTTCCCGGCGCAGGGTTTCCGCGGCAGCATTGCCCGCCGCTCCGCCGCCGACGATGACGACGGATGCCGGAACGCCGGCTACATCCGTGTGGCCAGACGGCGCGACTCGCGCCAGCTTTTCACGCACGTACACGGTATCCACCGGCGGCTGCGCCGGCGTGAACTGGCGCGCTACGTCATGCACGCGCTCGACGTCCCACCGGGACACCGGATTCAATGCCGGCGCCCGCAATGCCTCGCCGGTGCGCAGGCTGAAGCAGGCGTGATGCCAAGGGCAGCGAACCGTATCGCCGACGAGCAAGCCCTGTTCGAGCGGCGCACCATAATGGGTACAGATCGCGCCGATCGCGAATACGTCGTCGCCGCGCCGGGCCAACAGCACCGGTTCGCCGCGGGCATGGCCCAGCAGCATGCCGCCATCGGGAATCGCCGAGATCACCACCCCCTGTGTCAGGTCGGGGCCATCAAGTCTCACGGATTGCTCGCTCATTGAAACCTCTTCGGGTTGCAGCAGGATGAGGATTCCCCCAAGCAACCAAAACGAGTAGAGACCTGACAGCGTGATCTGCTGGTGAGTGCTGATCGATCCCGGGAGGATTCCACGGACAAGTGAAATTTCATCGTCATCAGCCACATGATGACGGTTCCTGCTTTTCGCCACCGCCTCATGCGAGCCGCGGCACTCGTCACTGCCCATGCCCGCGCGGCGACAGCGACGCTTCGCGGCCATTACCGAGACGATGACATGACCAGCGAAGACTTATTGTGCAGCTCAGGTTCGACTGAGCGCGCTGCCCGAATGATGGACGACGGCCGGCTCTCCCGGGTGGTGATCAGTCTGGCGAACGCTGTACATCGTATTGTCCGCGTTGGTGCCCATCTTGTGCACGCCCGTGACCGTGCCATGCCCAATGGCACTCCGGTAATGCCACGATACTTTGGTGCCAACGGGAATGGTCTTGAATGTCTCTTTTTCCTTAGTCATATCAGCTCTTCTTCAAGATGCACTTATGTTTCTCAGTCAACCGCCATACGCTTCGTGGTCGAAACCTCGTTCATGCGCTGCCTCAGTGGTCAAGCAGTGCCATGCGCCGTCCGTCTGGTGCGCTCGTGTTGCCGGACTTGCAACCACTGAGCTCCGGCGGTTACGTGGTGTCTGATTGCGTTGAATACTCCTCTAAGGAACGTCTGAACAAGCTTCTGCTCATCGCCGAGATTGTGGGAGCGACTTCAGTCGCGGTGGCCGCGGCAGCGGCCTGCAGCATCCCCGCGTTGCAGCGGCTCGATGCATAATCGGGCGGCGCAGCGCACGGCTACGCAATCGCGATTGAAGTCGCTCCCACAAGGGGCGCCCTTCTCCAGACCGCAGTGGACTTATTCAGACCATCCCTAACAAACCGTAAGAGACTTCCCGTCAATACCGCCCGCTTGATGCTCTTGCCTTGAGCTTTCAGGCTTTCGCTGGCCATCATGTTGTCCTCTGTGTTGCGTCGTGCATGTCAGTGCGTGCGGCGTTGAACGTTG
>NZ_JBHSNG010000062.1:0-3101 GCF_042657005.1 Rhodanobacter terrae
ACCCATCGGCTATATCCCGCCAGCCGAGGCCGAGGCAAACTACTACCGGCAACTCGCCAGTCAGGCCGCCACGGCGGAAGCCTGACTTAAACCAAACAGCCTCCACGGAACTCGGGGCGGTTCAGTAGTTTGAACCTCAACATCTTAGGACCTGCTGATCTCGGCCAGTTAGTATCTGACTATCACCTCAACCGCGAAGGCGATCAAATCACGGTCACGACTGACGAGTCTGAAGTGTCCGCGTTCGTGAAGCTCTTCATCGAGGCTGGAGCGAAGGTCGAAGTCTTTTCGGCACACGACTACCCCTCCGATTCCGACGATGCCAGCTGACAGAGAAAGCGCCGATGCCTGAAGCAAATTGGGCTGTATTCAGCGAGTTGCCCGGAGCCGCAGACGAAAACTTTGAGAAGCTTTGCCGCTCTTTGGTGCGCCGACACTACGGGCGCTTCGGTCGCTTTAAGCAACTCGCAAACCAGCCAGGCGTAGAGTTTCATCTTCAGCTGACGGAGTCTTGTGATCTCGGAGCGCCGCCACGCTGGTTTGGTTGGCAATGCAAATGGTATGAGCTGGCGAACGGACAAGAGTTGGGAGCGACGCGCCGCAACAAGATCATCGAGGGCATGGAGAAGACGCGCAAGCATGTCCCAGGTGTAACCGATTGGAAGCTTTGGACGTGCCACACGCTGACAAAGGGAGACCAAGAGTGGTTCTTCGCGCTTGAGAAAGACCGCTTCCCCGAGTTGAAGTTGGAGCTGCTGACGGCAACTGATATCGAAGACCTCTTGGTTGGACCGGGAGCGCTACTTCGAGAAACCTACTTCGGCGAGCTCGTTCTGACGCCTGCGCTACTTGCTGAGCAGCACAGGCTCGCTGCGGCTCCGTTCAAGCGACGATACCAGCCGGAAGTTCACGTTGTTGTTGGGGCAGAAAAGAAGATACGCAGGCGTCTGGGTGGCCAGGGCGCATGGGAATCACTGGAGAAACTCTCACGTGCTCTTACAACGAATTGCGCGGACATTGCTTCGCTGACAGGGCAACTCAAAACTGAGATCAAGACCGGAGTCGAATCGCTCTTGGCTCGAGCTGCCGGATTGGCTGACCTGCTCGACAGCCTGCACACGGCGCTCGGCAAGGGCGACTTCGATGCTGTACAGCAAATGCTGGCCTCCAATCCGCCGCTGCCGGTGCGCTACGACCGACTCCTCTCGAAGCTGCGTGGGGCGCGTTCGGATGGAGCCCCGTTGGCCGCGAATCTGGTCGCGGACATTCACGCAGTTTCGTCGGTGCTTCGCAGTCTGGAGAAGTCGATCGACGTTCGAGCCGTGGCCGTGCTTGCAGCTGCGGGCGAAGGAAAGTCCGAGCTTGCCGCCAAGGTGACGCAAGCGGACGGAGAATTCCCCGGAGGTGTCTTGCTGCTGGGCAAGAATCTTCATGCAGGCCAGGGGCTTGACGATCTCGTGTCTGCATTCAAGATTTCTGGCAGGCCGGCGGAGAGCTTCGACCGGCTGGTTGAGGCCGTAGATGCGGCGGGTCAGCGCGCGGGCAAGCGCATCCCTATCGTGATTGACGGTCTAAATGAGGCGGAAGACCCGAGAAATTGGAGGGATGAGCTCTCCCGGGCGAATGAGCTTCTTAAGGACTTTCCGTACGTCCTGCTGGTTGTCACTCTGCGCAATGAGTTCGCGCAGATGTGTCTGCCCGAGGAGTTTCCTCAAGTTGAGCACAACGGGTTCCAGGAAGACCCGCAGACGGCCATCGACAAGTACTTTGAGTACTACAAGATCGACGCCACTGACGCGGATCTGCCAATTGAGTTCTTGCAGCACCCGTTGACGCTGAGAATCTTCTGTGAGGTGGTGAACCCTCGACGCCAGCGCTCTGTCGGGGTGGAGGCGCTGCCTAGTTCGCTTGCAAGCCTGTTCGAAGCGCACTTCGACAAGGTTGCCGAACGAGTTGCAGAGCTTTCTCCGACAGCGCATCGCATCTATCAGGATGAAGTGCAAGATGCGCTGCTGACGATTGCAGGTCTCCTCTGGGAGGACAACGCGAGAAGCGTTGACTTCCAAGCTGCACGGCGTGCAGTTCGAGACACGGGCAGTTGGGACGCCAGCGTCATTCGCGCACTGGAGTCCGAAGGCGTCCTCGTTCGAACGACTTCTGAGGAAGGCGGCCAAGGAATCGCGTTTTCATACGACCTGATGGCCGGACATATGATGGCGCGCCACCTGCTTGCTAGACCGGACTTGGCGCAGTGGCTGCAAAGCGATGAAGGACGCGTGTACTTCCTATTCCGTGAGCCTGGGTCGCATACCTTCGCCTTTGACGTGTTCCGGGCTCTTGTTGGCCTTTATCCACAACGCCTTGGCAGACGCCAGCTTTGGCAAGACTTGTCGGATGAGAGCATCGTCTTGAACGCTTTGCTGTTGACAGCGCAATGCGACCCAAGCCATATCGGGCGGGAAACGGTAGAACGGTACGCCTGCGCAATGCAGGAGTCGAAGCAGTTCGCACAGATTGCCTTCAAGAGACTCCGGAGTACCAGGGCGGCGCGAGCGCACCCGTTTGACATGGACTTCTTGCACGGCGTGCTCTTGGTTATGCCCAATACGCAGCGCGATCTATTCTGGTCTGAGTGGGTTCGCGAGAGGTCTGAGGAAATTGAGGACGACTTCAAGTTCCTGTCGTCCAGATGGAAATCGGGCGACCTAGACGAGCGAGAAATTCGGCGGACGCGCTGGGTGATGTGGACGTTGACGTCAACGTCCAGAAGGCTGCGCGACGTGGCCACCAAGATCCTGTATGAATTCGCCACCAAGCGGCCTGCAGAGTTCTTCCGGCTGGCAGTGGAGGCAATTGCCGTTTCAGACCCATACGTCCCCGAGCGGATGTTCGCCGCAGCCTACGGAGCGGCACTGACCACCTGGTCGGATATTAATGCTGTGGAGATGCGTGAGGCACTGCCTAAAGTTGCTCGCGGAAAATTTCAAGCTAGTTGTCGCCTCAATGATTAATTTTCAGGCGGCTTTTCGTTCCTGGTTACGAGCTGTCGTGATGGCGTCCTGGTCGTCGTCCCGGTCGGGATTCAGATGGACGGTATGGAT
>NZ_JBHSNG010000063.1:0-2542 GCF_042657005.1 Rhodanobacter terrae
TGTTGACGCCGACTTAAAACTGACCCGCCGTGCCGATTCAAAACTGACCCGGGATGAAGACGGCCACACGAGGTGGCCGTCTGTGGATAACGGTACTGTCTACTGGGCTGGATGACTAGCTGAGCGAGGCGGCCTCCTCATTTGCTTGAGCGTGTTTTTTTGCCACTTCGCGAGCCTTGATGCGCTTGCCGGCGGCCTGGCTGCTGTGCCGGTAGCGATGCGACTCGTTGCCGGTAGCGAGGATGTGGCAGTGATGCGTGAGCCGATCGAGCAAGGCCGTGGTCATCTTGGCGTCGCCGAACACGCTGGCCCACTCGCCGAAGTCCAGGTTGGTGGTGACGATGACGCTGGTGCGCTCGTAGAGCTTGGAGAGCAGGTGGAACAGCAAGGCACCGCCGCTGGGACTGAAGGGCAGATAGCCCAGTTCGTCGAGGATGACCAGATCCATGCGCATCAAGCTGGCAGCGATGCGGCCGGCCTTGCCCTGCGCCTTCTCCTGCTCCAGCGCGTTGACCAGATCCACCGTCGAGAAGAAGCGCACGCGCTTGCCGTGGCGGGTCACGGCGGCGTGGCCGATGGCGATGGCCAGATGCGTCTTGCCCGTACCGGGGCCACCCACCAAGACCACGTTGTGCGCCGCTTCGGTGAAGCCCGCGTCGGCCAGCTTCTCGACTAGGGCACGGTCGATGGGCGTGTCCTCGTACTGGAAGCTGAGCAAGTCACGATGAAGCGGGAAGCGCGCCGAGGTCAGCTGGTTGCGGATCGAGCGCATGGCACGATCGGCGTGTTCGGCCTGCACCAGGTGTTCGATCAGCCAACGACCGCTGTCCGGCGGAGGGTCTTGTTCGAGCAGTTCGCTCCATGCGCCCACCATGCCGTACAAACGCAAGTCCTTCAGTTCACGCAGCACGTCAGGACGCATGGGCCACCTCCGCATCACGCAGGCGGTCGTAACGCGCCGTGTCGGCCATTGGCGTGATCGCCGCACGCAGAGGCGTGGCGATGGCCATCGGCGTGGCTGCCGCGTTCAAGCGGCCCAGCACGTTGACGACGTGCTCGACGCTGACCCGTCCCGGCGGCCCGGCCTCCAGCGCCAACTCGGCAGCGACCACCACCGCTTCCAGCCCTGCCTGTGGCACCAGTGCGAGCACCTGCGCCATCACGCGGTCGCCGCCGGCTTCACGCAGCAGGGCACGTCGCAACGTTTGCAGCGGCTGGGGCAAATCCGCGAAGGGCTCGCCGTTGCGCAGCGCACCCGGCTTGCGTTGTACCAGCGGCACATAGTGCTGCCAGTCGTAGCACACGTGCCCGCTGCCGTTCAGTCGTTCGTGTCCGGCAATCACGGCCTCGTCGAAGACCATGACCATCCGCGTCGGATAGACGCGCGCCGACACCCAACGGCCGGCGTACTCGCACGGCACCGAGTAACGGTTCTTCGCCACCGCGACCAGGCAGGTGCTGCTGACCTTGACCGCCTTCTCCACGTAACCGTCGAACGGTGCCGGCATCGGCATCAGGTGCGTCCGTTCGTGTTCCAGCAGCTCGGCCAGCGTGCATGCCCGGTGCCGTGGATGCGGCAACGCTTCCCACAAGGCGCGCACCTGCTTGCCCAGCCAGGCATTGAGTTCGGCGAAGCTGGCGAAACGCTCGCCGGCAGCCTTCTGGAAGATGCGGCGGCGCGAGTCCTGCACGTTCTTCTCCACCGCGCCCTTCTCCCAGCCGGACGCGACATTGCAGAAACCCGCCTCGACCAGATAGTGCGCGCACAGTGCCGCGAAGCGCGCATTGACCACGCGCTCCTTGCCCCGCAGCACCTTGTCCACCGCCGTTTTCATGTTGTCATAGATACCGCGACGAGCCACGCCGCCCAGAGCGGCGAAGCTGCGCGTGTGCGCATCGAACAGCATCTCGTGGCCCTGGCTTGGATAGGCCACCAGCCAGAACGCGCGACTGGCACACAGCGTCATGTGCGCCACCTGGGCACGGTAGTACACGCCGCCGACCACCACGCCTTCCTCGCTCCAATCGAACTGGTAGGCTTCGCCCCACTCAAAGGCCAGCGGCACGAACGCCTTGCGCGCCGCCGCTTCGCCGCCTTCGGCACGCCAGGCGCGTACGAAGTCGGTCACCCGCGAATAACAGCCCGCGTAGCCCTGCGCCTTCACGTCCTCGAACAAGGCCTTCGCCGTACGCTGCTCGCGCTTGGGCCGGCGTGCATCCGCCGTCAACGCTTGCCGCAGGGCATCCGCGTAGGGCGTCAGCTGCGTCGACGCGGCCGGCCGCCGATACGTTCGATCCTTCACCTCCGGCTCCCGCAACCACGCCCGCACCGTGTTGCGGGACAAGCTCGTCAAGCGCGCGATCTCGCGTACCGACTTCTTCTCGCGGAAATGCATCCGCCGCACTTTTCCTATCATCGACATGGGGTACACCTCATCAGATTCCTGCTGGTCAAAAAACCAGCAGGAAGGTTGGGGTACCCGGGTCAATTTTCGGTCGGCATCAGCTCGAAAAGTGGGTCAGTTTTGGATCGGCCTCAACA
>NZ_JBHSNG010000064.1:0-2239 GCF_042657005.1 Rhodanobacter terrae
CTCACAGCGCCAGGGCGAACTTGACCATGACCTGGCCCGACCGGTAGCTGTGGTTGAACTGGTAATCGTAAGCGCTTTCGAGTGACCACCTGGTGCTGCTGGCGATGAGAAGGCCGGCGCCCAGGTCCATCAGATCCCGTCCCGGCTTGACGCCGGTGGCCGTGAATGACGGGCCGCCACTTTCGAAGGCTGCCGTACTGCTCATGGCTTCGCCGCGGAACGAATGCAGCCAGTTGGCATGCACCTCGGGACGTACGGTCAGCGGGCCGGCATGGGCGAGATCGCGGGCGAGTTTCACGCCGAGGCCCGACTGGAGGAAATCGTCACTCCGCGCATCGACCTTGAGATTGACGGCATTGCCGCCGGTTTCGCTGTAGCCGGGAGTCTTCAGACGGGTGTACTGCAGCGTGGCGGTTGGCGTAATGACGGTACGCCCGTCGCCCACGAAAAAGTGGTAGCCGGTCGCTGCAAACGCAGTGTACTGATGGCCGCTGTAATCGGCTCTCGCGGTCTCGCCGATGCCCTGAAACACGACCCGGCGCGAGCTCGAATAGTCATCCAGTCCATACACGAGGGCTGCATCGACAAACCAGGGACCCGGCGCATAACCCAGATAGGCGGTTGCCTGGTAAGAACGGATGTTGCCCCGACTCTGCGCGTCAAGGCCGTCAAGCGTGGAGCGGGCGTATCGGACACCGACACCGGCGGTGGTCGCCTGACTGAGCGGAATATCGAGGCCGAGCATCGTGCCATAACTGTTGTCGGTATAGCCCTCGTATCCGTTGTTGTCGCGCTGCGTGCCGGCAGAGCCGTAGGCAGCCACCCATAGTTGCGGGTCCCGCTTGTCGGATTGGCATGCTGTCGCATCATCCTGGCGCTGTTTGTTCCGCTCGTCGGGCTGGTCACCCTGCGCACAAGGGCGTTGGGTGCTTTCCATATGCGCGGCCCACAGTCCCTGCAACTGCTGGGTAACGCGGTAACTCGCCTGCGGCGCGGCGAGACTGGCCGCGCCGGGTTGGAGTTGCGCCAGCGCACCGGCGACGGCGGTGGCGTTCGGCAGCAACGTAATCGCCGTCAACAGCGGTGCGGTTGCCGGTGTCAACGGCAGGGCGTCGATGACCGGGGCGACGACCGGGGCGGTCGGATTGGCTACCGGTGCCACGACGGTAGCCAGCGGAATCTGGGTCGCGATGATCTGCACCCGGCCGTTCGTGGTGGGAGCTGCCGAAAACAGATAGCGCGTGGTGTTGCTGGTCGCCGTCACGGTGCTGCCGTTGGTACCGCTGGTGGCATCGACGATGTTGAAAATGCTGCCCACCGGGATCGGTCCGGTGACGGTCACGTTGACCTGCAGCGCGTTGCCGATGGTGGCCGCGCCAACCGGCACGATCTTGCCGTAAAGCGACGGACTGAAGATCGTGGTGTTGATGGTGCCCGCCACCGGAATCTTGAAGGCACCTGCCACATTGAGGGTATTGGTATCGAGCGAGTAGGCTGCGGCATTCGCCTGGCCGGTGATCAGCGCATTGCCGCCGACCACGTTGATCTGCTTGAGTCCGCTCGCGGCGCCGACGGCACCGTCCAGGATGCTGTTGGCATGCAGGGTCAGCGTGCCGGTGCCGGCTCCCGCCGAATTGGTGATGGCGGCCTTGACGGTCTGACCGGCGCCGACGTTGATGAAGCCGTCGCCGGCAAAATCCATCGTCGATCCGGTGTTGCTGGTAAAGCCGTTGTTGAAATTGACCGTGCCGGTGCCGGCCACCGAGAACGTCGTCGAGTAGACCGGGCCGTTGAAGGCAACCGTATTGGCATTGGCGCCAGCGGAAATATTGAGGAAGGTCGTGCCGGTCGCACCGACGAAGCCGGTTACCGTCGAGCTGTTGTTGAACAGGATGCTCGCCGTATTCGCGGCGTTCGTGGTGATCGCGCCGCCGGGATCATTGCCCGTATTGATGTCCTGGGCGCCGACGGTGAGCAGGCCGGGGCCTTGCGTATCGACGCCGCTGGCCACGCCGACCGGATTGACCACGCCGGGCAGCACGACGACTTCGCGCGCCACGGTCATGGGCAGCCAGGCCACCATGGCCGAGCCGAGGAGGGGAATGAGGAGTGTTTTTTTCACGGGGATGTCCTGCTGGGTGTGCGAACGAAGCTCGCGGTAGTGCTTGGCCCACTGGGTCAGCAGGTGCGAAACGCTCGTCAGTCCCCGTTTGGCGTATCACCCCGGAGGTAAACGTGT
>NZ_JBHSNG010000065.1:0-2086 GCF_042657005.1 Rhodanobacter terrae
CGCGGTGTGATGCGCGGCAAGGTCGTGCGCACGACGGTCAGTGATGGCAAGGCGCCGTGCCCACTGGATCGGGTCAATCGACAGTTCCGTGCCGAGCGACCGAACCAGCTCTGGGTCTCGGATTTCAGTGTGCCGCAGCAAGCGGCGTGAGAGATGAGGGTAGGTCCCTCGCCATCGGCTTGCAGGAGCAGGTGGCAAACCACCGCAAGCGGCTTGGGTCAAAAGCCCCGGTCGTGAGCGTTGCGGAAAAGGCGCCCTGAGGCGTCAGGTAAGAACCCGGAAGACGAACAACCGTGAACAGCCGTCCAAGCGTCGAAAGTACTGAGATGACATCGAAACCGGGGAGTGATGTTGCTCCGGGATCAGCCTGGCAGGTGCCTGCTTATGGGCCAGGCGGTGTCCGGCGTAGAGGCTGCGTGAGTCGGGTTCAGGCTCTTGCGTTGAACTGCGGGAACCTTCGGTGGCGATGGCAAGGGAAAGGCGCAAGCCCGCAAGGCGAGGCCGACAGTACCGATGCGTCACCAAGGGACGGAGCGGCTCGTAGTAGTGATGAAGTCGCTGTAATGGCGATGGAGCGAAGGGGCCGCGTCATCGAGTCATGCGGATCGGCCAACTGTGCAAGCAGGAGGAGCCGGGGCGTATGACAAAGTCGTTTGAGATTCCCAAGGCCTTGGTCTGGGAAGCGTACCAACGTGTCAAAGCCAACGGAGGTTCACCCGGAGTCGATCAGGAATCGATCGATCGATTTGAACGTCGTCTCGGCGACAACCTGTACGTTATTTGGAATCGGCTTTGTTCCGGCAGCTATCTTCCGCCGCCGGTGAAAGGTGTGCCGATTGCGAAGAAGTCAGGTGGCGTGCGGCTGCTCGGTGTGCCCACAGTGACCGATCGAGTGGCGCAAACGGTGGTCAAGCTTGTCTTGGAACCGATCCTCGAACCCGTGTTTCACCCCAACTCCTATGGTTACCGGCCCGGGCGCTCGGCGCTCGATGCGGTCGCCATGGTAAGGCGGCGATGCTGGGAGTATGACTGGGTGATCGAGTTCGACATCAAGGGATTGTTCGACAACATTGATCACGCGTTGCTGATGCGGGCGGTTCGCAAGCATTGCCGGATCCCTTGGGTGCTGCTGTACATCGAGCGTTGGCTCACAGCCCCGATGAAGATGGCGGACGGAACGCGAGTGGAAAGGGCGCGCGGCACGCCGCAAGGCGGGGTCGTCAGTCCGCTGCTCGCGAATCTGTTTCTGCACTACGCTTTCGACCGTTGGATGAGCGAATATCTGGGCAGTGTGCGGTTCTGCCGTTATGCCGATGATGGTGTCATCCACTGCAAAAGCCAGGCACAGGCAGAGTATGTCCTGCGCCGCGTTGCTGAGCGATTTCGAGCCTGTGGGTTGGAGTTGCATCCGGGGAAGACCCGGATCGTCTATTGTCGGGACATCAACCGTCCGGCAGCGTATCCGGTGGTGCAGTTCACGTTCCTTGGCTATACCTTCCGGCCGCGCAAGGCGGTCGACAAGTACGGTCGGGTGTATGTGAACTTCGCACCTGCGGTCAGTCGTGAGGCGCTACGTGCCATGCGGCAGACCATCCGGAGCTGGCATCTTCAGCTCATGTGCGACAAGCAAATCGACGATCTGTCCCGTATGTTCAATCCGGTGCTGCGTGGCTGGGGGAACTACTACGGGCGATTTCACGGCTCCGCGATGGATGCCATCTGGAAACACTTGGATGCGTATCTGGTGCGGTGGCTGCAGCGCAAGTACAAGTCCCTCGCTCGGCATAAAACGCGGGCGTGGGAGGCACTGCGCCGACTGGCCAACGCACACCCCGGGGCCTTTGTGCATTGGAAGCTGCGTTACACGTGAACGGCTCGATGATGGGAGCCGGATGAGTCGAGAGGCTCACGTCCGGTTCTGCGAGGGGCTGGGGGTGCAACTCCCCCGGCCTACTCACCCCTACGTCTCGACCTGGCAGGGCTGGCTCTATGTAGCCTTCGTCATTGACGTGTTTGCCAGGCGCATCGTGGGCTGGCGTGTCAGCAGTTCGATGCGCACGGACTTCGTGCTCGATGCCCTGGAACA
>NZ_JBHSNG010000066.1:0-2060 GCF_042657005.1 Rhodanobacter terrae
GCTAAATACCTTGGCCAGCGCCTGCTCACGAAACGCCAACGAATACGTTTGTTTGATCTTCAACTTACACCTCTGAGCTTCTTGATTAAGAAATTTCAGAGGCGACAACTAGTCTGACGCCGCGGGCACATGGCCAAGCAACTGCGATTGATCCTTGCACCTGCCGAGGACCCAGTGCGACTGGATGACGTCCTGGGCGATGCGCACTTGATCGGGAGTCAGCCGCGGTACGCGATTGCCGCGGGAACGATAATCGGGAAGGCACGCTGCAAGTGGATGTCCTGGTGACGCCTCTGGATCGGAAAGGCGACGCAGGTAGCGGTAGTCATTGCGGGTAGGCTTCCTTTTCCCGTCCAAGACCTCTTTGATCTGTTCGTAGACCTTGGTCGCGTGTGCAAGCGCAGCGGGTGTAGCACGGAGCAATGCTGCGAGATCCGTTTCGCTGCTTTCGTCAGGCGCTGTGCGGTATGTCTGCAGCAGGTGCTCCTGAAATTCGTCGGCCTTGGCGCGATCCGCGAAGATGCGAAATGTGTCCGGTTGTGACAAGAGCTGCGCTTTCAGGGCACCGAAGATTCGGGAGCTTGCCAAGAGTGCGTAGATGACGGCTGGCTCAGGCCCGCGTCTGGCACTACAAAGCTCGAAGATGGTTGGCGAGTCCGTCAGCCTTTCCAGCAGGCGCTTATAGTCAGCGTCGGAAACCTCGATTGGCTGGCTCAGCTGCACAGCATGGAGAAACTCGAGGTTGGCCAAGTAGCGTGAAGCTGTGTCGTCTGTCACGTAGACTTCGTGCGGAAGACCTATCTTCTCGGCAGCTGTTCTTGCGGGGACGAAGTACGGCACGCCGTCGACATAATTCCAGTCCTCGGGCTTGTCGGCTAATTTCCTGGCAAGCCCCTTGGCCGTCTTGCACTCGACGAGCGCCGGGCCATCCCGTCGCAGCAGCAAATAGTCCGGTGTGTAGGTGGAAACGTGAGTTCCCTTAGCGCCACGATCCCTCCGCAGCTGGAGTGGCGCAGGTTGATCCCAAAGCTCCAGAACATCGGTCGACAGCTCTGCTTCGTATACGAAGACGGCTTCACATGTGCGGCTTTCCGCCTGTACCGGCAGGCCGACTTTCTTGCTGGGAATACGGGCGCAGACATTGCAACGTGCGCTGTCGCCGACGCGCCGTGAGGGCGGAGAAGAGCGCACTGCCGAGATGTAATTCACGGCAGCTTCGCTGAGCTTGGTTTGCTTGCAATAGGTTGCAAATTCGGTCGAGCTGAGCATGCTTTTCTCAGCGCACGCCCGCCCGTTGCCGCCGAAGTTCGGCAGTTGAACATTTCTGCGACGGGGAGTAACTTCACGACGTCAGGCCAGAAATCTGACGTTTTGCAAAGAGCTCAAGTCACCAGCTTGAGCTTTTTTGTGCCTGTTACTTTGGTCGCACCCAGCTCGGCGGTAGCGTGCGGGCGCTAGCTGGCCTCCTCTTCGATCAGGGCTCCTTGCGTTACGGTACGGGACGGCTCCAGCCGTTCGGTCAGGGCCTTTTCGACGTCCGCTAGTCGCGCAAGCAAGCGGCGGCGGTTACCCAAACGGTAAAGAGGCACCGGCAAAGTGCCGCGCTGATGCGCCTGCCGCACGGCACTGGCCGACGGGTAGCTCAGCAGGGTGGCGACTTGCTGTGTCGTGATGACGGCGATGCTCGTGTCGCCGAGCGATGTCGGAGCATCGTGGTGTCGATCTGCGCTACGGTAGCGCTCATGAACTCTCATGGGTGCTCGTTATGGCACAGGTTCATCTTCTAAGGGTGAAACAAAGATACGTTCCCAGATCGCCAAATCTTTTTTTGGCGCACCTGGAGCCTGGTGAACACCGGGGTGAGCCGAGTTCGCCGCACCCGCTTGCCTGGCCGCTCTCTGAGCGAAGAAGTCAGCAAGGCCGGAATGCACTATGAACCGCCCCGAGTTCCGTGGAGGCTGTTTGGTTTAAGTCAGGCTTCCGCCGTGGCGGCCTGACTGGCGAGTTGCCGGTAGTAGTTTGCCTCGGCCTCGGCTGGCGGGATATAGCCGATGGGTTCG
>NZ_JBHSNG010000067.1:0-2043 GCF_042657005.1 Rhodanobacter terrae
GTAAGCGCCCGCCCACCGCACCTTGATGTTGACCGAAGCCTATGCCAGCGGCAGCAAAGATGCGATGTCGCGATCTTTGGTGGTGGGCAGGCGAGTGAGGGTGTCGGTGAGCCAGGCGTGGGGCTCGATGCCATTGGCCTTGGCGGTAGCGAGCAGACTCATGATGGCGGCGGCACGTTGACCGGCGGTTTCGGAGCCGGCGAACAGCCAGTTTTTGCGGCCGATGGCGATCGGCCGGATGGCGTTCTCGATGGGGTTGTTGTCGATCGGGTGACGGCCGTCGTCGAGGACTCGTGCGAGCGCGCTCCAGCGTCTGAGCGTGTAGCGGACGGCACTGGCCACGCCGGTGTTGCCCAGCACCTTGGTGCTGAGGTCGTCCAGCCAGCGTTTGAGTTCGTCGAGCCTGGGCGCGAGGTAACGTTGCCGCTCGCGGTGCCGTGTGGCGGCGTCGAGGTCGCGCAGCTTCGCTTCGATGGCGTAGAGCGCACCGATGCGTTCGAGCGCTTCTTTCGCGAGCGGGCTGGCGCTGGCCTTGTGCACGTCGAAGAACTTGCGTCGCGCATGCGCCCAGCAGGCGAGCTCCGTGATGCCGTTGGCGAACAGCGCCTTGTAGCCGCCGTAGTCGTCGACCATCAGCGCACCGCACCAGTCGTCGAGGAAGGCCGCCGCATACTTGCCGGCGCGGCTGGCGCAGTAATCGAAGAGGATGATCGGCGGGCCATCGGCGCTGCGGTAGGCAAAGAGGTAGGCACGCTTGGTCTTGCCGGCGCCCGGATCAAGCTGCGCCACCGGCGTTTCGTCGGCGTGCAGCACGGGCGATTGCAGCAGCCGGGTGCGTAGGGCGTCGACCAAGGGCTGCAGACGAAGGCCGATCACGCCGATCCATTCGGCCAGGGTCGTGCGCGACAGTTCGATGCCGTGGCGCGCGAAGATCGCCTCCTGCCGATATAGCGGGAGGTGGTCGGTGTACTTCTGGATCGCGACCTGGGCCAGCAGGCCCGGTGCGGCGAGGCCGCGGTCGAGAATCGCCGGGGCGACGGGTTCGGCGACGATCGTCTCGCAGGCGCGGCAGGCGTATTGCGGATGCACGTCGCGGCGGACGAAGAACTTCATCGGCTCGACGTCCAGCTTCTCGCTGATGTGTTCGCCGATCTTCACCAACGCGGCACCGCAGCTGGCGCAGTCACAGGAGGCCGGCTCGTGGATCGTCTCGATACGCGGCAGCTCGGGCGGCAGCGGGCGGCGTGGCGCGGGGCGGCGCTCGGTGGGCGGCTTGGCCGGCGGCGTCTTGAGCGCCGCCAGTTCCGCCTCCAGCGCGGCGATGTCGGCCGCCATCGCCTCATCGAACAGCTCGCGCTGCGCCGGATCCATGCGCTCGGACTTGGCTGCAAACTGCACGCGGCGCAGGCGCGCGATCTCGTGCGTGAGCTTGCTGATCTTCGCGTCCTTGAACGCGATCGTGTGATCGCGCTGAGCGATGGTCTGCTCGTGCACAGCGATCACCTGCAACTTCTCGACTACCATCGCGCGCAGCGTTTGGACGTCCGAAATGTCGTTGAGCGCTGCGTGATCCATGGTCACGCAGCGTAACCGCTCACACGCGTTTTTCAAGGGGCATCGGCGCACTCAAGCGTTGCCAATCCACGCCCGCGCACAACCACGCGAACTGCGCACGACCCAGCGACCACAATGTCTCGCCTGCCGACGGCCACACGAACCGTCCCTGGTGCAAGCGGCGCACCGACAGCCACACGCCCTGGGCATCCACCACCAGCACTTTCAGGCGTGTGGCACGGCGGTTGCGGAACACGTACGCCGACCCATCCAGCGGCTCCCGTGCCAACACCTCACGCACGTACACCAGCAGTCGATCCGCCCCGCAACGAAAGTCCACCGGTGCGCTCACCAACCAGCGTGCCTGCAGACTCGTGCCGACTCCCAAATCCATCGCCTTCCTGCCCATGCTTACGCTCCAGATTGTCCGGATGCGTAGTGCAGCGGTTACGAACTGCTTGGGGAAGGTGTGGTGGGCGGACGCTTACG
>NZ_JBHSNG010000068.1:0-1896 GCF_042657005.1 Rhodanobacter terrae
TTATTCCACCGTCACCGACTTGGCCAGATTGCGCGGCTGATCCACGTCGGTGCCGCGCAGCACGGCGACGTGATAGGCCAGCAATTGCAGCGGCACGGTGAACACGGCCGGCGCGATGAAGGAGCCGCCCGATGCCACCCGCAGCATCGCCCCGTGGTGGGCCATGTCGTCCATGCCGGCGGTGCCGTCGGCGAACACGATCAGGCGGCCGCCGCGGGCGCGCACTTCCTGCAGGTTGGACTTGAGCTTGTCCAGCAGCGGGCCGTTCGGCGCCACCGCGATCACCGGCATGGTCTCGTCCACCAGCGCCAGCGGGCCGTGCTTGAGTTCCCCGGCCGGATACGCCTCGGCGTGGATGTAGGAGATTTCCTTGAGCTTCAGCGCGCCTTCCAGCGCCACCGGGTACTGCACGCCCCGGCCCAGGAACAAGGCGTGCTGGCGATGGATGAATTCGGCGGCCAGGTCGATGATCGCCGGCTCCAGCTGCAATGCATTCTCGATCGCCCGCGGCAGATGCTGCAGCTCGGTGCACAACGCGGCGTAGCGCTGCGGATCGAGCCCGTGGCGGCGGGCCAGTTCCAGCGTCAGCAGCGCCAGCGCGGCCAGCTGAGTGGTGAACGCCTTGGTCGAGGCCACCCCGATTTCCGGGCCGGCGCGGGTCATCAGCTTCAGGTCCGCCTCGCGCACCAGCGACGACTCGGGCACGTTGCAGATCGCCAGCGTGCCCAGGTAGCCGCGGCGGCGCGACTCGCGCAGCGCCGCCAGCGTGTCGGCGGTTTCGCCGGACTGCGAAATGGCCACGAACAGCGTGTCGGCCGGCACCACCGTCTCGCGGTAACGGTATTCGCTGGCCACTTCCACGCTGACCGGCAGCCGCGCGTATTCCTCGATCCAGTACTTGGCGACCAGGCCGGCGTGATAGCTGGTGCCGCAGGCGATGATGTGCAGGCCGCGCGCGGCCTGCAGCAGTCCCTCGCTGTCGATGCCGAAGATGTTCGGCAGCACGCCGTGCGGCCCCAGCCGCGCTTCCAGCGTGTTGGCCACCGCCTGCGGCTGCTCGAAGATCTCCTTCTGCATGTAGTGGCGGTATTCGCCGCGCTCCACCGCGTCGGTGGACAGCTCGCTCTCGTGCACCGCCCGCTCCACCGGCTGGCCGTCCAGGGCGAACACCTGCACGCGGTCGCGGGTGATCTCGACCACGTCGCCCTCGTCCAGGTACAGCATCTTGTGGGTGACCTGGATCAGCGCCTGCGCATCGGAGCCCAGGAAGTTCTCGCCGATGCCCAGGCCGACCAGCAGCGGCGCACCGCGGCGTGCGCCGACCACTCGACCGGGTTCGTCGCGGCTGATCACCGCGATCGCATACGCCCCTTCCAGTTCGCGCACGGTGGCCAGCACCGCCTCGCGCAGCGTCAGGCCCTGGCCCAGGCGTTCGTCGATCAGCGCCGCCATCACCTCGGTGTCGGTGTCCGAGGTGAACACGCGCCCGCGCGCCTGCAGCTCGGTGCGCAGGTTGACGTGATTCTCGATGATGCCGTTGTGCACCAGTGCGACACGCCCGGCGATGTGCGGATGCGCGTTCGCCTCGTTCGGCACGCCGTGCGTGGCCCAGCGCGTGTGCGCGATGCCGGTGCCGCCGGGGAACGGCGCGGCGAGGTACAGCGCCTCCATCTCGCGCACCTTGCCCTTGGCGCGCACGCGCTGGATCGCGCCGTGATCGAGCACGGCCACGCCGGAGGAGTCATAGCCGCGGTATTCCAGCGCCTTGAGGCCCACGATCAGCAGCGGCGCGACGTCCCGCTGGGCAACGGCAGCAACGATTCCACACATGGCAAAGCTTCCTCTGAGAGACACGGCGCCGGGCGGCCCCCGCGTGACGTCGGCCATTCTGGGCGG
>NZ_JBHSNG010000069.1:0-1728 GCF_042657005.1 Rhodanobacter terrae
CTGCGGCAAGCGTGGCCGGATCGATCCGCTGCCCGGGTGCGTAGCGTCCCGACTGCAGAGCGCGCCTGACCTGTCCGTACACGAAAGCACTCTTGGAGTGGGTCGCATCCATAGCTGAACTCCATGGTGCAAAACGCCAGCCACCTGGCCACCTTCGCCACAGCAACTGACCAGCTTCGCCAGCGAAACTGACCACGGGTGGCGGCCACGCTGCGGAACTCCCACGGCCGCCACTACCAGCATCCGAGGTGCCGACACCCACGCCGGCGGAGCCACGGCCCGACGATCCGACCGAGGCACAGCGGCAACAACAGCGGGCGAGCATCAACCTCATTCCACGGCCGGAACCCTGCTCGAGGCGATGAGCCGCCGCCCTGCACCGTCAGTTCTGGACAGAATTGGGGGCAGCGTAGATGCTAAAGCTTGGTAAAAGCGCAATCAGAGGCCAAAAAAATGTATCTTCGCTTGTCGAGCGTGCTTGCCATACTCGCCTTCTCTATATCCGCCTACGCACAAAACGAACCCTACTCACCGAAATTTCCCGCAGAAGGGCCTTGGTTGTTGGTTGGCTACGATGGAATATGTCATTCGCTCAAAGATGAATTTGGCGCCGCCACGCCCGACGACTTCTACGCGCACATGAAGCAGAAGGGCGAAGACGCTACGTTGAAGAAGTTTGACGAGAACAACTTCACCATCCTCGACAACACCCAAAAGAGCTTTCCCACCCTGTACATCGTTCGTGGATTGGCCTTCTGTCAACACCTCGCCAATGAATTGAAGCATGAATCATCGACACCATGACGTGGTAATCCCTAAGGCATGGCGAAGTGAGCGCTAACTATTGTCGAGCGGTTGAACCTGGTCGATGAGGCGGCAAGTTATACCTTGCTTGAACAGCCGCCACTGCTGCTTCGAAAGCCCGAACGCATGTGGTTTCGATTGGGTGTTCAGGCTTCACCAACCAGTTAATTTTCCCGGGAGCCGGAAAAAAGTTCGGAACGATACCAAAGACAGGAAGAGGTGCCCCGATCGGCGCCTCTTTTTTGTAGATTACGATTATCTTTAGCTTTAACTCATCGATAGCCAGCTCGTCACGGTGGACTGGATTGTTCATAGACGAAAACTCCTCGCTGTTTGATGGTGAGAGCGCATTATGCGCGTCACGACGGGAGGACGATCCAGCTGAGTAGCGCATAGACCTGACCATGCCGGCCCAGCCTACGGGTCCTCTGCCCTTGGGCGCGCGCCCTGCGCACCTGGCCCCTTTCGCGACTTGTCGAGGGGGAGAAAAGAAGAAACCGCCGGGAGCTTGTGCACTCGGCGGTTTTGTCTAAAAGAAACCTGATTCCCCACCTGTCGCATCCCCTGATACGTCGGGGGTAGACGCTGCAACCCTCTGAAGAGACGGAGGAAGCGTTATGAAGAAGAAGAATCAGGTGCAGTTTCAGCCGGGCATGAGCCTGATGGGCTTTCTTGAGCGCTATGGCAGCGAGGCGGCGTGCCGTGAGGCACTGGCGAAGGCGCGCTGGCCGAACGGGTTCCGCTGCCAAGGCTGCGGTCATACCCGGCACTGCCACCTCAAAGAGCGCGACGTCTACCAGTGCAACCGCTGCAAGCGGCAGGTATCGCTGACCAGCGGTACGTTGTTCGCTGAAACCAAACTACCGCTGCGCACGTGGTTCTTGGCCATCTATCTGCTGACCCAACATAAGAGCGGCATCTCGG
>NZ_JBHSNG010000070.1:0-1536 GCF_042657005.1 Rhodanobacter terrae
CCGTAAGAGACTTCCCGTCAATACCGCCCGCTTGATGCTCTTGCCTTGAGCTTTCAGGCTTTCGCTGGCCATCATGTTGTCCTCTGTGTTGCGTCGTGCATGTCAGTGCGTGCGGCGTTGAACGTTGCCAGACTGCATTTCCGTAAACGGCCTTGTTGCATCGATGGTGCTGACGCGGACCTGGGTATAAACCGCGCCCAGAGACCTCATTCATTCGTCGGTGTCGTCGGTGTCTGGCGATCAACCAGCTCACGTTTGGACGTCCAGAATGTTAGTCAGGTTCTCTCCGGGTGGGTCTGACCCGTTGCTACCTCGTCGCGCTGACGTTGAACTGATGAAATGGGTCGCTTGTGGTTACGCCGTGGTGCGCATCGTGATGGCGTGTTTGCCGGCAGGGCGCTGCACCATCGGGTGCTTCAGCCACGCGTCGGCGTCGTAGGTTTCGTCATGGGCCAGCATCGCCCACAGCTGCCGGGCATGCTTGTTGGCGATGGCCACCAGCACTTTGCCGAAGGGCATCCGACTGGCCAACTGGCGTATCCAGATCTGTTCGGGCGTGGACTTTTCCACGCTGACCGCTTTGGCTCGCTGCAGGCTGCTGCGGGCGCCCTGGATCAACAGCGTGCGCAGATAGCCATCGCCGCGACAGCTTATCGTGCCAAGGCGAGCATGCCCGCCACTGGAATGCTGCGTCGGTACGAGTCCGAGCCAGGCGCTCACCTGTCGGCCATTGCGGAACTCCTTGGCATCGCCGAGTGTGGCGATCGCCGCATCAGCGGTGATCGTGCCGATCCCGATGATCGCGCGCAGCCGTATACAACGCTCGTCCACTCGCGCATGGGCGTCGATGCGTGCACTGCACGCGTCGACGGCCGTGCGGACCTTCGCCCAGTGCGCGCTAAGGTCATGCAGAAGTTCGCGCATCTCGGGAGGTAGTGCCGTCTGTCGATCAAGGTCGGCCAGTGCACGGCGCAACGCCAGATCGCTTTTCGCCACCACGATGCCGAATTCGGCCAGCAATCCGCGCAGGCGGTTGCTGATCGACAAGCCTTCTACCTTGTAACCCTCGCGTACCCGGTGGCACGACAATCGCGCCTGTTGATCGACGGTTTTGACGGGTACGAAGCGCATATTGCCCTGGCGGGCTGCCGTGGCGATCGCCTCGGCATCGTTGCGGTCGTTCTTCGCGGTGCGATTTTTGCGAAACGGCGTGACGAACTGCGCCGCCATCAAGCGTGGCTGCAGGCCGTACTCCAGACAGCGCCGGCCCCAATGGTGCGCACCACTGCACGCCTCCATCGCCACCACCGTGCCCGCTGGCACCTGCGCCAGCCACACTGCGAAGGCATCCCGTTTCAGATCCCGCCGGCGCAGTACATGGCCGCTGCCATCTACTTCGCATACCGAAAACACGCTCTTCGCCAAATCCACGCCAATGGTTATAGTGCTCATGGAGACTTCCTCTTCGAGTGACGGTTGACCAGCATCACCATCATGGCCCTCGAGGCCGAAAGGGGAGGAAGTCTCTTTTTACTC
>NZ_JBHSNG010000071.1:0-1427 GCF_042657005.1 Rhodanobacter terrae
CGCCGGTTTCGACTGCACGACCTGCTGCCGCGGCTGACGCGCGCGATGGTGCTCTGCAAGCCTTGCCCGGAGCCGATGCTGCGCTTGGCGAGTAATTTTCTTCACTGAGGTTCGACGCTAATCAGGAGAGGCTATGAGCAACTTCGAGAAAAAACGACTGCCAGGACCAAATAGGGACGGACAGCATCTGCGCAATCAGCCGTATTCTCAAGTTCCCGCAAATTGCCGAGAGCGGAACCCGTTACGATTCATCCCCAAATAGCGCAACATAAAATGCCTCTGCGCCATCGCAACGCCGCCAGCTTCTGCTGATTGACGCCTCCATACTCCAGCCACAAATTCCCCTTCCTCTTTCCCATAGGGCTGCCGAATGCCGCGTTTCGACCTGATTGATGAATCCGCTGAGCTGTCCAGTACTAACGTTCAAGTGCGTATGCCCGCCCGCGACCGGGTAGGGGGTCAATGCTCCGAACTTAAGGATTTCGCTTGCCTTCCTATGCGTCATCCGGCACAATTCACTTACCGTAAGTCATTGATGTTAAAGGATATGAACTCAAATACCTGCAAGCTGCGCGCTGCTGTCTGAGTTCTCTTCCGCCCTGCACGATCCCGCGCTCGTCGAGAAGCACCGGCTCCACGCCAGCGCCTTCACTCGTCAGCGCACACTTACCGCGCCGCGCCTGCTGGCCATGATGGTCGGCGGCATGTGCAGTTCGGTGCAGGCGGCGCTCGACGACCTGTTCGGCCAGCTCGACGACACCGGCGTGCGGGTACGCGGCTGCACTGATCGGGCCTTCGCCAAGGCACGCAAGGGGATTTCCTACACGGTGTTCGAACAGCTCAACGCGCATCTGCTCACGCTCGCCGCGCCGAAGATCGATCAGCATCGCTGGCGCGGCCTGCGCGTGGTGGCCGCCGACGGCTCGCGCCTTCGCGTGGCTACGCGGCGTGGCGCGGAGCTGGAGGCGGATCACTACGCCCTCGTGCTCTACCTGCCCGGCAGCGAACTGACCTTGCACGCGGCACTGGGCCCTGCCGACGCCTCGGAACGCCAGATGATGTTCGAGGCACTGGAGCATACGGACAGGGACGACCTGCTGGTGCTTGATCGCGGGTACCCGGGCAACACGATGGCGGCGGCCATCGTGCAGCAGGGGCGGCACTTCTGCATGCGCGTGGATGCCTGCGGCTGGCGCTGCGTGAGGGACTTCCTGCGCAGCGGCAAGTCCGAGACGGTGGCGACACTTGGCGCGCCCTCGGCGCGCGATGCGGCCACCTACGAGCTGCGCCGCGAGCCGACGTGTCGACTCCCCGTAAATCAGTGCCACGCTAAATCAGAGGTCGCCGGATCGTTTTGAATCCGAAACTCGGCGGGCGTCAGCCCGTCGAGGCTGTCGTGAGGGATCTCGTTGTTGTAGTCGGCAACC
>NZ_JBHSNG010000072.1:0-1349 GCF_042657005.1 Rhodanobacter terrae
TCTCGGCGTGTCGGCTTCTTCTTGGACTCGAAACTCAACGAGGCGAACGAACGCTGTTTCATCGGCGATGGGCTTCCTTGGGACTGGTCGCTATGATGCCGCACACGGGGAATAAATCAGAGCATCCTTAGATCGCCAAATTGCAGATTTGCTAGTTGCTTTGGCGTCAAGTATTGAAGAAGGGTGACGATAGTTGCGATCCGAACTCCGTCACGGTTGTCAGGGCAGGCATGACGCAGTCGCAGAACGATGTCACGGCCTGTCGGAGAGTTGCGGTCCATCGCCAGCAATGCGTTGGCTCGTATCCATTCACCGTGTAAGTCGAGAACGAGCGCGGCTTTTCTCTTCACATCGAATGGTAGGTTACACCTACGGTGAAGGGACTGGATAACCTGGACCCGCCACAAGGTAGTCAGCTCACTGCTACATGAAATACGTTGATTGAAACCCAAGCTCCTCAACGTTGAGAGAACATCATCATCCATAAGCGGAGTTACCTGGCCACCTGTAACTACTGGCATGTGATCTGATACAAATGCTTGAAGCGTTTCGTTGGTTATTGGGCTAATTGTGTCTTCCGCAAGCGGAAGAGCGAAGCCATATCGCAGCGTATGCCAAATATTCCAGTACTGCAGACATCGTGCGTACTGTAGACGGGTGTGGTCTGCTAAGTAACCATGGCTAAGGAGCCGAGAAACCCATTCCTGTTCCATGACAGTAAGCACCTCATGGATGGAGAAGGTTCAACTTTTACACCCAGATCCAGAGGGACTTCAACGGTCGAAATCGGAGGGGCACACATTTACGTCCGACTTTTCAGGACACACAATTGCGTCTGAAAAGGACACAACTTAGGTGCAAAAGGGACACAAATTCACGTCCATAGGACAATGACATCAACTAAAAACGGCGACTGCTCGCGATACATGCCAGAATACTGTATTTTACATAATATACATTATGCGAAATCAAGGGGGCGTCGCCGGGTTCGCATGTTGTCGCATACCCGCTAATTTAGTCGTCGTACCCGTTAAAGATGTCATTTCTGCTTATTACGTCGCAAGAGCGGCGAACGCGTTGCGTTCCAAGGCCTATTTGGTTAGCGGAACGGTCGGAAAGGACTAGGGCTGTCGTCAGGATCATCCTGTGGCTCATCCCTCATCCTATGTTTCTGCATCCACTGGTACGCTTCGCCCACTGACTGAAGTATTACTAACACCAATTCCGTAAGAGACTTCCCGTCAATACCGCCCGCTTGATGCTCTTGCCTTGAGCTTTCAGGCTTTCGCTGGCCATCATGTTGTCCTCTGTGTTGCGTCGTGCATGTCAGTGCGTGCGGCGTTGAACGT
>NZ_JBHSNG010000073.1:0-1263 GCF_042657005.1 Rhodanobacter terrae
CGCCGGTTTCGACTGCACGACCTGCTGCCGCGGCTGACGCGCGCGATGGTGCTCTGCAAGCCTTGCCCGGAGCCGATGCTGCGCTTGGCGAGTAATTTTCTTCACTGAGGTTCGACGCTAATCAGGAATGGGGAAGGGAGATGTGATGGAGGCTACAAGGATTGCCCGCCGGCTGATCGGACTACGAAGGCTAGGACTGGCACCGATGCTGCTATCGGCGTTATTTGCGCCAAGTGGGTGCGTGCATGCCGCTTCTCTTGCAGGCGGGCCCAACGCTTCGCCATCTGCCAACTGCGAGTCGAGCATGGCACCTCAGGCGGCAGGACGGACAAAGGCCGGGTATCCGGAGGTCAAGGTGTGTCGCGGTCCGGACACGGCCTGGATCGTCGTTGTGCGAGGGCGCGGGAGCAGGCACGCGATGACGGAGTCGGCACACTTCAGCATTGGCCAAGGACGGTTCGGTTACGGGTTTGGTGTGGAAGCCATCGTGGTGGATGCGCCTGATCGGTTCCACGTCCAGTTCACCTATGGAAGCGCGAGCGTCCCGAACTCGGACGTCATTCGATTTGTCTGGCGAGACAGCGCCTGGCGGATCGCCGGACGGGATTTTTCGACTTTGGCGAGATGCGCCGACGGCTCCATCGACACGTCTTCCCGCTATTCCGTCAACTACCTGACCAAGCGCGCGGTGGCCACTCTCTACGACGGCTGTCGATTGCGCAAGACAGTGAGGGCTTCTTTGCACGCGATGCCTCCGACGTTGCAAGGATTCGACCCTCTCGATCCGGCGCTTCGCCCCAAGCAATTTGCCGCTTACTTCTGAACTAGGGAAAGGCTTCCGCAACAAGGAACGGAAAGAATTAAACGTTTCCTTGGATGAATAAGGGTCGCCGTGACCAAACCATCAGGGACGGAGGCTGAGGTTTCCCCGGTTTCCGTTTTGTGTCTGGGTCGTGACGATTCAGCCGGAACGCATCACGACATCCCGTTCTTTGCATTCGTGATCGCAGCCTAAAACGGACTTTTCAGGGGCGACTTACCGCTTCGCAATACCCATGTGTTTCATCAACTCCGCAAGCTGCGGCACCCTTTCTCTAGCTTGATCTAGCACGTCACGGTTAAGTAGCCGATCCATCTGTCGACTCCCCGTAAACTTGATCCAGGCATAAGCAGAGGTCTCCGGGCAAACTAGCCCCAAGGAGACCCACGATGCGCAAGAGCAAGTTCACCGAAAGTCAGATCGTCGCGACGCTGAAGCAGGTC
>NZ_JBHSNG010000074.1:0-1200 GCF_042657005.1 Rhodanobacter terrae
GTGTCGACTCCCCGTAAATCAGTGCCACGCTAAATCAGAGGTCGCCGGATCGTTTTGAATCCGAAACTCGGCGGGCGTCAGCCCGTCGAGGCTGTCGTGAGGGATCTCGTTGTTGTAGTCGGCAACCCATCGCTCGGCCTGCTCGCGCACTTCGGTGAGATTGCGGAAGATGTGCATGTCGAGCACGCCGCGCCGGAAGCTGCCATTGAAGCGCTCGATGAAGCCGTTCTGCATCGGTCGGCCCGGCTCGATGAAGTCCAGCGTGATGCTTTTGCGTTCCGCCCACTCGGCCAATGCCAACGCAATGAATTCCGGGCCGTTGTCCAGGCGCAGCTTGGTGGGGTAGCCGCGCCAAGCGGCGATGCGTTCCAGCGTGCGAATGACGCGCGTGGCAGGCAGGTTGAGATCGACTTCGACCGCCAGCGCTTCGCGGCTGAAGTCATCAATGACGTTGAAGGTGCGGAAGCGCCGACCGTCCCACAAAGCATCGGACATGAAGTCGATCGACCAGCTGTTGTTGATCTGCTCACCAGCCACCAGTGGCATCGGGTGCCGATTCGGCACCCGCTTCTTGCCGCGACGGCGGCGATTGAGCTGCATCAGGCAATACACGCGCCACACCCTCTTGTGGTTCCATACCAGTCCGCGACGGCGAATAAGCTGGAACAGCTTGTCGAAGCCCCGCTCGGGGAAACGCTCAGCCAGCTCGGCGAGCAAGGCGATCACCGCCTCGTCCCGATCCGGACGGCGCCGATACCGCGCCGTCGAACGCGACAGCCCTACCGCCTGACAAGCCCGGCGCTCGCTCCAGTCGTGACAGTCCATCAGCCACGAGATGAGCGGGCGCTTGTGCGCCGGGTCTACAACTTTTTTGCGATGAGATCCTTCAGCGCGTGGTTCTCCATCGCCAGCTCGGCATACATACGCTTGAGCTTGGCATGCTCCGCTTCGACGTCCCGCAACCGCTGCACGTCTGACGCTTCCATGCCGCCGTACTTGGACTTCCATACGTAGTAGGTCGCGTCCGATATGCCCAGCTCGCGGCACACATCCTTGACCTGGCGACCGCCTTCGACCTGCTTCAGCGTCGCGACGATCTGACTTTCGGTGAACTTGCTCTTGCGCATCGTGGGTCTCCTTGGGGCTAGTTTGCCCGGAGACCTCTGCTTATGCCTGGATCAAGTTTACGGGGAGTCGACA
>NZ_JBHSNG010000075.1:0-1092 GCF_042657005.1 Rhodanobacter terrae
CTGATTTATTCCCCGTGTGCGGCATCATAGCGACCAGTCCCAAGGAAGCCCATCGCCGATGAAACAGCGTTCGTTCGCCTCGTTGAGTTTCGAGTCCAAGAAGAAGCCGACACGCCGAGAGCGGTTTTTGGGCGAGATGGACAAGGTGGTTCCCTGGGCGGCCTTGCTGGCGCTGATCGAGCCGAGCTACCCCACCTCCGGGCGCCGGGGTCGGCCGCCGATGTCCGCTGCCACGATGCTGCGCATTCACTTCATGCAGCAGTGGTACGCGCTGAGCGATCCGGCGATGGAAGATGCGTTGTACGAGATCGAATCGATGCGCCGCTTCGCGGGGCTGGAGTTGAACGAGAACCCAATTCCCGACGAGACGACGATCCTGAAGTTCCGTCGCTTCCTGGAACAGCACGGCTTGGCGGCGAAGATCCTCGAAGCGGTTAATGCCCACCTGAGCGGCAAGGGCCTTTTGCTTCGCCAGGGCACGATCGTGGATGCCACGATTATTCAGGCGCCGTCATCGACCAAGAACCGCGACAAGCAGCGCGATCCGGACATGCGCCAGACCAAGAAGGGTCAGCAGTGGTATTTCGGGATGAAGGCGCACATCGGCGTGGATGTGGAGTCGGGACTGGTACACACGGTGACCACGACGCCGGCCAACGCGGGTGACGTGACGGAAGTGGACAAGCTCCTGCATGGCAGGGAAAAGACCGTGTACGCCGACGCCGGCTATCAGGGTGCCGAGAAACGGGCCCCCAAGCGCGGTCGCACGTGGTACATCGCGGCCAAGCGTGGCAGCGTCAAGGCAATGCCCGAGGGTGAACTGAAAGATGCGGTCAAGCACACCGAACACATGAAGGCGGCGGTGCGCGCCAAGGTCGAGCACCCGTTCCGCGTGGTGAAGCGCCAGTTTGGCTACCAGAAGGTGCGATTCAAGGGCTTGGTCAAGAACACGGCTCAGGTGCTGACGTTGTTTGCGTTGGCGAATCTGTGGATGGTGCGACGAACTTTGCTGACTACTGCAGGGGAGGTGTGCCTGTGAGCCAGAAAATGAAGTTGATCAGAGGCACATCACCGTCACGGCGGCACGAAAAC
>NZ_JBHSNG010000076.1:0-1077 GCF_042657005.1 Rhodanobacter terrae
GCCACCTGATTAGCCCTGATCCTCAGCCATGAAAATTGCTAGCCATCCGCAAGACCGGCTCCGCATGGGGCTTGCACAGCATCATGGCGCGAGCCAGACGCGGCAGCATCTCGCGCAGTCGAAAACGCCGGTTGAAACGGTAAGCCGCCTCGGCCAGATAGCGCCGGGCGTACTTACCTTGGCGGATGGCGTGATAGCTCCCGCTGATCGCACGTTTGACGTTACCCAGCAGCACGTTGACCCAGCGCGCGCCGCGCACCTCGCAGGCCGTCCGTCCGCCGGTCGTCTCCAGCACGGTGTGGGCATGCCCGGCGTCGGCGAAGCGGCGGAAACAGTGCAGGCCGTCGCTGAATACCTCCGCGTCTGGCGCCAGATGCCGTGCCTGCCAGTCCTTGATGCTGTCGTTGTCAAAGCCGCGCACTGGCTCGATGACGGCATGGGCCGGATGTTCCAGCGTCACGTCGGTCTCCACTGCGATCAGGAACGCCTGCTTGTTGGGCGAGCCGCGGCCGGGTTTGCCGCCGTTGAATTCGCCGCCCAGGTAGGCGTCGTCGATCTGGACGAAGCCCGACAGCCGACGCGGCGCCTCGCGCTCGGCCATCGCCTGCATAATCTTGTGCTTGATGCGCCAGGCTGCCTTGTAGTTCACGCCCAGGTGCCGCATCAGCTCCAGCGCCGCCATGTTGGTCTTGGTCGAGGTCAGCAGGTGGATCGCCAGCATCCAGGTACGCAGCGGCAGCTTGGTTCCCTGAAACACCGTGCCGCTGAGGAGTGTCGTCTGGTGCCGGCACGCGCGGCACTGGTAATAGACCTGCGCCCCTCGGCGGAACCGGCAACGCCGGCGCTCGTTGCAGAACGGGCAACGAAAGCCCTGCGGCCAGCGTGCCCGGTACAGCGCGCGATAGCACTTCGCCTCGGTGCCGTACTGCTGCATGAACTCCACCATCGACAGGCCCGGTTGGAACTGCACAGGATTCATGGCCATTGCGCATCACCTCGGTATCCAAGATGGCGCTATCGTCCGCCGAGGGCGTCGCAGATCATGCGACAGGCGGCTGAGGGTCGGGGCTAATCAGG
>NZ_JBHSNG010000077.1:0-1052 GCF_042657005.1 Rhodanobacter terrae
CGCCGATTCAATTAGGAAGTGCGCGTTTGAAAGACTTATCGAAGATCTGCTGAGGAGAGTGGAAGCGTAGCCGTTTTCTGGGTCGCTGGTTGAGCTTGTCTTCAATGCTCTGGATGTAAGCCTCGGAGAAGGCACTCAGATCGCAGCCCTTGGGGAAGTACTGCCGTAAGAGCCCGTTGGTGTTCTCGTTGGAGCCGCGTTGCCAGGAGGAGTAGGGATCTGCGAAGTAGCTCTTGGCCCCGAGCGCGATATCGATCAAGGCATGCTCGGCGAACTCGCTACCGTTGTCCCAGGTGATGGTGTGCACTCGGACGGCTAACGGATGGAGTGACTGGATAACCGCACGCATCGTCAGATCAGCTTCGCCCGTCGCGATGCGGCGCACGCGCAGCAGTCCTGACTTGCGCTCGACCAGCGTGACCAGGCGAGCGGTGCCCTGGCCGACGATGGTGTCGCCCTCCCAATCACCGACGCGTTGGCGTGTCTGGACGATGGCCGGTCGCTCTGCGATACGTCGGCCACCGAAGCGCTGACGTTGCCGTGGTGTGCCGCAGCGTGCACGACGTCGCCGCTTGCGACAGCGCAGGTGATGCCACAAGGTGCCACCGCGCTGACGGTCCCGTGCGATGTGTTGATAGATGCGTTCATGGCTGATGGCCACCCGCCCTTCGCCGGTGATTTGCTCGGGACTTAAACCCTCGGCAAGGCGTGCTTCGACAAGAGGCCACACATCGCTCTGGATGTGCGGTAGCACGCTTGCCGCTTGCCACCGCCAGGCACTACGACGGTGCGCCTGGCGCGCGTCGTAGCGCTCCACACCGTATGTGTTGCGACCCAGCTCCCGACGGATCGTGCTGGGATTACGCTGAAGTTGCTCTGCGATCTCGCTCATGGAGAAACCTCCACGGTGCAGGTGCTGAATCTGGTAGCGTTCGTCCTGGCTCAGGTGCGTGTAGCTCAATGTGCAGTTCCACTTGGCGGTGAAGCTGCGCAGGCTACCGCACCTGCGCTACTTCCCGGGGCTGGAGTGATGCACTTCTAAATTGAATCCG
>NZ_JBHSNG010000078.1:0-1019 GCF_042657005.1 Rhodanobacter terrae
GGGATGCTGAAGCCATGTTCTCGACGGGAGTGTGAGTCATGGCGATGAATAGGGTGCAGTTTCAGAAAGGTCTGTCGATGGTCCACTTCCACGCGCAGTACGGCACCGAAGCGAAGTGCCACCGGGCGCTGTACCGGGCGCGCTGGCCGCAGGGTTTCCGCTGTCCGGCGTGCGGCGATCGACGCCGTTCGACGTTCCGTCGCGGCCGTCAGCAGTACTACCAGTGCCGCGCCTGTGCACACCAGACCACGGTGGTGAGCGGCACCGTGTTTCAGTCGAGCAAACTGCCGTTGACGACGTGGTTCCTGGCGATCCACCTGCTGACCTCGACCAAGACCAACCTGGCCGCGCTGGAACTGATGCGGCACTTGGGCGTGTGCTATCGCACGGCATGGCGGCTCAAGCACAAGATCATGCAAAGCATGCTGGAACGCGAGGAGCCGCGCCGGCTGGAGGGTTTCGTGCAGATCGACGACGCGTATCTGGGCGGTGAACGCAACGGCGGCAAACCGGGCCGGGGTTCGGAGAACAAGCAGGCCTTTGTCATCGCGGTGGAGACCGACGCAACACTGGAACATCCGCACCATGCGGTGATCGAACCGGTGCGCACCTTCGATAACGCCACGATCACCGACTGGGCCCAGCGCCGGCTGGCACCGGAAGCGGAGGCCTTCAGCGACGGGCTCGGCGCCTTCCGCCGCTTCGTCGCCACCGGCCATGCGCACACGGTGTTGGAGACCGAAGGCGGCCGCGCCGCCACGGAAGTCCAAGGCGCGCGCTGGGTCAACATCGTCCTGTCCAACGTCAAGCGGGCGTTGGATGGGGTTTACCATTCCGTCAAGCAACATCGTTACGCCCGGCGCTATCTGGCCGAGGCGGCGTACCGCTTCAACCGCCGGTTTCGACTGCACGACCTGCTGCCGCGGCTGACGCGCGCGATGGTGCTCTGCAAGCCTTGCCCGGAGCCGATGCTGCGCTTGGCGAGTAATTTTCTTCACTGAGGTTCGACGCTAATCAGG
>NZ_JBHSNG010000079.1:0-1002 GCF_042657005.1 Rhodanobacter terrae
GCCGGTTTCGACTGCACGACCTGCTGCCGCGGCTGACGCGCGCGATGGTGCTCTGCAAGCCTTGCCCGGAGCCGATGCTGCGCTTGGCGAGTAATTTTCTTCACTGAGGTTCGACGCTAATCAGGTTGTCGGATGAGCTTCGCGGGAGTCGAGGTGCACGCGCCAGACATGAGCGCTCATGCAAAATCCTTCCGTCCCTTTTGCGCCTTACGGCGATTGTGCAGAGATGAGATTTACACCTCCGTCATAGAACAGCCTCTCGCTACAGAGCAATAGAAATTGGAACAAGGGCCCCCATTCCGAATGGTATTGGGCTTGACGTAAGCGCACGAGATATCCACATCTAGACAAGGCTGACAGCTCGTAGATGGGAAGATACACAGGGTTGGCGCGGCTTGGGTTCAAGGTCCAGTTGAAGACAATTCTGGCGATCCTTCCATTACCATCGATGAAAGGATGGAGGTTCGTCAAGGCGGTCATAGCCACGACAGCCGCGAATCCGGGCTCTATCACCCGATAACGTTTCCAATGCTCGTAGATGACACCGAGCTGCGAAAGGACGTAAGTCGGGCTCGGGTAAACGACGTAGCTACCGTTTCTATCCCGAGCAGTCGCAATGCTCCTTGCTCGGAACCCAGACGGAGGCGGAGAAGTTGCCTGCTTTATGTACTTCAGTACCTTGCAAAACCCCTCGAAGTCTACAATGGAGCCCGCAGAAGGTAGATCGGAATTAGCCAACGTTTCAAACTCAAGTTTCGAGCGACCGTCGCCAAAGGCCTCGGTGTTCGCCTCCGCCATGTAGTCTGATAACTCGTGTTCAAGCTCCTCTTGTTTGAACGGTCCGATATCACGATTTCGAATGGGGTCACCATCAAGCCACCTGATTAGCCCTGATCCTCAGCCATGAAAATTGCTAGCCATCCGCAAGACCGGCTCCGCATGGGGCTTGCACAGCATCATGGCGCGAGCCAGACGCGGCAGCATCTCGCGCAGTCGAAAACG
>NZ_JBHSNG010000080.1:0-988 GCF_042657005.1 Rhodanobacter terrae
CTTCACCGCCAAGTGGAACTGCACATGAGCTACACACACCTGAGCCAAGACGAACGCTATCAGATTCAACACCTGCATAGGGGTGGTTTTTCAGCCCGCGAAATCAGCGCGGAGTTGAAACGCGCGGCGACGACGATCAGCCGCGAGCTTCGACGCAACCCGGGCGACACGACGACCTATCACGCACGGGCCGCACAGCGGCAGAGCGCGAAGCGTCGGCATGCAGCGAGCACGCAAGCTCGGATCCAGCCGGAACAGTGGGCTGCCGTGGAAGCGCGGCTGACGGCTGAGCAATGGAGCCCCGTACAGATCGCCAGCGAGGCATCCATCAGCCACGAGCGCATCTACCAACACATCGCCGCCGACCGCCAACGCGGTGGCGAGCTGTGGCGGAATCTGCGCTGCCGCAAACAACGGCGCCGCCATCATCGCTGCGGCACGCCGCGGCAGCGTCAACGCTTTCGTGGGCGACGCATCGCCGAGCGACCGGCGATCGTGGAGACGCGCGCGCGGGTGGGTGACTGGGAAGGCGACACCATCGTGGGCAAAGGGCTTGCGCGGGTCGTGACGCTGGTCGACCGCAAGTCCGGCCTGCTACGCATGCGGCTCGTGCCCAACGGCGAAGCGGACACGGTCATGCGCGCCATCGTCCACGCCCTGCATTCCCTGCAGGCTCGCGTGCATACCCTGACCTGGGACAACGGTAGCGAGTTCGCCGAGCACGCCGTGGTGGACATCGCTCTGACAGCTCGGAGCTATTTCGCCGAACCGTACTCATCCTGGCAGCGTGGGACCAATGAAAACACGAACGGCTTGATACGGCAGTACCTGCCCAAGAGATGTGATCTGAGCGCTTACTCTGACGACGACATTCAAGCGATTGAAGACAAGCTCAACCAGCGGCCTCGAAAGCGTTTAGACTTCCGTACGCCACAACACGTTTTCGATGTCTCCCTCAACCGTGGTGCACTTCGTAGTTGAATCCGCC
>NZ_JBHSNG010000081.1:0-887 GCF_042657005.1 Rhodanobacter terrae
GTTTGCCTGGCACGTCGGACGGCGCTGTCGAGGTGCATCGATCAGCGATGTCGCCAAGGAGTTTCGACTCGACTGGCAGACGGTCAAGGCGCTGGACAAGCAGTACATGGCCGAACAACTCAAACGCGCCGGCATGCCCGGTCCGAAGGCGATCGGCATCGACGAAATCTCGATCCGCAAGGGCCACACCTACCGTATCGTGGTCAGCGATCTGATCCGCAAACGACCGATCTGGTTCGGCGGCACGGATCGCTCCGAAGCGAGCATGGCGATGTTCTACGAAGCGCTGGGGACAAGGAAATCGGCGGGCATACGACTGGCGGTGATGGACATGTGGAAGCCGTTTCGCCGTGCCACTCAGACGCGCGCTCCGCAGGCAGCGATCCGCTTCGACAAGTTCCACATCATGGCGCACCTGGGCAAGGCACTCGATACGGTACGCAAGGCTGAATACGTCCGTCTGAGCGGCAAGGATCGTCGCTACATCAAGGGGCAGAAGTACACCTTGCTGTCGCACCGCGAGAACCTCAGCCTCGATGGCAAGGCCGCGCTCAAGCAGCTGCTGGCCGCCAACAAGCGGCTCAACACCGCCTACCTGCTGAAGGAAAGTTTCGGCCAGTTGTGGGACTACCAGCGCGAAGGCTGGGCCCGGCGCTTCTTCGATAACTGGCGTAAATCGCTGCGCTGGCAGCGGCTCGAACCCTACGAGAAGTTTGCCGAACTGATCGAACGACACTGGGACGGCATCGCCGCTCACTGCCTTCCCGAGAACAAAGTCTCGCTCGGCTTCGTCGAAGGACTCAACAACAAAATCCGAGTCATCCAACGTCGCGCCTACGGACTGCGCGATGAGGAGTACCTGCGACTGAAAGTGCTCACCTGCATGC
>NZ_JBHSNG010000082.1:0-878 GCF_042657005.1 Rhodanobacter terrae
AGTGCCGCGAGGCGCTGGCGCAGGTGCGTTGGCCGGGCGGGTTCCGCTGCCAAGACTGCGGTCAGACCGGCCACTGTCATCTCAAACGCCGCGACGTGTATCAGTGCAACCGCTGCAAGCGGCAGGTGTCGCTGACCAGCGGCACGCTGTTCGCCGAGACCAAGTTGCCGTTGCGGACGTGGTTTCTGGCGATCTACCTGCTGACCCAGCACAAGAACGGCATCTCGGCGCTGGCGCTGCGGCGGCAACTGGGCGTGTCGTATAACACGGCGTGGCTGCTCAAGCACAAGCTGATGCAGGGGATGGTCGAGCGCGACAGCGAGCAGGTACTGGGCGGCATCGTGATGATGGACGATGCGTATTGGGGCGGCGAACGGCACGGCGGTGGCGTGGGCCGCGGCAGCCCCGGCAAGACACCGTTTGTCGCGGCGGTGCAGTGCACCGCCGAGGGGCACCCCATCGCCATGCGGATGGATGAGGTGGCGGGGTTTCGCAAAACGGTGTTGGCCGCGTGGGCCCAACGCCACTTGGCGCCGGGTACGGCGGTCGTCACTGACGGGTTGAAGTGTTTTCCCGGCGTGACCGATGCCGATTGCACGCATACCGCCATCCCCACCGGTGGTGGCGTCCCCGATCTGGGGCATCCCATCTTCACGTGGGTCAACACGATGCTGGGCAACGTCAAGAACGCGCTGCACGGCACTTACCATGCGCTGCGTCCGAAGTACCTGCAGCGCTATCTGTCCGAGTTCTGTTACCGCTTCAATCGTCGCTTCGACTTGGCCGCCCTGGTGCCGCGGCTCATCGTCGCTGCCGCGCGGACGCCGCCGCTGAGTTATCGGCTCGCAACGTTGGATGCGTGATGTGGGGAATCAGGA
>NZ_JBHSNG010000083.1:0-786 GCF_042657005.1 Rhodanobacter terrae
GGCGTGTCGGCTTCTTCTTGGACTCGAAACTCAACGAGGCGAACGAACGCTGTTTCATCGGCGATGGGCTTCCTTGGGACTGGTCGCTATGATGCCGCACACGGGGAATAAATCAGAGCATCCTTAGTGGACTGATACCGTTTTAGTTTTCGAAGCGCGTTTGTAAAATTCTTCTTACTAACCTGAAACTTTTTATCACCAAAACGTACAACGCCGTTGTAATCGATAAAATATTCGTCTTTTGCTGACATGGATACCTTGGCTCGCACGTTGCCATTCATATAGAAAGTTGAAGCAGGAGCGGGAGTTAGCAAAGAAAGGAATCTCTCGCGATTTATGGCGTACCTGCAATATTGATCATCGCCAATATTAGACTCACTCTTTCCCACCACTAAATCAATTCGAAAGTCGACAAAACATACCGGCGCTTCTTTAGCGTAGACGACTCCATGCTTGATCGCCGGAGACGCCTGTACTTGGCTAAGAAGTAGGGAATATAAAATGAGAACGAGTATTCGTACCTTATTTGTCATGACAGTTGTCCTTATACAGCTAGTAGCGCGTTCGCAGCGGCAAACCAAGTTCTTGACGAATTGGGTTCTCGACCATCCTCACGTTATCCCCTAAGCGGTCCGTAGCCGTAGTGTTATCCCGGTAACCCGGCGGATTCAATTTAGAAGTGCATCACTCCAGCCCCGGGAAGTAGCGCAGGTGCGGTAGCCTGCGCAGCTTCACCGCCAAGTGGAACTGCACATTGAGCTACACGCACCTGAGCCAGGACGAACG
>NZ_JBHSNG010000084.1:0-769 GCF_042657005.1 Rhodanobacter terrae
GCGTCGACCTCGTGCCGCTGGACCCAGCCCAGCAACGTCTGCGGCACACAGCCGATCTTCGGCGCCATCAACTCCACCGCGGCCCACAGCGATGGATACTCTCCGCGGTGCTCCTGCACCATGCGCATCGCGCGCTCGCGGACTTCAGGGGAAAACTTCGTGGACTTGTTCATGGCTCCATTCTCTCAAGAGTTGGAGCCTCCTCAAATCCCGGGGCGGTTCACTACGCAGCAACGAGAGCATGTCGTCTGAAAATTTCTGATCCTCAGGCTCACCAAAGGGGATGGACTGGCTGTCATCTCTCGAAGCCTGAGTGCTGAGCTTGTCAATATCCTTCTCTACCTTCTCTGCGTCTCGCGCGCGCTTGAACCTTCCGATGAGAACCAGGTTCATCGAGTGCTCAGACCCGTATCCGTTCCAAATCTTCATGATTGCTTCTCTCCTCTGATCTCTGAGGCACTTCTGAGTCGCTTAAGCGTCGACAGAACGCCGGCGTCGTCAATCTTTGCGCCGGCGGGCGAGTAAGAATTCGCGCGCAGTATGCCGGACGCGTCTATGTGCGCATAAGCCTGAAGGCCCCGCTCATCAGGCAACGGGTCGCACGTAGGCAGTCCTGACACACCTGCCTCACTGACTGCAAGGCGGAAAATTTCAAGCTAGTTGTCGCCTCAATGATTAATTTTCAGGCGGCTTTTCGTTCCTGGTTACGAGCTGTCGTGATGGCGTCCTGGTCGGGATTCAGATGGACGGTATGGATGCGCGTCCAGTT
>NZ_JBHSNG010000085.1:0-758 GCF_042657005.1 Rhodanobacter terrae
TACTCTCCGCGGTGCTCCTGCACCATGCGCACCGCGCGCTCGCGGACTTCAGGGGAAAACTTCGTGGACTTGTTCATGGCTCCATTCTCTCAAGAGTTGGAGCCTCCTCAAATCCCGGGGCGGTTCAGACTGCTTGTCTCGCCAAAAACGGAGGGACCATCGGAAAGAGGTAATTTCGGTAACCAACCCGAAAAACATACATAAATGTATGATTTATATCGAGTTTATAATTACCTTTCAGGGGTAATTTCTGGTAACTTCCGAGGTATTTTTTTGCAAGTTGTTGATTTTAAAGAGTCTCACGGATTTGCGATATTACCTTTTTGAGGGGTCACTAATTACCTGGATATCACCAAATAATTACCGTGATGATTTTACCATATACCTTTGATTATCATGGTAAATTTGTTGCTCATTTCAAAAGATTACCTTAATTACCTTTTTCCGAATGACCCTCACATTTTCCCGGCCTAGTCGATTGACGAACCTGTTCGAGACGAGTTCTCGGGTAACATTTTTCGCTCCAGTGCCGGAACATTGGTGGTACCAATGGTGGTACAAGCTCTCCGGCCAACTCACTTCATCATCGCGGTGTCAGTTACTTGCGCGCGTAGGGTGGTGGCACCCATAGCCACCATTTATACTTGTAAATCAACGTTTTGCAATCAAAAGCCTCGCCATCGTTGCGGGGTTTTTTGCGTCTTTTAGACCGAAGTCGTGCTCAAGGCGGCCATCTGATCAGCGCGTTTCGCGGCCTT
>NZ_JBHSNG010000086.1:0-757 GCF_042657005.1 Rhodanobacter terrae
CCTGCTTCAGCGTCGCGACGATCTGACTTTCGGTGAACTTGCTCTTGCGCATCGTGGGTCTCCTTGGGGCTAGTTTGCCCGGAGACCTCTGCTTATGCCTGGATCAAGTTTACGGGGAGTCGACAGACGCCCGTACGGTTGATCCGCGATGCCACACCGGCGGGCTCGGTGCGCGTGCTGATGACCTCGCTGCACGATGCCGAGCGTTACCCGGCGGCCGCCTTCGGCGAGCTCTACCACCGCCGCTGGCGCATCGAGGAAGCCTTCAAGCGCGTCAAGCTGCGCCTGCGCCTGGAAGCCGTGACCGGCCTCACCACGCTGGCGTTCAAACAGGATTTCGCCGCCAAGGTTTTGGCCGACAACCTGCACTGCTTGCTCAGCGGCGCCGATCCGACGCCGACGCACGACGAGGCGCCGCCACGGCATCGCGCCAATCGCACCTACGCCTTCGGCGCGCTCAAGCCCATCCTCGTCGGTTGCCTGCTGGCAGCCACCGCTTGCCTGCGCAAGCTGCCCGCGGCCCTCGCCGCCATCGCCGCCGCTCGTGTTCGCATCCAACCCGGCCGATCCTATCCACGCAAGCCGAAGCTCAAGCCCCATGCATTCCTCGGCTACAAGCTACAGTGCTAAGGATGCCCTGATCTATCGACTTTGAAACAGCCGTCCAGACGGCCGTGCGAAAACGCTGGCATGGTTACGGGAAAAAGGCGATGTTTCCGGCGTTTTCGTGCCGCCGTGACGGTGATGTGCCTCTGAT
>NZ_JBHSNG010000087.1:0-718 GCF_042657005.1 Rhodanobacter terrae
GCTCTTCGCCAAATCCACGCCAATGGTTATAGTGCTCATGGAGACTTCCTCTTCGAGTGACGGTTGACCAGCATCACCATCATGGCCCTCGAGGCCGAAAGGGGAGGAAGTCTCTTTTTACTCATTTAACGTAAGCATCGCTCCATCGCCTAGGCGCTCAATCGAGCGCGCCGACGATCAGCAGGGTGAATCCGACCACGGCGATCAGAGCGTGACCGTACATCAATGACTTGGGAATCAACTGACGATTCCAGGCGTAGCCCAGATTCATCAACAAGCCGCCGACAGCGGCGATCAACAGCAACACCAGCGCCCAGACCGCGAGGAGTGGCACGCCTGTGCTGAACGCTGCGAAGAGCAATAACGTCAAACCAGCGCCGGCAAGCAGGCCATGCAACAGCGCCAGCCACGCAGGCGGATTCCGCTTGCCGAAAACGCGAACTGCTGCCAACACCAGCCCTCCGGCGGCAGCAATCGCAACACGATTGCAGTCCACAACATGGTGTGCGCATTCATGCTCATCTCCGTCAGCGAGCGGCAGTCGCTCGCACGTCGCTGAGCACAACATATGTGCTGTGGACACGCCGTGATGCGCCGATTCAATTAGGAAGTGCGCGTTTGAAAGACTTATCGAAGATCTGCTGAGGAGAGTGGAAGCGTAGCCGTTTTCTGGGTCGCTGGTTGAGCTTGTCTTCAATGCTCTGGATGTAAGCCTCGG
>NZ_JBHSNG010000088.1:0-695 GCF_042657005.1 Rhodanobacter terrae
CTTTCCCGCAACACGATGACCCACGAGAGCACTGGATCGGAGGCTGCCTAGTGATGAAGGTCGTCGCTGCGGTCATTCAGCAACGCCACGATGCTCGGGACGAGTTGCTTCCGGCGTTCGTGATAGTCGCGTAATGCGGACTTCAGGGCCGGAACGTCGCGTGTCTGCCAATACCGGTTCAGTTCCGAAAGCTCTTCGAAGCTGTGCTCGAGCAATCCTTGCTTGGCACGCCGTATCGGTGCCAGCCGGTCGTTGGCTCGTTTCACCGCATGGTGCAGCGACCAGTGACCGGTCGCACCGGCGATCGCGTCGAACAGCTGCCAGGTCAGCTTCACCAGATCGTCGTCAGCGCGCGAAAGCTCCGGTTTTCGGGTCTTCCGGAACATCGGTGCCACACCGATATCGCATGCCATCAACAACAGGCGCTCCATCCAATCGTAGAGATCGCGCATGGCGACTTCGGTGAGCAAGGGGACGTGCAGTCCGTTGCGGGCGTGGTCGGCGACCATGCCTTCGCCGGCCAGACGGGACAGGGCGATTCGAACCGGCGTGGGGCTGAGGTTGAACTCTGCGGCAAGCGTGGCCGGATCGATCCGCTGCCCGGGTGCGTAGCGTCCCGACTGCAGAGCGCGCCTGACCTGTCCGTACACGAAAGCACTCTTGGAGTGGGTCGCATCCATAGCTGAACTCCATGG
>NZ_JBHSNG010000089.1:0-694 GCF_042657005.1 Rhodanobacter terrae
CCCCTCGGAAGCGACACCCGGAGGTACAAGTCTCGTGCACTACGATCTCCGAAAGTAGCGGGAGCGTCGGCTTGAGCCGCTCCCAGATCCAGATCGCCAGCCGTTCGCTGGTCGGATTGTCCAGCCCGTCGATGTCGTTGAGATAGTGGTGGTCGAGCTGGTCGTAGATCGGCTGGAAGGCCGCCTTGACGTCACCGAAGTCCATCACCCATCCCGTATCGGCTCCTGGCTCACCGGTCAGATGAACCTCGACACGGAAGGAATGCCCATGCAACCGCGCACACTTGTGCCCTTCGGGCACGTTCGGGAGCCGGTGTGCAGCTTCGAGCGTGAAAACCTTGAAGATATCCATGCCTGGATTGTACTTCGCCAAGGACTGCATCCACGGATGCCGGCAATAGCCCAGACAGCGTCAAGCGGTAGGCTGTTGCCTTCTAGCCAGCACGGACAAGCCCTCCATGCCGCAACTACCCAATGGATTGCCCGAGGGGCACCGGTATTTCTACCCGCTTGCCGAGATGGCGATGCTCATTGCCCTGCGCATCCGGCCAGATCGACAAGGTCCGCAAGGCCGCGAAACGCGCTGATCAGATGGCCGCCTTGAGCACGACTTCGGTCTAAAAGACGCAAAAAACCCCGCAACGATGGCGAGGCTTTTGATTGCAAAACGTTGATTTACAAGTATAAATGGTGG
>NZ_JBHSNG010000090.1:0-692 GCF_042657005.1 Rhodanobacter terrae
GCAGCTCGACGGGCGACACCACGCTAGACGGCGCCAACCTGATCGGCACGCTGGGCGCCTTCAATGCAGCCAGCTTCAGCCTGACCAACGCGCAGGCGCTGACGGTCAACGGCCCGCTGACGACCACCGGCGGCACGGGCAGCATCGGCCTGACCACCACCAGCGGTGCGCTCTCCATTGATCAGGACCTGAGCGGCGGCACGATCGCGCTGGACTCGGCGGCCAATCTGACGCTGGGCAACAACATCACCGGCAGCAATGTGACCCTGTCCTCGGCTGGCAGCATCAGCCAGACCGGCGGCATGCTGACAGCCGGAACCCTGTCAGGCAGCTCGGTGGGCAGCGCGACATTGAACCAGGTCAACCTGATCGGAAGCCTGGGCAATTTCACCGCGGCAGGTTTCAGCCTGACCGACGGTACGGGCCTCACCGTGACGGGCACGGTGGACGGCGGCGGCAGCGCCGCGCTGACGACTGCCAGCGGCAACCTGACCATCAACGGCAACGTCAACGGCACGGCCACGACACTGGCGTCGGCGGGAAACATCGGTGAAGGTGCCACTGGAGTGATCACGGCCGGCACGCTGACGGGCAGCTCGACGGGCGACACCACGCTAGACGGCGCCAACCTGATCGGCACGCTGGGCGCCTTCAATGCAGCCAGCTTCAGCCTGACCAACGCGCAGGCGCTG
>NZ_JBHSNG010000091.1:0-687 GCF_042657005.1 Rhodanobacter terrae
CGCGCCGGTCTGGCTCAGCGTCCCGTTGCTGGTCACCGCCAGCGTGCCGGCCGCCGTGCTCGTTCCCAGCTGCGTCGCCTGGTCGTTGGTCAGGCTCACGTTGCCGCCGGTCAGGCTCACCGGGCCGGTGAACGCGTTCGTCGCGTTCGTCAGCGTGATCGCGTTCGTGCCGGCGTTGAAGTTGCTCGCGCCGCTCACCGTGAAGGCGCCGACCTGGGTAATGCCGCCGGCGGTGGTCTGCACCGACAGGCCACCGTTGCCGATGGTCAGCGCACCCGCGCTGAAACTGCCGCTGGTCGTGGCCAGCCGGCTGAGCGCCGTGCCGCCGCCCACCGCCCCCATGAAATTCACCAGGCCATTCGCATCGACGGTGAGCGCGTGGCCGCCATCCAGCGTGCTGCCGAAGGTCACCGCATTGCCGCTGGTCAGCGTGGCGTCCACTCCCAGCGTTACCGCACCGTTGTAGGTCTGCGTGCCGGTGGTGCCCACGCTGCTGTCCAGCAGCGTGCTGCCGCCTCCGGTCGTGGTCAGCGATGCCAGTGGCGCGATACCGCCCACCGCGCCGCCGAAGGTGGTCAGGCCCGACGTGTTCACCGTCAGCGCATGCGCGCCATCCAGCGTCGATGCGAAGTCGATCGCACCGCCGCCCGTGCTGGCCAGCGTCGCATCCGCACCCAGCGTCACCGC
>NZ_JBHSNG010000092.1:0-680 GCF_042657005.1 Rhodanobacter terrae
TTTCTGAAACTGCACCCTATTCATCGCCATGACTCACACTCCCGTCGAGAACATGGCTTCAGCATCCCATCCCTCGCTGCCGTCGCACATCATGCGACTTGCAACTGAGGTTCGACGCTAATCAGGTAGAAGTACAACGCGATCGAGCGGCGTGAGATATCTGCATGTTCGTCGGGTAGCCGGATCGCATCGAAGCCATGCCAGGATTTTTCGGATGTCTCGAAAATGACACAACGATTGAAGGCCGGGCTCACCGCGCGCGACGGCCGATTGTCGGCATAAGGATCGCGGAAGATTTCCAGACAACCGCCCCATGAATCATCCCATGTCGGATTCAGATAGATGATGAGGTTGAGGCGCCGATGCCATTTTTCGCTGGGGTGATAGTTGAAGTCGACGTGGGGATCCAGGCTCATGCCGTTGCGGTTTTCATGCGTACCGCCGCCCAGATACCATGGATCGTAGATCAAGCCTTCGATGCCGGTGAGCTCACCAACGGCCTTGAGGAATTCGGGGCTCTTGATCGCGTCGTCGAGGCGCTCGTAAGCGGGACTGTTGAGGCCGATCCAAAACTGACCCACTTTTCGAGCTGATGCCGACCGAAAATTGACCCGGGTACCCCAACCTTCCTGCTGGTTTTTTGACCAGCAGGAATCTGATGAGGTGTACCCCATGTCGAT
>NZ_JBHSNG010000093.1:0-650 GCF_042657005.1 Rhodanobacter terrae
CAAAAAAATATCAAGCGCTGTTCGGGGACGAGGCGTCATGACGTCCCTCGAAGAGCGCCAAATCGTGATCAGCCTGATCAGCGAAGCGACCACCGCGGGGGCTCGCCAAGAGCACGCCTGCGAGATACTGGGGCTGAGCGCGCGCACGTTGCAGCGTTGGCAAGACGGTGCGCCGGACGCCGTGGATGGGCGTTCGTTGCGGCACCATGTGCCCTCGCACAAGCTCAGCGCCGAGGAGCGCGCCGAGCTATTGGCGGTCGCCAACTCCGCCGAATTCGGTCACCTGCCACCGAGCCAGATTGTGCCTCGTCTGGCTGACCAGCAACGCTATATCGCATCCGAATCGACCTTCTACCGGGTCCTGCGGGATGAAAAGCAACTGGCGCATCGGCGCAGTGAACGGCCATCCCAATCACGCAGCAAGCCACGCGCCGTCTGCGCCACCGCACCCAACCAGTTGTACAGCTGGGACATCACCTACCTGCCCACCACCGTTCGCGGACAGTACTTCTACCTGTACCTGTTCATGGACGTGTTCAGCCGCAAGATCGTCGGCTGGCAGGTCTATGCCGAAGAGAGCAGCGCCCAGGCCAGTGAAGTGCTCAAGGATCTGTGCGTGCGCGAAGCGATACAGCCCCACCAAGTGATTT
>NZ_JBHSNG010000094.1:0-640 GCF_042657005.1 Rhodanobacter terrae
TACTCTCCGCGGTGCTCCTGCACCATGCGCACCGCGCGCTCGCGGACTTCAGGGGAAAACTTCGTGGACTTGTTCATGGCTCCATTCTCTCAAGAGTTGGAGCCTCCTCAAATCCCGGGGCGGTTCAAAGAGCTACGCCCGGCAATTCGAGGTGAAGTACCGATGGGTCACCGAGAACCTGGACGACGTGTGTCTGTACCTCTCCGAGCAGCTGAAATGTCCGGTGGAGGGTGATGGAGTGGGGTATGCCATGGTGACCCACCATCCGTTGCTCATCGCGACGCGGATCACCGGGTTTAGCTGTGTAAACCTGTCGCAATTCATGCGTGGCTACAAAGCCGAGGGGCAATGGGCACTGTCGCGCATCATGCGGACGTGATCTCGGGCGATGTGGCACACCCGGTACGGCGTCGAACAAGCTGCCCTGGCGGAGCCGCAGCCCAAACGCATCTAACTGGACTGTACGAGTAAATCTGAGTTATCAAAATAAAAGCGCATGCCAATCGTTACAATGTAAGCGCCCGCCCACCGCACCTTGATGTTGACCGAAGCCTATGCCAGCGGCAGCAAAGATGCGATGTCGCGATCTTTGGTGGTGGGCAGGCGAGTGAGGGTGTCGGTGAGCCAGGCGTGGGGCTCG
>NZ_JBHSNG010000095.1:0-631 GCF_042657005.1 Rhodanobacter terrae
TGAAATCCGAGACCCAGAGCTGGTTCGGTCGCTCGGCACGGAACTGTCGATTGACCCGATCCAGTGGGCACGGCGCCTTGCCATCACTGACCGTCGTGCGCACGACCTTGCCGCGCATCACACCGCGCAAGCCTTGCCGCCGCATCAATCGCTCAACCGTACACCGCGCTACCGTCATCCCCTCGCGTGCCAGCTGCCGCCAGACCTTGTCAGCACCGTAGACCTGCATGTTGCCTCTCCAGACACGTTCGATCTCCGGCACCAGCATCGCGTCGCGCTTGGCTCGGGCACAGCGTCGTTGCGGGTCGTGCTGAAGCGCCACATGGCGTCGATATCCCGACGGGGCGACCTGCAAGACCTTGCAGATCGGCTCGACCCCGAAGGTGCCCCGATGTTCGTCGATGAAGTCCCTCAGGACTTGAGTCGGCGGTCGAGCTCCGCCTGGGCAAAAAACGCGCTGGCCAGCTTCAGGATCTCGTTGGCCCGGCGCAGCTCCTTGACCTCACGCTCAAGCTCTTTCACACGCTGCGCTTCGGCGGTGGTCACGCCGCCGCGAACACCGGCGTCGACCTCGTGCCGCTGGACCCAGCCCAGCAACGTCTGCGGCACACAGCCGATCTTCGGCGCCATC
>NZ_JBHSNG010000096.1:0-611 GCF_042657005.1 Rhodanobacter terrae
GAGGTCAATGGTGTCTACACGCAGGCGTTCAACCGGCGCCATACCCGCGTCGGCCATGTGCTGCAAGGTCGCTACAAGGCGATCCTGGTCGACAGGGACAGCTATCTGCTGGAGCTGTCGCGCTACATCGTGTTGAACCCGGTGCGCGCGAAGCTGTGTGCTTCGGCCGCCGACTGGCCATGGAGCAGCTATCGGGCAGTCATGGGCAAGGCAACGGCGCAGGACACGCTGGCGGTCGCCGAGATGCTTGAGCTGTTTTCGGCGGATCGCGGCGTGGCGCGGCGAGCATTCGCGCGCTTTGTGGCGGAGGGTGCCGGGGTCTCATTGCCGGAGAACAAGCAGCAACTGTTCCTCGGCGATGACAACTTTGCGGAGCGGATGGTGGCGCGCGCCCGGGCGCCTTCACCTGAGGTGCCTCGAAAGCAGCGAGCGCAGAAGTCGCTGGCGCAATACGAACGTGCGGCATCAGATCGTGACGGCGCCATTCGCGCCGCCTACGCCAGCGGCAGCTACACCTTGAAGGCGATCGGCGAGCATTTCGGCTTGCACTATGCGACGGTAAGCCGCATCGCTCGAAGTGGCATGTGGCAAGACAAGACCTGACCCTGAGG
>NZ_JBHSNG010000097.1:0-573 GCF_042657005.1 Rhodanobacter terrae
TCCACGCCAATGGTTATAGTGCTCATGGAGACTTCCTCTTCGAGTGACGGTTGACCAGCATCACCATCATGGCCCTCGAGGCCGAAAGGGGAGGAAGTCTCTTTTTACTCGTTCAAGGCGGACGGCTACGCCGCCGCTTAACTCCAGCGTTAGGCGGTATTGGTAAAAATGGGTGGTGGTTTCTACTTCGGCGAGTTCAGCGGCTGTTCGTCAGTCGGCTCCGGACACCGCTCATCACCATTGACGGCATCGGCAAGTTCACCGCTTCGACCCATGTTTCATTGCCACCGCGCAATCACTGCAGCTGACTTCGGCGGTTCCACGCGGCATGGTTCCTGTGGCAAGCCCCAGTCCCGCAAGCTGTGGCAATATCGGCCTTCGTTGAGCAGTTCAAGCGGGCGGGTTTGGTCAGCGGTTCAACATCTTGGCCAATTTCGCCTAACAACTCCCGTAAGAGACTTCCCGTCAATACCGCCCGCTTGATGCTCTTGCCTTGAGCTTTCAGGCTTTCGCTGGCCATCATGTTGTCCTCTGTGTTGCGTCGTGCATGTCAGTGCGTGCGGCGTTGAACGT
>NZ_JBHSNG010000098.1:0-569 GCF_042657005.1 Rhodanobacter terrae
TCAGGCCCGACGTGTTCACCGTCAGCGCATGCGCGCCATCCAGCGTCGATGCGAAGTCGATCGCACCGCCGCCCGTGCTGGCCAGCGTCGCATCCGCACCCAGCGTCACCGCGTTGCGATAGGTCTGCGCACCGCCCGTGCTGATGCTGTTGGCGATCGTGATGCCACCACCCGCACTCGCATCCAGCGCTCCGCCCACGCTCACCACCGGCAACGCCAGCGACCCGTTGGTGTAGTCCAGCGTCAGGTTGCCCGCGATGCTCGCCGGCAGCGTCAGCGGACCCGGCGCCGCATCCGTGTTCTGCAGCGACAGATTGTCGATGCCTGCGCCGCTGCCGGCCGCAAACGTGACACTGCTCCGGAAGTCGTTGGCCTGGCTGCCCAGCAGCATGTCCTGCGACGTTCCCGCCGTCGTGCTGGTCTGCGTGAAGATCGCCGCGCCCGTTGCCGACAACGCGCCGGTCTGGCTCAGCGTCCCGTTGCTGGTCACCGCCAGCGTGCCGGCCGCCGTGCTCGTTCCCAGCTGCGTCGCCTGGTCGTTGGTCAGGCTCACGTTGCCGCCGGTCAGG
>NZ_JBHSNG010000099.1:0-565 GCF_042657005.1 Rhodanobacter terrae
GTTTCAGGCTTTGGATTCACTGTATTTATTAATTTATCCACGCAACTAGTTGAGCCTGGTAAAGATTGTGACTATAAAGAGCATGGCGATGCAATGATTTCACAAGACTGTTAACGTGCTACAATTGAACTTGATATATGTCAACGAAGCGTAGTTTTATTGGGTGTTCGGCCTCTCTTAGCCTGTTATGTTGCTGTTAAAATGGTTAGGATGTCAGCCGTTTTTGACACCGTCGGGTCCAGAGGGAAAGTACCCACGACCAAGCTAATGATGTTGTTGACGTTGATGGAAAGTGCATCAAGAACGCAATTACGTACTTTAGTCATGTTACGCCGCGCATGTTAATTTGCGACATGCAGCAGGCAGGTCAGGGACTTTGGTACTTCCTGTTTCGATTTAGTTGGCAATTTAGGTAGCAAACATGCAGACCCCGCACATTCTTATCGTTGAAGACGAGTTGGTAACACGCAACACGTTAAAAAGTATTTTCGAAGCAGAAGGTTACGATGTATTCGAAGCGACCGATGGCGCGGAAATGCATCAGATCCTGTCTGAAAATGATATC
>NZ_JBHSNG010000100.1:0-532 GCF_042657005.1 Rhodanobacter terrae
CAGTGCAACCGCTGCAAGCGGCAGGTATCGCTGACCAGCGGTACGTTGTTCGCTGAAACCAAACTACCGCTGCGCACGTGGTTCTTGGCCATCTATCTGCTGACCCAACATAAGAGCGGCATCTCGGCCTTGGCACTGCGCCGACAGTTGGGCGTGTCATACAACACGGCGTGGCTGCTCAAGCACAAGCTGATGCAGGCGATGGTCGAGCGCGACAGCGAGTAGGTACTGGGCGGCATCGTGATGATGGACGATGCGTACTGGGGCGGCGAACGGCACGGCGGCGGTGTGGGCCGCGGCAGCCCCGGCAAGACCCCGTTTGTGGCGGCGGTGCAGTGCACCGCCGAGGGGCACCCCATCGCCATGCGGATGGATGAGGTGGCCGGGTTTCGCAAAAAGGTGTTGGCCGCGTGGGCCCAACGCCATCTGGCGCCGGGCACGGCGGTCGTCACCGACGGGCTGAAGTGTTTTCCGGGCGTGACCGATGCCGATTGCACGCATACCGCCATCCCCACCGGCGGCGGCGTCCCCG
>NZ_JBHSNG010000101.1:0-521 GCF_042657005.1 Rhodanobacter terrae
GGACGTCCAAATCTTCGATCGCGACGGCCGCGACAATTCGATTCTGTACAAATTTGCACATTCAGGCCGACAGAAAGCGATTGCCGCGGCCGGATTTTCTCGCTTCGAACGAAGCTCGAATTTTCGAAGCGAGTTTTTTCAACACTATCGGCCGATCTCTGCCGATAGGAAGGCATCGCTGGATGCATGCGGTTCAATAGCCTGGGCTGGCGACGGGTTCGGAAGAGTTCCAGCTGGCCAGTTCGAGAGCATTTCCGGTGGCCGGCCCAAAAGTGGAACCAGTGGCGGGCTCGATCGGAATGAGCGACATCATCCAATCGCCCAAACTTTGGGGACACGGCAACATCCGCGTGAACAAACCGGATACGGACGGCGATGAACCGGCCCATCTCTGAAGCGCCGATTCAATTAGGAAGTGCGCGTTTGAAAGACTTATCGAAGATCTGCTGAGGAGAGTGGAAGCGTAGCCGTTTTCTGGGTCGCTGGTTGAGCTTGTCTTCAATGCTCTGGATGTAAGCCTC